>CANRMW010000022.1 GCA_947631835.1 uncultured Clostridia bacterium | reverse complement strand
CTGCGACAGATATGCGTTGAAGCGGGAGGTTGCGGCTCTCTGAGCCGGTTTTTCCGTGGAGTATGTCCGATTTCAAACCGGGCGAACAGCTTTTTGGCTGGGTCAGAACAGACGCGGAACCATGCGCCGATTTCTAAGGCGCAAAGGCCGCAGGGTACCCGAGCCGAAAAGGGAGAAGATGTGGGCTTTTGCGAAAAGGGCCTAGGGTTTTCCCCGGATTTCACAGTTTGTGATCTCCGGTTTTCTTATGGCCCCGCGAGGAACACCCGGGAAGGTGTAAAGAATGTCGCGCGAGCGGCGTTCGAAAACGGCAAAAGCTCCGCCCGCCAACTATTAAAGCAACAGGAGGCGATCCAAGTGGCAGTCAAAGAGAAAATTCGCATCAGGATCAAGGGGTACGACCATCAGGTGGTGGACCAGTCCGCCGAGAAGATCGTGCAGACGGCGAAGCGCACCGGCGCCAGGGTTTCCGGCCCGGTCCCGCTCCCCACGGAGAAGCAGATCATCACGATCCTGCGCGCGGTCCACAAAGATAAGGACTCCCGCGAGCAGTTCGAGATGCGCACCCACAAGAGACTGATCGATATTTTGAGACCCAGCAACAAGACCGTCGAGGCCTTGATGGGGCTCGAGCTCCCGGCCGGCGTCGAGATCGAGATCAAGCTGTAAAAGGCGAGACGGGTTCCCGACCAAACGGAAGAGAGGTCATGTCGGCGAGAGCCGACCAATAACCGAAGGAGGAAAACAGCATGCAGAAAGCAATCATCGGCAGGAAGATCGGCATGACGCAGATCTTCGACGAAAAGGGCGTCGTCGTGCCGGTCACCGTCGTGGAGGCGGGGCCGTGCGTCGTCACCCAGAAGAAGACGGCTGAAAACGACGGCTACGACGCCGTGCAGGTCGGCTTCGGCGACCAGAAGCCGCAGCGCGTCTCGAAGCCCCTCACGGGCCACTTCAAGAAGGGCAACGTCGCCCCGAAGAAGGTCCTCAAGGAGTTCCGCCTCGCGGACTGCGCCGCGCTCAATGTCGGCGACCTCATCAAGGCCGACACGTTCGCGGCGGGCGAAAAGGTCGATGTCACCGGCACGAGCAAGGGCAAGGGCTATGCCGGCGTCATCAAGCGCTGGCATTACCACCGCCTCAAGGAATCCCACGGCACCGGCCCGGTCGCCCGTCACGGCGGTTCCAACGGCGCCATCTCGGATCCGTCCCGCGTGTTCCCGGGCATGAAGATGGCCGGACACCTCGGCGCCGAGAAGGTCACGGTCCAGAATCTCAGCGTTGTCAAGGTAGACGCGGAGAACAATCTCATCGCCGTCAAGGGCGCGATCCCCGGCCCGAACGGCGGCATCGTTGTCATCCGTGACAGCGTGAAAGCGTAAGGGAAGGAGGAACCGTAATGCCTAAGATCCAGATTAAAGATATGGCGGGCAAGGCGCTCGGCGAAATGGAGCTTTCCGAAGCCGTTTTCGGCATCGAGCCCAACGTTCCCGTGATGAACGACATGGTCAAGGCGTACCTCGCAAACCAGCGGCAGGGCACACAGTCCGCGCTGACGAGGGCAGAGGTCTCCGGCGGCGGCAAGAAGCCGTGGCGCCAGAAGGGCACCGGCCGCGCGCGCCAGGGTTCGACCCGCGCGCCGCAGTGGACCCACGGCGGCATCGTCTTCGCGCCGAAGCCCCGCGACTACACCCAGACCCCAAACAAGAAGGTCCGCCGCCTCGCGATGCAGTCCGCACTCTCCAGCAAGGTGCGCGACGAGCAGATGATCGTGGTTGACGCGATCACCACCGAGGCGTTCAAGACCAAGACCATCGCACAGATGCTCGAAGCGCTCGGCGCGGGAAAGAAAGCGCTGATCGTTCTGCCGAACGTGGACCGCAAGGTCATCAATTCCGCGCGCAACATCCCCGGCGTCAAGACCGCGCAGGTCAACGAGCTGAACGTCTATGACATCCTCAACGCGGACAGCTTTATCGTCGCGAAGGAGGCCGTCGCCGGCATCGAGGAGGTGTACGCATAATGAAAGCGCAGGACATCATCATCCGCCCGATCATCACCGAAAAGTCGAGAGAGTGCTCCGTGGACAAAAAGTACACGTTTGAGGTCCATCCCGATGCGAACAAGATCGAGATCGCGAAGGCTGTCGAGCAGCTCTTCGGGGTCCAGGTCGAAAAGGTCAACACGCTGCATGTGCGCGGCCAGATGCGCCGCCAGGGGCGCTATGAGGGCTACACCAAGGCTTGGAAGAAGGCCGTCGTGAAGCTGACCGAGGGCAGCAAGACCATCGAGTTCTTTGACACGATGATCTAAAGACAGCGCCGGCGGGGCACGCGCCCGAAGTGCCGGCGGGCATGAATGGGAACGGCCCGTTCCCGCAAAGCCACGGGGGAAACGACCCGGCGCGAAAGCGCCCGCGGCGGGAGAAACGCCGCGCCGAACAGAAAGGAAAGAAACCGCATCATGGCAATCAAGAATTACAAGCCGACTACGAACGCCCGGCGCAACATGTCCGTCACGGACTACAACGGGCTGAGCAAGGGCGGCCCTGAAAAGAGCCTCCTCGCGCCGAAGAACAAGTCGGCGGGCCGCAACAGCTACGGCCGCATCACCGTCCGCCACCGCGGCGGCGGCAATCGAAAGAAGTACCGCATCATCGACTTCAAGCGTCAGAAGCACGGGATGGAAGCCACCGTCCTCACGGTGGAATACGATCCGAACCGCTCGGCGTTCATCGCGCTCGTCCAGTATGAGGACGGCGAGAAGCGCTACATCATCGCGCCTTACGGCCTTTCGGTGGGCGACAAGATCACCTCCGGCGAAGACGCGGACATCAAGCCCGGCAACGCGCTGCCGCTGAAGAACATCCCGGTCGGCACCTTTGTCCACAACGTGGAGCTGTATCCCGGCAAGGGCGCGCAGCTTGCCAGAGCGGCGGGCATCATGGCCCAGCTCATGGCGAAGGAGGACGGTCTGGCGCTGCTGCGTCTCCCCTCCGGCGAGCTGCGCAACGTCTCCGAGATCTGCATGGCGACCGTCGGCCAGGTCTCGAACATCGACCACGAGAACGTGAAGGTCGGCAAGGCCGGCCGCAAGCGCAACATGGGCTGGCGCCCGACGGTCCGCGGCTCCGTCATGAACCCGAACGATCACCCACACGGCGGCGGCGAGGGCAAGAGCCCGGTCGGCCGTCCCGGCCCGGTCACCCCGTGGGGCAAGCCGGCGCTCGGTTACAAGACGCGCTCGAAGAAGAAGGCCAGCAACAAGTTCATTGTCAGACGCCGCAACGGCAAGTGAGACAGGAAAGGAGCCTAACCGATCATGAGCAGAAGTTTGAAGAAGGGTCCTTTCTGCCAGCCCGCGCTGCTGAAGAGGGTCCGTGAAATGAACGAGAAGGGCGAGAAGAAGATCCTGCGGACATGGAGCCGCGCCTCGATGATCTTCCCGGACTTCGTCGGACACACCGTCGCCGTCCATGACGGCCGCAAGCATGTCCCGGTCTATGTGACGGAGGACATGGTCGGCCACAAGTTCGGCGAGTTCGCCCCCACCCGCACGTTCCGCGGGCACGCGGGCGCAAAAACGAGCCGCTGAGAGAAAGGACGAGGGAAATATGGAAGCCAAAGCATATCTGAAATATACCCGCATCTCTCCGCGCAAGGTCGAGATCGTGCTCGACCTCATCCGCAACAAGCCGGTTGACCTGGCTCTCGCGATCCTCCGGCACACGCCGAAGGCGGCGAGCGCCGACCTCGAGAAGCTGCTTCGGAGCGCCATCGCGAACGCGGAGAACAACCACAGCATGGACCGCAGCGCGCTCTACGTTTCCGAGTGCTTCGTCACTCCCGGCCCGACGCTCAAGCGCATCCGCCCGAGAGACAAGGGCCGCGCATACCGCGTTTTGAAGAGGACCTCTCACGTCACGATGGTCGTGAAGGAAAAGGAATGAGCGAGGAGGCTATAGAGTATGGGTCAGAAAGTTAATCCCCACGGTCTCCGTGTGGGCGTCATCAAGGACTGGGATTCCCGCTGGTACGCGGGCAAGGCCGCTTTCGGCGACACGCTGGTGCAGGACTACAACCTGCGCAAGACGCTGAAGAAGCAGCTCTACTCCGCCGGCATCCCGAAGATCGAGATCGAGCGCGACGCCTCCCGCGTGCGCGTACACATCCACTGCGCGAAGCCCGGCATGGTCATCGGCAAGGGCGGCACGGAGATCGAGAAGCTCCGCGCCCAGTGCGAGAAGATCCTCGGCAAGCCGACGGTCATCAACATCGTGGAGGTCCGCTCCCCGGATCTCGACGCGCAGCTCGTCGCGGAGAACGTGGCGCAGCAGCTCGAAAAGCGCATCGCGTTCCGCCGTGCGATGAAGCAGTGCATCGGCCGCTCGATGAAGCTCGGCGCGAAGGGCATCAAGATCATGGTGTCCGGCCGTCTCAACGGCGCCGAGATCGCGAGAAGCGAGCAGTATCACGACGGCACGATCCCGCTGCAGACCATCCGCGCGGACATCGACTACGGCTTTGCCGAGGCCGCGACCACTTACGGGCGCATCGGCGTGAAGGTGTGGCTCTATAAGGGCGAGATCCTCAACGACAGCCGCGACCGCCACGAGAACCGCCGCGACCGCAGAGAAGGCGGCCGGGACAACCGCGACCGCAGAGAGGGCCGCCGGGACGACAGAAGAGGCGGAGACCGCCGGAACGACCGTCCGCGCGGCGACCGCAGACCGAACAACAACGGAAGAAGAGAAGGGGGGCGCGCGTAAATGCTGATGCCGAAGAGAGTCAAGTACCGCAGAGTGCACCGCGGCCGTATGACGGGCCGCGCGTACCGCGGCGATAAGGTGACTTACGGCGAATACGGCCTGATGGCGATGGAGCCCGCGTGGATCACCTCCAACCAGATCGAGGCCGCCCGTGTCGCCATGACGCGTTACTGCAAACGTTTCGGCAAGGTCTGGATCAAGATCTTCCCGGATAAGCCGATCACCCAGAAGCCCGCCGAGACCCGCATGGGTTCCGGTAAAGGTTCCCCGGAATACTGGGTCGCCGTCGTGAAGCCCGGCAGAGTGATGTTTGAGCTGGGCGGCATCCCCGAAGAGACCGCCCGCGAGGCACTCCGTCTTGCCGGCAGCAAACTGCCGATCAAGTCCAAGTTTGTCCGCAAGGAAGGGAGCGAAGCGTAATGAAAGCCTCTGAAATCAGACAGCTCACCGAAGAGGAACTGAACACGAAACTGAATGATCTCAAGACCGAGCTCTTCAACCTCCGTTTCCAGCTCGCGAGCAATCAGGTCGCGAACCCGATGCGCATCTCCGCCGTGAAGAAGGACATCGCCCGCGTCAAGACCGTCATGCGCGCGAATGAACTCGGCCGGAACGCTTAAGGGAGGAGGACGAAACGATGAGCGAAAGAAACATGAGAAAGACGACCGTCGGACGCGTCGTCAGCGATAAGATGGACAAGACGATCGTTGTGGCCGTGGAAGACAGCTACCGTCACCCGCTCTACAACAAGATCATCAAGCGCACCGTGCGCCGCAAGGCCCATGACGAGGAGAACACCTGCCGCGTGGGCGACCGCGTGCGGATCATGGAGACCCGCCCCCTCTCGAAGGACAAGAGATGGCGCCTGGTTGAGGTCATTGAGAAAGCCAAGTGATTGGCTTTAGCCAAAGGAGGAATACACTGTGATTCAACAGCAGACTTACCTCAAAGTGGCCGACAACACGGGGGCGAAGGAGCTCATGTGCATCCGCGTCCTCGGCGGAACAGGCCGGAGGTATGCAAATATCGGAGACGTCGTGGTGGCCTCTGTGAAGAAGGCAGCGCCGGGCGGCGTCGTAAAGAAGGGCGAAGTGGTCAAGGCCGTGATCGTCCGCTCCGCGACGGGCGTCCGCCGCGAGGACGGTTCCTACATCCGCTTTGACGAGAACGCCGCGGTCATCATCCGCGACGACAAGACCCCGAGAGGCACGCGTATCTTTGGGCCCGTGGCGCGCGAGCTGCGCGATCACGAGTATCTGAGGATCCTGTCGCTTGCCCCGGAAGTGCTTTGATGGAGGTGTCCCAGAATGAGTAAGATCCATGTGAAGACCGGCGACACCGTCGTCATTCTCAACGGCCGCGACCGCGGCAAGAAGGGCAAGATCCTGGCCGTTTCCCCGAAGGAGGGCAAGGTCATCGTCGAGGGCGCGAATTTCGTTTCGAAGCACGTCAAGCCCCGCAGAATGGGCGAGCCCGGCGGCATCATCAAGGCCGAGAGCGCCATCTATTCGAGCAAGGTGCAGATCGTGTGCCCCCGCTGCGGCAAGCCCACGCGTGTCGCCCACAAGATCTATGAGGACGGCACCAAGGAGCGCATCTGCAAAAAATGCGGCGAGTCGCTTTAATGGAGGAAGAGGAACATGGCTAGACTGAATGATTTTTATAAAGCCGAGGCAGCGCCCGCTCTGATGAAGAAGTTCGGCTACAAGAGCGTGATGCAGATCCCGCGGCTGGACAAGATCGTCATCAATGTCGGCGCCGGCGAGGCGAAGGACAACGCGAAGGCCATCGACGCGATCTCCGGCGACCTCGCGAAGATCACCGGGCAGAAGCCGGTGGTCTGCAAGGCGAAGAAGAGCGTCGCGAACTTCAAGGTCCGCGAGGGCATGCCCATCGGCCTGAAGGTGACGCTCCGCGGCGAGAAGATGTGGGAGTTCATGGACCGCCTCTTCAACGTGGCGCTGCCGCGCGTGCGCGACTTCCGCGGCATCAACCCGAACGCGTTCGACGGCAGGGGCAATTACAGCCTCGGCATCCGCGAGCAGCTCATCTTCCCGGAGATCGAGTACGACAAGGTCGATCGTGTCCGCGGCATGGACGTCTGCTTTGTGACGACGGCGAACACCGACGAAGAGGGCCGCGAGCTTCTGACGCTCATGGGCGCTCCGTTTGAAAAGTAAGGAGGGAATACTGTGGCCAAGACTTCACTGAAAATCAGGCAGAAGAGAGAGCAGAAGTTCTCCACGCGTGAATACAACCGCTGCAAGATCTGCGGCCGGCCGCACGCCTACCTTCGCAAGTTCGGCATTTGCCGTATCTGCTTCAGGGAGCTCGCCTACAAGGGCCAGATCCCGGGCGTCAAGAAAGCAAGCTGGTAAGGTTATTAGGAGGTTCACTCATCATGCAGATTACTGATACCATCGCCGACCTGCTCACCAGAATCCGCAATGCGCAGTCCGCGCGCCACGCGACCGTGGAAATCCCCGCTTCCAACATGAAGAAGGCGATCTGCCAGATCCTTGTGGACGAGGGATATGTGAAGAACTTCACGGTCCGGGAGGACGGCAAGCAGGGCGTCATCACCGTGACGCTGAAGTATGTGGACGGCGTCGCGGCCATCAAGGGCTTAAAGCGCGTTTCCAAGCCGGGTCTGCGCATCTACTCCAACGCGGCCGAGATGCCGCGCGTCATGAAGGGTCTGGGCACCGCGATCGTCTCCACGTCCCGCGGCGTCATGACGGACCGTGAGGCGCGCAAGCTGAACATCGGCGGCGAGGTCCTCGCGTTCATCTGGTAAATTGGAGGTGCTAGGATAAATGTCCAGAATTGGAAGAAAACCGATAAATATTCCCGCGGGCGTCGAAGTGAAGGTCGAAGGCGCCAGCGTAACCGTGAAAGGCCCGAAGGGGATGCTCACACAGAGCTTCCAGCCCGTGATGCACATCACGGTGGAAGGCTCCGAGGTCCATGTCACACGTCCGAACGACGAGAAAGAGAACCGCTCGCTGCACGGCCTCACCCGCACGCTGATCCACAACATGGTCGTCGGCGTGACGGAGGGCTTCCAGAAGGAGCTCGAGGTCAACGGCGTCGGCTACCGTGCGCAGAAGCAGGGCACGAATCTCGTCATGAACCTGGGGTATTCCCATCAGGTGATCGTGCCCGAGAAGGACGGGATCACCATCGAGGTCCCCGCGCCGAACAAGATCATCATCCACGGCGCGGATAAGCAGAAGGTCGGCCAGTTCGCAGCGGAAGTCCGCGAGAAGCGTCCGCCGGAGCCGTATAAGGGCAAGGGCATCAAGTACGCGAACGAAGTCATCCGCCGCAAAGAAGGCAAGGCCGGCAAGGGCAAATAATCAGAAGGAGTGTGAAATCAAATGGTTCATAAGGCAGATAAGAACGCAGCCAGACTGCGCCGCCACAAGCGTGTGCGCGGCAAGATCGCCGGTACGCCGGAGAGACCGCGCCTCGATGTTTTCCGCTCCAACATGCACATCTACGCGCAGATCATCGACGATGAGAACGGTGTCACGCTGTGCGCGGCTTCCACGGTGGAGAAGGATTTCACCGGGAACGGCAGCAACAAGGAAGCGGCCAAAGAGGTCGGCAAGATCATCGCTGAGCGTGCGGCGGAAAAGGGCATCAAAGATGTCGTTTTCGACCGCGGCGGCTACATTTTCCACGGCCGCGTCAAGGAGCTGGCGGACGGCGCCCGTGAGGGCGGCCTCAATTTCTAAGACGAGGAGGAAACTGTTTTGGCTACGAAAATTGACGCATCCGTCCTTGATCTGAAGGAGCGCGTTGTCGCGATCAACCGCGTATCGAAGACCGTCAAAGGCGGCCGCATCTTCAAGTTCGCGGCGCTCGTCGTCGTGGGCGACGGCAACGGCATCGTGGGATTTGGCATCGGCAAATCCGGCGAAGTTCCGGACGCCATCCGCAAGGGCATCGAGGATGCGAAGAAGAACCTGCAGCGCATTGCGCTCAAGGGCTCCACGATCCCGCATGAGGTGCTCGGCGAGTTCGGCGCGGGCCGCGTGATCCTCAAGCCCGCCGCCCCCGGTACCGGCGTTATCGCCGGCGGCCCGGTGCGTGCGGTCGTGGAGAGCGTCGGCATCAAGGACATCCGTACAAAGGCGCTGCGTTCCACGAACCCGTGCAACGTCGTTCGCGCGACGCTGGCCGGTCTTTCTCAGCTCCGCACGGCCGAGGAGGTCGCGGCGGTGCGCGGGAAGGCCGTGCAAGAGATCCTGTAAGGAGGGTTCGAAATGGCAGACGTAACGATCACGCTCAAAAAGAGCCTCATCGGCTGCAAAAAGCCGCAGATCCTAACGGCATATTCGCTGGGCCTCAAGAAGGTCGGAGATGTCACGAAGCAGCCCGACAACGCGCAGACTGCGGGAAAGATCCATAAGATCGACCATCTCGTAGAGGTCACCAAAGGTTAAGGAGGTGTGCGAAAATGAAGCTCAATGAACTCAGGGCGGTCCCCGGCGCCCAGCACGACGCGAAGCGCATCGGCCGCGGGCACGGCTCCGGCAACGGCAAGACGGCCGGCAAGGGCCACAAGGGCCAGAAGGCCCGTGCGGGCCACGGCTTCCGTCCCGGCTTTGAAGGCGGCCAGATGCCTCTGCAGCGCCGTCTCCCGAAGCGCGGATTCAACAACATCTTCAGGAAAGAGGTGTTCGCTGTCAATGTCAGCGCCCTCAACGCCTTTGAAGACGACGCGGTGGTGAATCGCGAAGTTCTCGAGAACGCCGGTCTCGTTCCCTCCGGCTGCGACGCGGTGAAGATCCTTGCCGGCGGTACGCTCACAAAGAAGGTCACCGTTCAGGCGGATGCTTTCTCCGCTGCCGCAAAGGAGAAGATCGAAGCCGCCGGCGGGAAGGCCGAGGTGATCTGAGTTGTTCAACACACTGAAAAACGCTTGGAAGATCCCCGAACTTCGCAAGAAACTGCTCTTTACCCTGCTCATCATCGTGGTGTTCCGGTTCGGCTCCGTCATCCCGATCCCGTTTCTGGACGCGGGCGCGCTCGCGAGCCTGATGCAGAACGCGGACGGGACGGCGCTCGGCTATATCAATATGCTCACCGGCGGCGCGTTCGCGAACGCAACGCTCTTCGCGATGGGCATCACGCCGTATATCAACGCCTCCATCATCATGCAGCTTCTCACCGTGGCGATCCCGCCGCTCGAGCGCATGGCGAAGGAGGGCGAGACGGGCCGGCAGAAGATCGCCGCCATCACGCGCTATGTGACGGTGGGCATCGGCCTGATCCAGGGCACGGCGTACTACTTCTATTTGCTCAACAACCACGTCACGCTGTACAGCGAGGGCTTCTCCGCGGTCTTTGCGGCGATCATCATCATCATCGCTTTCTCCGCCGGCACGGCGCTCATCATGTGGATGGGCGAGCAGATCAACACCAAGGGCGTCGGCAACGGCATTTCCATCATCCTGTTCGCGGGCATCGTGGCGCGTATGCCGGTGACCATCGGGCAGGTGTGGAACTACTTCTCCGCTGCGATGCAGTCGCCGGAGAGCTACGGCCAGTACTTCATCTTTGCGCCGCTCTTCATCGTGCTGTTCCTCGCGGTGATCTGGGTCATCGTCTTTATGAACGACTCCGAGCGCCGCATCCCGGTGCAGTACGCGAAGCGCGTCGTTGGCCGCAAGATGTACGGCGGCCAGTCCACCCATTTGCCGATCAAGGTGACGATGAGCGGCGTCATGCCGATCATCTTTGCCTCGTCGATCCTTTCCATTCCGAGCACGATCCGGATGTTTGTTTCGAACCCGTCTGGCTTCTGGCTTGCGTTCTTCAACGCATTCTCGACCTCCGGGTGGCTGTACAGCGTCCTGTACCTGCTGCTGATCGTCGTTTTCGCGTACTTCTACATGACGATTCAGTATAATCCGCTCGAAATGGCAAACAACCTCCGCCAGAACAACGGCGCGATCCCGGGCATCCGTCCCGGCAAGCCCACGGCGGACTTTATCAGCAAGATCCTTTCCAAGGTGACGCTCATCGGCGCGATCTTCCTCGCGGTGGTGGCGATCCTGCCGATCGTCTACGGCAACCTGACCGGCATGGTGGGTCTCACCATGGGCGGTACGTCCGTCATCATTATGGTGGGCGTTGCGCTGGAGACCGTGAAGCAGATCGAGTCCCAGATGATGATGCGGCACTACAAGGGCTTCTTAGACTAAGGGAATGTGCGTCCCCCGCTTTTCCGAGGACTGGAAACAGGTTTTGGCGAGCGTCCCGCGCAAGGACACAGGGCGCCTCGCCGAAGCGTTGATACAGAAAGGAGCAAAACCATGAAGCTGATCTTTTTAGGCGCGCCCGGCGCAGGCAAGGGCACCCAGGCAGAAGTAGTCTGCAAACACCTGAATATTCCCGCGATCTCCACGGGCAATATTCTCCGCGAAGCGCTGAAGAGCGGCACGGAAATGGGCCTAAAGGCGAAGGAGTATATGGAGGCCGGCAAGCTGGTGCCCGATGAAGTCGTCATCGGCATCATCAAGGACCGCCTCGCCGAGGACGACTGCCAGAACGGCTTCGTGCTCGACGGCTTCCCGAGGACCATTCCGCAGGCCGAGGCGCTGGACGCCTCCGGCATCGAGATCGACCGGGTCATCGACATCGAGGTCCCGGACGAGAAGATCGTCGCGAGAATGTCCGGACGCCGTGTCTGCGAGCAGTGCGGCGCGTCTTACCACATGCTGTATAAGCAGCCGAAGGTGGAGGGCGTGTGCGACAGCTGCGGCGGCACCCTCGTTCAGCGCAAGGACGACCACCCGGATACCGTTTTGGACCGGCTGCGTGTCTACCACGAGCAGACCGAGCCGCTCAAGGCGTATTACGAGAAGCAGGGAAAACTCAAGATCGTGGAAGGACAGGAAGAGATCGCGGACACCACCGCGCTCACCCTGAAGGCGGTCGAGGAATGATCTCCCTGAAAACGAACCGCGAGCTGCGCTATATGCGCGACGCGGGGCGGATCTCGCAGGAGGCGCTGCTCGCCGCCGGCGACGCCGTGCGGCCGGGCATCTCCACCCTGGAGCTTGACGAAATCGCCCGAAAGACCATCGAGAAAGCCGGGGCGACCCCCAGCTTTCTCGGGTACGGCGGGTTTCCGGCAAGCGCATGCGTATCCGTCAATCATGTGGTCATCCACGGCATACCGAGCGCAAAGCAGATCTTAAAGGAGGGCGACATCGTCTCCATCGACGTGGGCGCCTTCTACGGCGGGTTCCACGGCGACAACGCCTGGACGTTCCCGGTCGGAAGGATCTCCGAGGAGGCGCAGAAGCTCCTCGATACCACGCGCGAGAGCCTGTTTATCGGCATCGAGCAGGCGCGCGCGGGGGGCCGCGTTGGGGACATCGGCGCGGCGGTGCAGCGGTATGTGGAAGCGCGCGGCTACTCGGTGGTACGCGATTTTGTCGGCCACGGCGTAGGCGCGCAGATGCACGAGGACCCAAGCGTCCCAAATTACGGCACGCCCGGAAGAGGCGTGCGGCTCACAGCGGGCATGGTCATCGCAATCGAACCCATGGTGAACATGGGGACGTCTGCGGTGCGGCAGCTCGGCGACGGCTGGACGGTCGTCACCGAGGACAGAAAGCTCTCCGCCCACTTTGAGCACACAGTCGCCATCACGCCTGACGGGCCCGTGATCCTCACGGCGCTCGGGCAGGGGGGCAGGTAGATCATGGAGCTCATACGCGGGCTGGTCGTCATTCCCCGCGCGGGCAGGGATCGGGGACGGCCGCAGGCTGTCGTCGGGGTGCGGGACGGACTCGTCCTCACCGCGGACGGCGGGCGGCGGACGCTCTCGCGGCCGAAAGGCCGGAACCCGAAGCATGTGCAGCGCACGGCGCTGAGGCTTTCGGAAACGGAGCTTCAGAGCGACCGGTCGCTGCGGCGCGCGCTCGCGCGGCTGGAAAAAGGGGAGCGTTCCCCGGCGGACCAGCCGGAATAAGCCCGGAATCCGGGGCGTGCAGCCCCGCCATTTAGGAGTGTGTTATGTCCAAACAAGACGTAATCGAGGTAGAAGGGGTCGTCCGCGAGGCGCTGCCGAACGCGACGTTCAAGGTGGAGATCCCCGGCAAGCATGTGATCCTCGCCCACATTTCCGGCAAACTGCGCATGAATTTCATCCGCATTTTGCCCGGCGACAAGGTCACTGTGGAGATGAGCCCATACGATCTGACAAAAGGCCGGATCACATGGCGAACCAAGTGAGACAAAACGAAGACCCAGCAAGGAGGGCACACGAATGAAAGTCAGACCTTCTGTGAAGAAGATGTGCGAGAAGTGCAAGATCATCAAGCGCAAGGGCAAGGTCATGGTCATCTGTGACAACCCGAAGCACAAGCAGCGCCAGGGCTAAACGCCGGCATTAAGTTTTCAGCCGTCCCGCAGCGGGCACAGCGCCGCGGCTTTCGGGAACGAAAGCGCGGGAGGGCGAAGAAAGGAAAGTGAATCAACAACATGGCACGAATTTCCGGTATTGACTTACCCAGAGATAAGCGGATCGAGATCGCGCTCACCTATATCTTCGGCATCGGCCGCAAGACTGCGTCGGACATCTGCGCGGCGACCGGCGTGGATCCCGACATCCGCGTGAGAGACCTTTCCGAGGATGACGCGTCGAAGCTCAGAGAGTATATCGACCACAACATCCATGTGGAAGGCGACCTCCGCCGTGAGATCGCGTTTGACATCAAGCGCCTCATCGAGATCGGCTGCTACCGCGGCGTCCGTCACCGCAAGGGCCTCCCCGTGAGGGGCCAGCGCTCCAAGACCAACGCCAGAACGCGCAAGGGGCCGAGAAAGGCCGCCATTAAGAAGAAGAAGTAATCGGAAGGGAGTAAACTCATGGCTACTAAAGGCGGAAAGAAAGGCACGACCGCTGTGCGCCCGCGCCGCCGCGAGCGCAAAAACATTGAGCGCGGAGCCGCGCATATCCAGTCTACCTTCAACAATACGATCGTAACGATCACCGACACACAGGGCAACGCGATCTCGTGGGCGAGCGCCGGCGAGCTCGGGTTCCGCGGCTCCAGAAAGTCCACGCCGTTCGCGGCGCAGACCGCCGCCGAGACGGCTGCGAAGGCCGCCATGGAACACGGCATGAAGAGCGTTGAGGTGTATGTCAAGGGTCCGGGCGCCGGGCGCGAGGCCGCGATCCGCGCGCTGCAGGCCGCGGGGCTGGACGTCAGCATGATCAAGGACGTGACGCCGATCCCCCACAACGGCTGCCGCCCCCCGAAGAGAAGACGCGTATAATTTTAGGAGGTCAACGAAACTATGGCAAGATATACAGACGCTGTCTGCAAGCTGTGCCGCCGCGAGGGACAGAAGCTCTTTCTGAAGGGCGCCCGCTGCTACACAGACAAGTGTGCGATCACCCGCCGCGCGTATGCACCCGGCCAGCACGGTCAGGGCAGGAAGAAAGCGTCCGAGTACGGTTTGCAGCTGCGTGCGAAGCAGATGACTCGCCGCTATTACGGCGTGCTTGAGGGCCAGTTCCACCACTATTACGAGATGGCGACGAAGATGGCCGGCCGTTCCGGCGACAACCTCCTGATCCTTCTGGAGAGCCGCCTTGACAATGTCGTGTACCGCTGCGGCTGGGCTTCCTCCCGCGCCGAAGCGCGCCAGCTTGTGGTGCACGGACACTATACCGTGAACGGCAAGAAGGTAGACATCCCGTCCTTCCTCGTGAAGGTGGGCGACGTGGTCGCCATCAAGGAGAGCAGCCGTTCCAGCGACAAGATGAAGGCTGTTCTGGAAGCGAACGGCGCGCGTCCCGTCGTCAAATGGCTGGATGTGAACGCGAACACCGCAGAGGCGAAGGTCATAGCGCAGCCGGTCCGCGAGGACATCGACCTCGAGGTAGACGAGACCCTCATCGTTGAGTTGTACTCCAAGTAATCCGCAGAGAGTTCGAGTAGTGATTTCATTCGAATGGTACGGACAAATGCGAAGGAGGATCGCAAATGATTGAGATCGAAAAACCGAGGATCGAAACCGCGAACCTGTCCGAAGACGGCACTGAAGGGACTTTTATCGTTGAACCGCTCGAAAGGGGCTTTGGCATCACGCTGGGCAATTCCCTGCGCCGCGTGCTGCTTTCCAGCCTGCCGGGCGTCGCGGTGAAATCGGTCCGCATCGACGGTGTCGTACACGAGTTTTCAACCATTCCCGGCGTGAAGGAAGATGTGACGGAGATCATCCTGAACATCAAGGGCCTCATCGCGAAGCTCCACTGCGACGGTCCGAAGACCGTGGAGATCTCCGCGGAGGGTCCCTGCATCGTCACCGCCGATACCATCAAGTGCGACAGCGAGGTGGAGATCCTGAATCCCAGCCTTCACATCGCCACACTGGGAGAGGGCGCAAAGCTCTTTATGGAGATCGTGCTCGACCGCGGACGCGGATATGTTTCCAACGAACGCAACAAGCAGAATATGCCCCAAGGGGTCATCGGCGAGCTCGCCGTGGACTCCATCTACACGCCGGTCCTCCGCGTCAATTTCAACGTGGAGCCCACGCGTGTCGGGCAGAGCATCGATTATGATAAGCTGACGCTGGAGGTCACGACGAACGGCGTGATCACGGCGCAGGAGGCGGTTTCCCTCGCCGCGAAGGTCCTCACCGACCACCTCGCGCTCTTTGTCGATCTTTCCGACAAGGGCAAGAGCACGGAGATCATGGTGGAGAAGGACGACAAGGGCAAGGAAAAGGTGCTGGAAATGACCATCGAAGAGCTGGATCTCTCGGTCCGCTCCTTCAACTGCCTCAAGCGCGCCGGCATCAACACCGTGGAGGATCTGCTGAACAAGTCCGAGGAGGACATGATGAAGGTCCGCAACCTCGGCCGCAAGTCGCTCGAGGAGGTCATCTGGAAGATGGCGTCCCTCGGCTTCAACCTCCGCAAGGACGACGACTAATTATTACCCTAAGATAGGAGTGACAACCATGCCGGGAACCAGAAAGCTCGGGAGAAGCACGGCCCACAGGCTCGCCATGCTCCGGGGCATGACCACGTTCTTCTTTGAGACGGGGCGCATTGAGACCACGGCGACCAGAGCGCAGGAAGTTCGCGCGCTGGCGGAAAAGATGATCACCATCGCCAAGGAAGATACCCTGGCGAACCGCCGCAATGCGATGGCTTTCCTCACGAAGGAGAGCGTTGTGAATAAGCTCTTCAAGGAGATCGCGCCGAAGTATGCCGACCGCAAAGGCGGCTACACGCGCGTCACAAAGCTCGGGCCGCGCCGCGGCGACGCCGCTGAAATGGCGGTCATCGAGCTGGTGTAAAAAACCGATCCAAATGAAAAACGCCCCGTACCGGGGCGTTTTTTTGTCTCACGAAAACCACTCGCAAAAAGAGGGGTTCCCGTGAGACGGTCCAACCCACAGGCAAACGAGAACTTTGCGCAGAACTCCTTTTCCCGAAACAGGAACAGGTCGGCCACACCTTCCTCCGAGAAAGGGATCCCTTCAAATCTGTCATCCTGGCATCTCCGTCGGCAAGGAAATCCCTTGGAAAGACCGATATAATCTCCTTCTTCCGCGGGGAACTCGAAGGCCTTCGGCAGGATCAGATCCGACCAAACGAGCATAAACGGCTCGTCCGCCGGGATCTTCGACAGCACAGCAGAGATCCCGGAACACGCCCCCAGCTCCCAGAGCGAGGGGGTCATTTCTCCTCGGTATGCTTTAAAATGTCTACAGTCTTTTTTAGGTTTGTCGGTAAGTCCGAAGAACTCGTCCATCCAAGCGCTTTCGTTTTTGCTCCGTCCAATCTCGCCTTCGTCGCCTTGCTGAACCCAGCCGCCTCCACCACATCCGGCAAATCATACACGACCCTTGTTCCGGCACACTCCGCGATCAGTTCGGCAAGGTCTTTCAGCATGATGTCTCCGGACTCATCCGCTATGTTGTACGCCTCTTCGTTTTCCCCCTTCAGCAGCACGGTGAGCAGCCCCGAAACGGCGTCTGCGACATAAGTGAAGGAATAATACTGCGTGCCCGCGCTTTTCAGAACAATGTCTTCGCCCTTCACAGCTTTCAGTATGAACTGTGAAATGGCTTTCGTATCACTCATGAGCATCGTCGGGCCAAAAGACCGAGTCAGGCGGGGAATGACTACGTCCAACCCCTTTTGCTTTCGGTACGCCTGGCAAAGCGCTTCCCCGCACCGCTTGCTTTCCGGGTATCCCGCGCGCAGTGTGTTGCAGTCGATATAGCCGCAGTAGCTCTCGTCAAACTTCTCGACATCGCCTCGGTTTTCACCGTAGATCTCATTCGATGAAGCAAAAGCAAAGCGATCTGCACGATGCTCCACCGCGAAATCCAGCAAATTTTTCGTTCCTTCGATGTTGGTCAGGATCGTACCGATCGGATCGGTGGCATAAGCGACGGGATGCGTATTGCTTGCAAGATGCAGCACATAATCGACCTTCCCGAGATCCGGTAAGGAAAGCGGCTGATTGATGTCCTGCGCGATAAAACGAAAATCGTCGTCTTCAAAACAGTATGAAAACCGTTCCCTTGCTTTTTCTCCGTTCCGTCCAAGCGCGAGTACCGTACAGCCCATGTTATGTACTTTATTCCGATAGAGGAGCACATCGACTAAGAAGCTCCCGATCATCCCAGTCGCGCCGGAAAGCAATACGGCTTTTCCGTTGAGCTTTTCCCACGGTAAATCAAACTCCGCAACGGCTTTCAGGTCCTCTTGATAGAGTTCATTCTCAATCAGTTTCACTTCAAACTACTCGCTTTCAAATATCCCTTGAACAGTTCCAAATCATCCGGTGTCGTCAGCTTGATGTTTTTATCTGAACCTGCGGCAAAATACAGTCGATGCCCCAGTTCCACCATCATTGTGTTCGTATACGATGACCCGTAAATTCCGATCTCCTTCTCAAACGCTTCGTGATACGCCTGATCCAGAAGCCCAAACTTGTAAGCCTGCGGCGTAGAGACACGGCGCAGCGTCTCCCTCGGTATGTACTTTACCGTGGAAATATCATCATCGATCAAAAAAATCTGCTCGTTGTACGGCATTGAGGTGACCGCATTTCCATATTTTTTGCATGTCTCGATCACATCGGTCAGGACGTTTTCTTCAACCAGAGGCCGGATCCCATCATGGACAATGACAATGTCGTCTTCCGAGAGCTTGTCCTCCAGCGCGTAAACCCCGTTTCGGATGGATTCCTGTCCTGTCTCTCCGCCAGATACGATCCATTTCAGCTTGGTAATTCCGTACTGATCGGCATACCCGCGCAGCACATCATGCCAACCGTCGATACAAACGACAAGTACCTGATCCACCAACGGATGGTGCTGGAAACCTTCCAGTGTATAGATGATAATGGGCTTTCCAAAAACCTGAATGAACTGTTTCGGAATGTCCTGCCCCATCCTTTTGCCGGAGCCCCCGGCAATGATGATTCCTGTTGTCATTTTTCGCTTCCCTCCTTGTGCTTCTCTCCGAAGCAAACTAACTTCGTCGCTTTCCCGGCCTCGCAGCCGCCCAGCGCTTCGTAATGACGTTTGCAGGCCGCGGCGTATTTTTTCTCGTCGAACTCTAAAATATTCTTTTGGCGCGTTGTAAAATGAAGTTG
>CANRMW010000021.1 GCA_947631835.1 uncultured Clostridia bacterium | reverse complement strand
GCGGCAGACATCGAGCGGACCTGCGCGGCAGAAGCAGGGAGAATCCACCCCGCGCCATGGGGCGGCGGCACCCTCCGGGACGGGGACGCGCGGGACGCGGAACGAACCCGTGCGGCAGACATCGAGCGGACCTGCGCGGCAGAAGCAGGGAGAATCCACCCCGCGCCATGGGGCGGCGGCACCCTCCGGGACGGGGACGCGCGGGACGCGGAACGAACCCGCGCGGCAGACATCGAACGGACCTGCACAGCAGAAGCAGAGCGAACCGGCCCCGCGCCATGGGGCGGCGGCACCCTCCGGGACGGGGACGCGCGGGACGCGGAACGAACCCGCGCGGCAGACATCAAGTGGACCTGCGCGGCAGAGACAGGGCGAACCGGCCCCGCGCCGTGCAGCGCGGACGCCGTCCGGGGAGCACCCGCGCCGCGCGCCGGTCATCGAGGACCGGGATCGGAACACGGTGCGCCGCAGACCGAGGAAAAAGGCCGGGCCGGTGCTCATCCTGCTGACGGTCTTCTTCGGGCTGGTCTTTGTCGTCTCGGGCGGCGTGCTGCTCTGGGAGACGGTCATCAACCCGCAGCTCACGGACAACACGCTCGGCGAGGTGCAGACGGCCTTTGAGGACGCGGGGGGCATCATCGACATCCCGCTTTCCGTGGAGGGAGACGCGGCGGAGGACGGCCGGGAGCAGGAGTATGCCCGGCGCACCGCGGCGGTGAAAAAGCTGCAGGACACGGTCAACAAGGACATTTGCGGGTGGATCCGGATCGAGGGGACGAACATCAATTTCCCCGTCCTCCGCTCCTTCCCGGACGACGAGTATTATCTCTACCGCGATTACAGGGGCGAGGATTCGCGCTATGGAAGCATTTTCCTCGCGGGGAACACCCCGTTGAACGGCGACAACCAGCTCCTCCACGGACACAGCATGATGGACGGGCGGATGTTCTGGGACCTGACCAATTTCGGCGACGCGGAGGTCGTGCGAAGATCCCCGATGATCCAGTATGACACCGCCGAGGAGGCGGGGGACTGGAAGATCGTCGCGGTGTTCAAGACGAACACCTACCCCTCGCAGGGCGAGATCTTCTACTACGACAAGGGGGCGTTCGCCTCCCCGGAGCAGAAGATGCAGTTTTACTATGAGGTGATGAAGCGCTCCATGGTGGACACCGGCGTGGACCTGAACGAGAACGACGAGACGCTGATGCTCTCCACCTGCTCCTACGAATACGACGGGTTCCGCACGGTGGTCTTCGCGAGGAAGGTCCGGGAGAACGAGAGCCGTTCCGTGGAGCTGACCGGGATCCGGGCGGCCGAGCACGCGCTGATGCCGGATATCTGGTATGGGGGCGCCGCGCCGCAGTATTGGCCGGACAAGTTTGAGGACGCCGTCACCGCCGGGATCGTGGATTGGTACACCGGAGACCTTGGCGGCACGGACCGGTCCGGCGCAGACGAAAACGCGTCTCCCGAGGTGAGCACCCCGGAAGACGCGACGTCCGACGATTTTGACGATTCAAATTATATCTAAGATTTCCGCGGCGCTGCGCACGAGATGCACGGCGCCGTTTTCTTTCAGCTCCGCTTCCCCGCGAAAGCCCCAGAGGACGCCGACGGTCTCGAAGCCGGCGTTTTTCCCGGTCTGCATATCGACGCCGCTGTCCCCGACATAGAGCGTGGTCTCCGGGCGCGCGCCGAGAAAAGCGCACAGCGCGAGCGCCGCCGTGGGATCCGGCTTTTTCGGCACGCCGGCGATCTGTCCCTGCACCGCGTCAAAGCAGCCGGGAAAGAGCAGCGCCGCGATCGCCTGGGTCATGTCGTCCGGCTTGTTGGAAAGGACGGCGGTCTTCACCCCGCGCGCCCGAAGCGCGCGGAGCAGCTCCGGGATCCCGGGATACGGCGCGACGAGCTTCGCCGGATCCTCGGCGTAGAGCGCGTCGTAGGTCCCGCCGACCGCCGCGTAATCCGTTTCGGTGAAGGGCCGCCCGCTTTCCGCGAGCATCCGGCGGATCAGGAGGTCCCGTCCGTTGCCGACGAGCTGCTTATACCGCTCCACCGGCACGGCGGGGAAGCCGTGCGCCGTGAGCGCCGCGTTCCCGAATCCGGCGATCGACCGGAGCGTGTCCGCCACGGTCCCGTCCATATCGAAAATGACTGCCTGTTTCATTGGGCGTCTCCTTCCTTTTGCGCATTTCGGCCCGGGGAAAACCCGGTTCAGTCCTTTGGCGCGGGCTCCTCCGGCCGCGGGTAGGTGCAGCGGAAAACGGCGCAGCCGTAGGGGGGGAGCTTGAAGTCGCGCCCGGGGGCGGTGTCCTGCTGGAAGCGCGCGCCGAGCACATGCTTCGCGCGGCGGTAATCGATGCCCGGGACGACCGCGTTTTCCGCGCTGCGGTTCACCGCGACAAAGAGCGCGTCCTCCCCGGCCTCCGTCGCGGTGTAGCGCTCGAAGGCCAGCACGTCGCCGTGCGCGTAGACGCTGCGGAACTTCCCCTCGGCGAGGATGTCCCGGTGCCGAAGGCGCATCGCGCCGAGCGCGCGGAACCATTCGACCAGCGAGCCGTCCTCCCGTTCCCACGGATAGGTGCCGCGGTTGAAGGGATCCCTGCAGCCCTCCATACCGGCCTCGTCCCCGTAATAGGTGCAGGGGACGCCGGGGAGGGTGTATTGCAGCAGCGAGGCCACATGGAGCTTTTCAACGGCGATCTCCCGCTGTTCCGGCGTGAGGCGCTGCGCGGCCTGCCACGCGCGGTCGTGGAAGCCCACAGGTTCGCCGCCGAGCACCGTCAGCACGCGTTCGGTATCGTGCGTGCCGAGGGAGTTCATCAGAAGCCGAAGGACCTGCGGCGGATAATTCTCTACGATCGTCTCGATGCGGTCCATCACGAGGGACGCGTGGTCGCCGCCGAGAAAAGCGAGGATCGCGTCGCGGAAGGGGTAGTTCATCACGCTGTCGAGCTGCCCGCCGAGCAGATACCGCCGCCGCACGCCGTAGGCGGTCTTGTTGGAGGCGTCCTCCCAGACCTCGCCGAGGACGAGCGCCTGCGGGTCGAAGCCCTTGACGGCGCGGGTCAGCGCGTCGATAAATTCATCCGGCAGCTCGTCCGCGACGTCCAGCCGCCAGCCGGACGCGCCGAGCTCCAGCCATTTGCGAAGGATCCCGTTCTTCCCGGTGATGTATTCCATGTAGGCCGGATTCGTCTCCCGGACGTTCGGAAGCGTGATGAAATTCCACCAGCACTCGTATTCGTCCGGCCAGTTCCGGAAGCTGTACCACGGATAGTAGGGGGACTGGCGGTCGCGGTACGCGCCGCCGTCGCCGTATCGACCCTCGCGGTTGAAATAGACGCTGTCGCTGCCCGTGTGGGAAAACACGCCGTCGATCAGCACGCGGATGCCGCGCCGCCGCGCCTCGTCGCACAGGACCCGGAAGTCCTTTTCATCGCCGAGGAGCGGATCGATCTTCTCGTAGTTTGCGGTGTCGTACCGGTGGTTGGAGTGGGACTCGAAGATGGGGTTGAGATACAGGCAGGTGACGCCGAGGCTCCTGAGATAGTCCAGCTTTTCCGTGACGCCCACGAGGTCGCCGCCGAAGAAGTCGGAGTTCGTGATCTTCCCCTCGGCGTTCGGACGCCATTCGACCTGTTCGCCCCACCGGGAGTGCATCCGGCGGTCGGCGGGAATGTTCTGCTTGCGGCTGCCGGAATTTCGGAAGCGGTCCGGGAAGATCTGATAGAGGATCCCGCCGGCGAGCCAGTCGGGGGTTTGAAAGTCCCGGTCGTAGACCGTGAGCTGCCAATCCTCGCTGCCGCCCGCCCGCGCGGCGCCGCCGAGGTCTTTTTTCAGCACGGAGTGGCCGCGCGAGGTCCTCAGCTCAAAGTGGTAGAAGTACAGACCCGGCACGTCCGGCGTGTAGTGGCATTCCCACCATTCGTGGTCGTCGCCGTTCATGCCGCACCAGAACATGTTCCCGACATGGACGCCGCCGCCGTCCTTCTGCACGACGAGGACCGCGCCCGAACAGGAAAGATCGCGCGGGAGGGTGATCTTAAAATGGACGCGCGTGCCGTCCGCCACGGCCCCCGTGGGGTCGCGGAAGGCAGGGTCCCGGGAATTGAAATAGATTTTTGCCGCCATGAAAAGGCTCCTTTTCGTCAAAGAGCGCCGGGAGATCTCCCGGCGCTCCGGTTTTCTGCTTGCCTTTTGCAGGGCGGTCAGGGCTTGCGGCGGATGTCCACAGGCTCCGCGAGCCAGATCGTGTTCGCGTAGTCGCGGATCGCGCGGTCCGCCGCGAAGATGCCCGCCTTCGCCGTGTTGACGAGAGACATGGAGTTCCAGCGGAGCTGGTCCTGATAGAGGCGTTCGGCCTTTTTCTGCGCCTCGCTGTACGACGCGAAGTCCGCGAGGGCCATGTACTGGTCCACGTTGAGCAGCGCGTTGTGCAGGTTCGAGAAGGTGTGCCCCATGAAGCCGTGGCCCACCGCGTCGATCACCTTGCGGATGGTCTCGTTGTTCTCGTACTGGTTGCGCGGGCGGTAGCCGGAATTTTTCAGCGAGTTGACCTGCTGCGTCGTCATGCCGAAGAGCAGGATGTTCTCATCGCCGACGGCGTCGTGGATCTCCACGTTCGCGCCGTCGAGCGTGCCGAGCGTGATCGCGCCGTTGATCATGAACTTCATGTTCGAGGTGCCGGAGGCCTCGGTGCCGGCGAGGGAGATCTGTTCGCTGATCTCGGCGGCAGGGGTGAGGAGCTCCGCCCAGGAGACGCAGTAGTTCTCGACAAAGACGACCTTCAGCTTGCTGTTGACGCGCGGGTCATTGTTGATGGTGTGCGCGAGCGAGACGATGAACTGCATCATTTCCTTCGCGAAGTAGTAGCCCGGAGCGGCCTTCGCGCCGAAGAAGTAGGTGTGCGGGGTAAAATCGGCGTTCGGGTTTTCGAGGAGCCACTGGTACACAGAGAGGATGTGCAGGGCGTTCATGTGCTGGCGCTTGTATTCGTGCATCCGCTTGACCTGCACGTCGAAGATGCTGTTCGGATCCACCACATCGCCCTGCGTGCGCTTGACATACTCCGCGAGGCGCTGCTTGTTGTGGTATTTGATGACCCTGAGCCGTTCGAGGACGGCCTTGTCGTCCTTATACGCCATCAGCTTTTCGAGCTCGGCCGCGTCGTGGATGTAGCCGTCGCCGATGAGCTCCGTGATGAGCGCGGCGAGCTCCGGGTTCGACTGGTTCAGCCAGCGGCGGTGCGCGATGCCGTTCGTGACGTTTTTGAACTTCCACGGGGTCTCGGTGTAGAAATCGTGGAAGACGGAGTCCTTCAGGATCTCGCTGTGCAGCGCGGAGACGCCGTTCGTGGAGTGCGCGGCGATGACCGCGAGGTTCGCCATGCGGACATACCCGTCGCACAGCGGCGCCATGCGCCAGATCTTGCCCTCGTCCACGCCCTTCGCGCGGCAGAGCTCCCAGAAGCGGCGGTTGATCTCCTCGACGATCTGGTAGATGCGCGGCAGGCGGGACTTGAAGAGGTCCACGCTCCAGCATTCGAGCGCTTCCGCCATGACGGTGTGGTTCGTATACGCGACGGTGCGCGTGACGATGTCCCACGCGTCGTCCCAGGTGTAGCCGCATTCGTCGAGCATGATGCGCATCAGCTCGGGGATCGCGAGGACCGGGTGGGTGTCGTTGAGGTGGATCGCGGCGAGCTTCGGGAGATCGTCCAGCGAGCTGTGGGTGAAGAGGTGGCGGCGGACGATGTCCTGCACCGACGCGGAGACCAGAAAATACTGCTGTGCGAGGCGGAGGCTCTTGCCCTCGTAGTGGTTATCCTCCGGATAGAGGACCTTGGTGATGACCTCGGCCATGGCGTTCTGCTCCATGGCGCGCATATAGTTGCCGCCGTTGAAGAGCTTCATGTCAAACTCGTTCGCCACGGCGCGCCAGATGCGCAGGATCGAGATGCCCTTGCCGTCCATGCCGGAGACGTACAGATCATACGGGATGGCGGTGACGGAGGTGTAGTCGCGGTGCTCCACGTTGTGGTAGCCGCCGTTCCAGCTCTCCTCGATGCGCCCGTCAAAGCGGACCTCGATGGCGTCCTCCTCGACCTTCTGCATCCAGACCTCGCCGCCGGGCAGCCAGAAATCCGGGAGCTCCGTCTGCCAGCCGTCCACGAGCTTCTGGCGGAAGATGCCGTATTCATAGCGCAGGGAATAGCCCATCGCGGGGTAGCCCTGCGTCGCAAGGCCGTCCAGGAAGCACGCGGCGAGGCGGCCGAGACCGCCGTTGCCGAGGCCCGCGTCCGGCTCCTGCTCGTAGAGGGTGTCCAGCTTCACGCCGAACTGGGAAAGCGCCTTGCGGAACGTCTCGGTGAGCCCGAGGTTGAAGAGGTTGTTCTTGAGGGAACGGCCCAGCAGGAACTCCATGCAGAGGTAGTAGATGCGCTTCTTATCCGTCTTTTCGGCCTCGCGCATAAATTCGTTCCTGCCGCGCATCATCAGATCGCGCACTACGAGAACAGCGGCTTTGTAGAACTGATCGTTGTCCGCGTTTTCCGGGGAGACACCGTAAATGTGGGTGAGCTTCTCGAGGACGGCGGTCTTGACCTGTTCCACGCTCAGGGAATAATTCATGTTTTCCTCCTCCACGGCGGTTGGGGATACGGCCGTGAAACAAAAATATACGGTTAGGGATCCGTTTTTTCCGGCGCCGCCCGATGGAGAGCGGCATCAAAAGGGCCGGTGCAAACGCGAAAGGTTTTCGGCGGCTGTGGGGATACAGAGCCGAAGACGTACCCGCTCATATATTATATCGGATTTTGCGTCCCGGAACAAGTCCTAATTTGCCGTTTTTTGCGTTCGGATTTTCCTTTTCGCAGTGAAATTTTCCGAAAGCTCTTTTCTTTTTCAAAAAAATGCTCTATAATAGGAGCGGTAAACCATAAGGGCGAGAGGGTAGACGGCGCGTATGGAAAAAACGAGAGTCAAACTGAATATCTGCGGCGTGGACATCACGGTCTCCGGCGACGTGGACCGGGAGGCCGTGGAGCGGATCGCGCAGGCGGTGCGCCAGCGGATGGAATCCGTGCTGCAGAGCTCCGGGACCGCGACGGTGGAAAAGGCCGCCGTGCTGACGGCGATGAATTTCTGCGAAGAGCTTGCCCGGCGCGAGGATCGTTACAGGACGCTGGAAAAACGCGCCGCCGCGCTGGACAGCGAGGCGAAGGCGCTCCGCGACGTGAAGCGGCAGCTCGCCCAGACGGAGGCGAAGCTGCACACGGCGGAGGAGCAGCTCCGGCGCGCGGAAGAGAAGAAAAAGCAGACCGCCGCGCCCCCGCCGACGCTCACCGTGCTCAGCGGCGCGGCGGACGGAGAAGCGCCGAAGGACAACGGGGAAGCGCTGAAAAACCCGCTGCGCGCGACGCCGGAGGAGCAGGAGGGTTTCCGCAGCTTTTACGCGAAAAAATAAACGGATACGGTCGGGAGAAGATATGGAACGGGAGCAAAGGGTAGAAGTGCTGGCCCCCGCCGGCGGCCGGGACGCGCTGACGGCGGCGGTCTTTGCCGGGGCGGACGCGGTGTATCTGGGAGGTCCGATGTTTTCCGCGCGCGCGAACGCCGTGAACTTCACCCGGGAGGAGCTGCGGGAGGCGGTGGGTTTCGCCCGGGAACGCGGCGTGAAGGTGCATGTGACGGTGAACACCCTCCTGCGGGACGGCGAGCTGCCCAAGGCGCTCGACCTCGCCGCGTTTTTGGCGGAGCTTTCGGTGGACGCAGTGCTGGTGCAGGACATGGGGCTGTTCGCCCTGCTGCGCAAGGCCGCTCCGGCGCTTCCGCTCCACGCCTCCACACAGATGAGCGTCCACGCGCCGGCAGGGGCGCGGTTTTTGTCTGCGCTCGGGGCGAAGCGCGTCGTGCTGGCGCGGGAGCTTTCCCTCGCCGAGATCCGGGAGATCTCCGAAAACAGCGCGATCGAGCTGGAAGCCTTCGCGCACGGGGCGCTGTGCATGTGCCTTTCCGGGCAGTGCTACCTGAGCGCGGTGCTCGGCGGGCGGAGCGGGAGCCGGGGCCGGTGCGCGCAGTCGTGCCGGCTGCCTTTTGCGGCGCCCGGCGGCACGGGACACGACCTGAGCCTCAAGGATCTTTCCTTTTTGAAGGACCTGCCCGAGCTCGCGGCGGCGGGCGTCTGCTCCGCGAAGATCGAAGGCAGGATGAAGCGGCCCGAATACGTCGCGGCCGCGACCGCCTGCTGCAGGGCGGCGGCGGACGGGGCGCCCATCCCCCCGGAGCTTCTCGCGGACCTGAGAGCGGTCTTTTCCCGCTCGGGCTTCACGGACGGATACCTGCGCGGAAAACGCGGCCGGGAGATGTTCGGCACGCGGACGAAGGAGGACGCGCTCGACGCTTCCGGCGCGGTGTTCCGCCGGCTGCACGCGCTCTACCGCGGGGAGCGACAGCGCGTCGCGGTGCGGATGCGGTTCTCCGGAGAGACGGGAAAAGCGCCGGTGCTCTGCGTCTCGGACGGGACGCGCAGCGTCTCCGTCACGGGGAGCGCGCCGCTCGAGCGCGCGGAAAAAGCGCCCGCCTCGGCGGAACGGATCGAAGAACAGCTCAAAAAAACGGGCGGCACGCCGTACTTTGCGGAACAGATCGCGGTGGAAACGGACGGCCTTTGCGCCGTGCCGGCGGCGGTCCTCAACGGCCTGCGGCGCAGCGCGCTCGAAGCACTCGGCGAAAAGCGGCGGACGGCGGAGCCTGTTCCCTTTGCCGTGCCGACGCTCGCGTTCCCGCCGCATCAAACGGAAAAATACGCGCTGCGTGCGCGGTTCCAAAGCGCGGGCCAGCTTCCCGGCTTTTCCCGCCTGCGCGGGCTGGAGCGGGTCTATCTGCCGCTCGAAACGGACCGCAAAGTCCTCGAAGCCCTGCGGGACGCGGGGATCCCGGCCGCGCTCGACCTGCCCCGGGCGTTCTGGGGCGAAGAGGAAGCGGTGCGGCGGCGGATGCGCGCTTTCATGGACGCGGGCTTCGACGCGTTCCGCTGCGGCGGGCTGGACGGCCTCGCGCTCTGCCGGGAGGTCGGCGCGCGCGTTTACGGCGGGTTTTCGCTCAACGCGATGAACACGGCCGCGCTGGACTTTTTTGAGACCGCCGGCGCTGCGGACATGGAGCTTTCCGCCGAGCTTTCCGGCGCGCAGGCCGCGTCGCTCGCGGGGACGCTGCCGCGCGGTGCGCTCGTTTACGGGCGGCTGCCGGTGATGCTCACGCGGAACTGCCCGCTCGCGAACGCGCCGGGCGGCTGCCGGCGCTGCAAAACGCCCGGGAGCCTCACGGACCGCCTTGGGGTGCGTTTTCCGGTGCGCTGCACGCGGCTGGACGGCCGGTTCCTCTATGCGGAGCTGTTCAATTCGGTGCCGGTCGATCTGCTCGACCTCTCCGTGAACGGGATCGACTTCGGGCTCCTGTATTTCACGGTGGAAAATGCGGTGGAAACCGCCCGAGTGCTGGAATGCGCGGAAAATCGGCGGGCCGCAGCGCGGAACCGGACGCGTGGACTTTTCACGAACGGCGTGCTGTGACGGTGGAAAACCCGGTGGAAAATGTGAAAAGTTATGTTTATCTCGGAACCAAATGCCGGGAAAATCCCTAAAAAACCGGAGATCGTTTCGGATTATGGAACCTTGGGGCGTTTCCCCCAAGGATCGGACGGAGTGTGACAAAATGGAGGAGAAGCGAGCGGAGGAACGGGCCCTGCGTTTTAAGCGCGTGCGGGACGACGCCGTGCTCCCCGCGCGGGCGACGGCGGGCAGCGCGGGCTATGACCTGCGGGCGTGCATGGCGGAGGCGGCGGAGATCCCCCCGGGGGAGAGCGTCGTCCTGCCCACGGGCCTTGCCGCGCAGATCCCGGAAGGGCTCGCCGGGTTCGTCTTCACGCGCAGCGGGCTCGGCCTGCGGCACGGGATCGTCGTCACGAACGGCGTCGGGGTGATCGACAGCGACTACCGGGGGGAGATCCGCGTGGGGCTGACGAACATTTCCAAAACGGCCTATACCGTGGCGCCCGGGGAGCGGGTGGCGCAGATGATCCTGATGCCCTTTTTCGCCCTGCCGGTGGAGGAGGCCGGCTCGCTCGACGAGACCGAGCGCGGCGCCGGAGGGTTTGGCAGCACCGGCACAGACTGAGCGCGGGCGGGCTTTTTCCCAGCAAGGGACAGGTTGACGGCATATATAAAACTATTTACAAATATATTTTCAATATGTTTCGTAGATTCCTTAGAGGAAATCGACAAGAAATACTTGCGTTTTTTAGAAGGACCTGATAAACTTCAGAATAGACCGATTTTGATTTTGACTATTCTGCTCATTTGTGGTATGATAGTATACAGTGGGGGATTTCCATGAGCTCTGCTTACGTTCTCACATCCGGCAAGGGCGGCGTCGGAAAATCGACGGTGGCCGTCGGGCTGGCGGCGCAGTTTGCCGCGGGAGGAGAGCGCGTTCTGCTGGTCGATTGCGACGCGGGCCTGCGCAGTCTCGATCGCATGACCGGGACGGAAAGCACGGTCGTGTATGACAGCTCGGACGTTGTGGCCGGGCGGTGCGCGCCGGCGCAGGCGGTGTACCCCTGCCCCACGATGCCGGGCGTTTCGCTGATGCCTGCGCCGCTTTGCGGGGAAGATCTGATACCGGAGCACGCGATGACGCGGCTGGTGCCGCTTTTGAAACGCTATTTTGATCGGGTGATCTTGGATTCCCCGGCCGGGGTCGGCAGGGGGTTTCGGTCTGCCGCCGCCGCCGCGGACGCGGCGCTGGTGGTGTGCAGCCCGGACCCGGTCTGCATCCGGGACGCGGCGGCTGTGGGGGCGCTGCTTTCCGAGATGGGCGTAGAGGAAAGACGCCTCGTGATCAACCGCTTTTCGCCGGCGCATTTCGACGCGGTGGCGGGGGGAGAAGGTCCGGGAGCGCTTCGGGATCTGGATGATGTGATCGACCTTTCGGGCATCCGCCTTGCGGGCGTGGTGCCGGAGGACCGGGCGTTTGCCGCGCGTCTGCTGCGCGGGGAACTGCCCTCTGCAGGAACGCCGGGCATGGCGGCGCTCCAGCGCATTGCGGCCCGCCTTTCCGGCGTGGCTGTCCCGCTGGCGATCTGACCCGCGGGGAGAAGTGTTCACTGTATTGAAAAGCCGATAACAGACACGGCGCCGGGCTCTGCGCGCGGCGCGCCTTAGATGTCTGTTACGATATGGGGAGGAAAATCTCATGACCATCGCACTGACCGCACATGACGCCAAAAAAGAGCTGATGGTGCAGTTCTGTATTGCGTACTGCGGCATTTTGAGCCGGCATACGCTTTGCGCCACGGCAACGACAGGCAAGCTCGTCGCGGACGCGACAGGGCTCAATATCCAGCGGTTTTTGAGCGGACCGCAGGGAGGCGACCAGCAGATCGCGGCGCATATCTCCTGCGACGAGATCGACCTGCTGCTGTTCTTCAGGGACTCCTTGCAGGATGAAACGCCCATGCCCAAGGACAAGAACCTCCTGCGCCTTTGCGACAACTACAACATTCCCGTTGCCACGAATATCGCGACCGCCGAAGTCCTGATCCACGGACTCGAGAGAGGCGATCTGGACTGGCGCGAGATCGTCAAGCTCTGAGAAAGCGCGCCGGGGGATCCGAAGACGGGGCGCGAGGCGATCCGGCGGACCTTAGGGCCTTCCGGGTATACTGCGCGCGCGCCCGCTTCGGCAGATCCGGCGCGTTTGGAACACACACGGCCGGCTGTGCGCTCGTTGGCACGCCGGTGAAAACAGAACAGCGAACGGCGTTGACCGGGAGCAGTACCCGTGCGCATCTCCAAAGAGAGCGCGGCCGGGGGACCCTGTATTTTTTCGGGCGGATTCGCGTGAAGGGCCCGAAACCCCCAATCGGCTGAAAGCCGCGTGAGCGGCGCACGGCGAACGACAGTCCGCGAGCCACACGAAAGTGCGTTTTCCGCGTTAAGGAGTTTTGAGAGGGAGCGGACGCTCCCTGAACAAGGGTGGCACCACGAAGGAAATTCGTCCCTTACCTGTTTTTCTGCGGGTAAGGGACGTGTTTTTCTTCCCGCTGAAGAGGGGAAGAGGCGCGGGCTGCCGCCGGCACGAGGCAGAAAACGTTCGGCCCGTTTTCGTTTGGAGACGGGAGAAAGGAGCAGAAATGGAACTCATCACAAAAGCGCCGAAGGGGACGCGGGACCTTCTCCCCGGCGAATCGGAAAAGTGGACGGCGGTGGAGAACGTCATGGCGGACGAGGCGGAGCTGAACGGCTTCGCGGAGATCCGCACGCCGGTGTTCGAGCATACGGAGCTGTTTTTGCGTTCCGTGGGTGAGACGACGGACGTCGTCGAAAAGCAGATGTACACCTTCGAGGACAAGGGCGGGCGCTCCGTGACGCTGCGGCCGGAGGGCACGGCGGGCGTGGTCCGCGCGATGCTCGAGGGCGGGCTGTTCAACGGCGGCTACCCGCAGAAATACTACTACAAGACCACCTGCTACCGCTATGAAAAGCCGCAGGCCGGGCGGATGCGCGAGCTGCACCAGTTCGGCGTGGAGATGTTCGGCGCGGCGGAACCGGCGGCGGACGCGCAGGTCGTCGCGATGGCGGTCTCGATCTTCGAGCGGCTCGGCCTTTGGGGGGACGTGTCGCTCTCGCTCAACTCCATCGGCTGCCCGGCGTGCCGCGCGGAGTACCACAAGGCGCTGAGGGCCTATTTCTCCGCGCGCAGGGACGAGCTCTGCGAAACGTGCCGCGAGCGACTGGACCGCAACCCGATGCGCATCCTCGACTGCAAGAGCCCCGTCTGCGGGGAGATCGCAAAGGGCGCGCCGAAGATCACGGACTACCTCTGCGCAGACTGCGCGGCGCACTTTGAGAAGGTGAAAAGCCTCCTCACGGCCGCGGGCATCCCGTTTGCGGTGGACCCCGGCCTCGTGCGCGGGCTCGATTACTACACCCGGACCGTGTTCGAGTTCCCCTCCGCGAAGTACGGCTATGCGCTCGGCGGCGGCGGCCGGTATGACGGGCTCGTCGAGGAGATCGGCGGCAAGCCCACCCCGGCGCTCGGCTTCGGCCTCGGGTTTGACCGCATCATGCTCGCGATGCTCGAAAAGAAGGACGCGTTCCCCGAGGAGGGCCGCGCCGAAGTATACCTCGCGCCGCTGGGCGAAGCGGCGGCGGAAAAGGCGTTCCTGCTCGTGAACGCGCTGCACCGCGCGGGCGTCGCGGCGGACACGGATCTCTGCGCGCGCGGGCTGAAGGCGCAGATGAAGTACGCCGACAAGATCGGCGCGAAATACACCGTCGTGCTCGGCGAGGACGAGCTCGCAAAGGGAAAGGCGCAGCTCAAGGAGATGAAGACCGGAAAGACGAAGCCGATCTCGCTCGGGGACGATTTCATCGACGCGTACCTCACCGCCGTGACCTCGGCGGAGGACATCGGATTTTAACGCGCTTTTCGGAACGCGGAGAACAGGAGGAGCACGGTGAATCGGACGGTTTTGGACAACCTTCAAAACAAAACGGGCGGGCGGATCTTTCCCTTCTTCTGGCAGCACGGCGAGGACGAGGCGGCGCTCAGGGAATACATGGCGGCGATCCGTTCGGCGGGCATCTCCGCGGTCTGCGTGGAGAGCCGGCCGCACCCGGATTTTGCCGGCCCGAAGTGGTGGGCCGACATGGACGTGATCCTGGACGAGGCGCGAAAGCGCGGTATGAAGGTCTGGGTGCTGGACGACAGCCACTTCCCGACCGGCTGCGCGAACGGCGCGCTCGAAAACGGGGACCCGGCGCTCGCGCGCCGCAGCATCGACATCGTTTCCGTGGACGCGGCGGGCGGGGAATCCATTGAACTGAACGTCGCGGAATTTGCGCACCCGTCCTCCGCGCCGCGCGGCGTGGAGGCGTACCTCGCGGACCCGGCGAAGCTCCGGCATTTTGACGACGACCGGCTGCTCTCCGTCACGGCGGTGGAGCAGAAGACCGGGGAGACCGTGCCGCTTTGGGACTGCCTTTTCGGGGAGAGCCTGCGCTGGGACGTGCCGGAGGGAACGTGGAAGATCTGCTTCGTGACGGCCTCGGGGAATTTCGGGCCGCACCGCAGCTACATCAACATGATGGAGGCACGTTCCGTGCGCGTGCTGCTGGACGCGGTCTACGAGCCGCACTGGGCGCACTATCGGGACGATTTCGGGAAGACGCTCGCGGGCTTCTTTTCCGACGAGCCGGAGCTCGGGAACGGCCACCTCTATGACATGGCGAACTTCCTCGGCACGGACAACGACCTGCCGTGGAGCGCGTCGCTCGAAGAGGCGCTCAAGGACCGGCTCGGCGCGGGCTTTGCCGAAAAGCTGCCGCTGCTCTGGGACAGCGTTTCCGGCGGCGTCTCCAAAGAGGAAAAGGCGCGCGTGCGGTTTATTTACATGGACTGCGTGACGCGGCTCGTGGAGAAGAACTTCTCGATGCAGCTCGGGGACTGGTGCCGGGCGCACGGGGTGGAATACATCGGCCACCTGATCGAGGACAACGGCCAGCACGCGCGGACCGGCTCGAGCCTCGGGCATTATTTCCGGGGGCTTGCCGGGCAGGACATGGCGGGCATCGACGACATCGGCGGGCAGGTCATCCCGTTCGGGGAGGACCTCGAGAGCGTGAGCCCGCTCGGCATCCCGCGCGACGGCGAGTTTTACCACTACGCGCTCGGAAAGCTCGGTTCGTCGCTCGCGGCGATCGACCCGCTGAAAAAGGGCCGGGCGATGTGCGAGATCTTCGGCGCATACGGCTGGAGCGAGGGCGTGCGGGAGGAAAAATACCTCGCGGACCATTTCCTCGTGCGAGGGATCAATCGCTTTGTCCCGCACGCGTTTTCCGCGAAGGAATACCCGGACCCGGACTGCCCGCCGCATTTTTACGCCGGCGGCAACGACCCGCAGTTTCGGCATTTCGGGAAGCTCATGGGCTACATGGAGCGCTTCGCCGCGCTGATCGACGGCGGCCGCCGCAGCGCGCCCGCGGCGATCCTCGCGCACGACGAGGCCGAGTGGACCGGGGAGAGGATGCCCATGCAAAAGCCCGCCCGCGTGCTGCTCGACGCGCAGATCGACTTTGACTTTGTGCCGGAGGACGTTTTCTCCGAGGAAAAATACGGGACGAGGCTCGGAAAGACGCTCTGCGTCGGGCCGCAGGACTATAAAGTCCTGATCGTGCCGGGGCGCGCGTTCCTTTCCGTTTGGACGGCGCAGGCCATCGGGACGCTGACCGCCGCCGAGTGCCCTGTGCTCTTTGTCGGGCAAAAGCCCCATGGGGCGTATGACGGCGCGCTCGACCCCAGAACGCTCGAAAAGGCGGAGACCGTGGCGCTCCCCGAACTTTGCGGACGGCTTTTCGCGCTCGGCGTGCCGGAGGTGAAGCTCGCCCCGGCGAACGACCGCGTGCGGTATCTGCGCTATGAGAAGGACGGCACGCTATACGCGTTCGTGAACGAGGGGCGGACCGCCTACACCGGCGAGATCTTCGTGCCGTCGGCGGGCCCGTGCACAGCGTATAACGCGTGGGACAACCGGCTGGAGCGCGTGGACGCGCGCCCGGCGCCGGGCGGGACGGTGCTTTCCGTCACGCTGGAGCCGGTACACAGCCTGATCGTGGTCTTCGGCGAGACGGACGGTCTGCCGGTCTTCGAGCCGGTGACGGTGCGCGGCCTCTCTCCCGCGCCGCTGACCGAATGGACGCGGAGCGTCTGCCGGGCGAAGGACTACCCGCGTTTTGCCGGGAAGAAGAAGGTCGCTGTGCCGGACGACCTTGCCGGGGAGATGCCGGCGTTTTCCGGGGTCGCGCGGTACGAAACGGTCTTTGCCGGAAAAGCGGGGCAAAGGACGGTGCTGGAGATCGAGGACGCGTATGAGGGCGTGGAGGTCTTCGTGAACGGACAGAGCGCCGGGATCCAGATCGTGCCGCCGTTTGTGTTCGATCTTGCGCCGTTCGTCGTCGAGGGGGAGAACCGGCTCGCGGTGGAGGTCGCGACGACGCTCGAACGCGAGGTCTATGCGATGCACCCGACGAACGGCTACGGGCTCCCCGCGGAGCCGCCCGCCGCGCCGACGGGCCTCAACGGGAAGGTACTGCTTTGGCAGTGAAAATACGGAAAAGAGGGAAACCGATATGAACGCATACAGAACACACAACTGCGGCGAGCTTCGCCTTGCCGACGCGGGAAAGACCGTGACGCTTTCCGGCTGGATGGAGAACCTCCGCGAGGTCGGGCAGAATCTCGGCTTTCTCGTGCTGCGGGACGGCTACGGGACAACGCAGGTGGTCATCGAGACGGAAGAGATGATGGCCGCGGTGAAGCCGCTCAACAAGGAAACGGTGATCTGCGTCACCGGCACGGTCCGCGAGCGCACCAGCAAGAACCCGAAGCAGGCGACCGGCGACATCGAGGTCGTACCGGAAAGCGTGCGGGTGCTTGGGCGCTGCCGCTACAACGAGCTGCCGTTCGAGATCAACCACTCCCGCGACGCGGACGAGGCCCAGCGGCTCAAATACCGCTATCTCGATCTGCGCAACCCGGAGGTCAAGAAGAACATCCTGCTGCGGTGCAGCGTCGTTTCGGCGATCCGCAGCGCAATGACGGACCTCGGCTTCCTCGAGATCACGACGCCGATCCTGACGGCCTCTTCGCCGGAGGGCGCGCGAGACTATCTCGTCCCGGCGCGCAAGCACCCGGGCAAGTTCTACGCGCTGCCGCAGGCACCGCAGCAGTTCAAGCAGCTTTTGATGGTCTCGGGTTTCGACAAATATTTCCAGATCGCGCCGTGCTTCCGCGACGAGGACGCCCGGGGCGACCGTTCGCCCGGCGAGTTCTACCAGTTCGACATGGAGATGGCCTTCGCGACGCCGGAGGACGTGTTCGCGGTGATCGAAAAGGTCCTGCCGCCGATCTTCGCGAAATACGGCAAATACCACACCGCGAGCGAGCCGCCGTTCACCCGCATCCCCTACCGCGAGGCGATGGAAAAGTACGGCACCGATAAGCCCGACCTGCGAATCGACCTCACCGTCTCCGACGTGACCGATCTGCTCTCCGGCTGCGGCTTCGGGCCGTTCGCGGGGAACACGGTGAAGGCCGTGCCGGTCTCCGACTGCGCGCTGACGAGAAAGGCCATCGACAAGCTCATCGCGGACTGCGAGGTGCAGACCGCGCAGAAGACCTACTGGTTCAAGATGGACGAGAGCGGGGCGATCTCGGGCGGCATCGCGAAGTTCGTGAACGCCGACCCCGCCGTCGCGGAAAAGGTGAAGGAGGCGCTCGGGCTGCGGCCGAACACGGCGGTGTTCCTCTCCGCCGGAAAGAAGGGCGACGCGCAGAAGGCCGCCGGCGTGCTCGTGAAGCTGCTCGGCGCGGCCTGCCCCGGGCACATGGACAGGGAAAAGTACGAGTTCTGCTGGATCGTCGATTTCCCGATGTTCGAGATCGGCGAGGAGAGCGGCGAGATCGAATTTGGCCACAACCCGTTCTCGATGCCGCAGGGCGGCATGGAGGTCCTCGAAAAGGCGGAGCGCGGCGAGATCGACCCGCTGGAGATCCTCGCGTATCAATATGATCTCGTCTGCAACGGCGTGGAGCTCTCGAGCGGCGCGCAGCGGAACCACGACCCTGAGATCATGGTGAAGGCGTTTGAGTTCGTCGGCCTCGGGGAGGACGACGTGAAGGCGAAGTTCTCGGCGATGTACAACGCGTTCTGTTACGGCGCGCCGCCGCACGCGGGCATCGCGCCGGGCGTGGACCGCATGGTGATGCTGCTCTCCGGCGAGGAGTCGATCCGCGAGGTCATCGCGTTCCCGATGAACAAGTCCGCGCAGGACGTGCTCATGGGCGCGCCCGCCGAGGTCACGGAGGCGCAGCTCAAGGAACTGAACATCACGGTGACGCTTCCGTAAAACGGAACGTACCGAACGCGCCGCTCCGTCCGGTTCCGGAACGGGGCGGCGCACGCCTGCTTTTTCCCGGAAAAACGCCCTTGAAAGGCTTCTGCAACGGAAGAAATTTGATATTTTTACAGAACTTTTTGGCAACATAATTCCGGATCTTAGGGAACATAAGTCCGGGAAAGACGAAAAAACGCCGGAAAAACGCCAATTTTTGGCGTTTTTTGGCACCGAACATATTGAAAAAATCCGTTTGATCGACACAAGATGTTGTGTTTATCGCCGGAAAAACCTCTTGACAGACGGGCGGGAACGCGCTATAATGGTTCCCGTACCCGGTTTTTGTAGGAGGAGGTTCTGTCAGCGGCAGGCCGGCCCGAACGCAGCCCCGGAAAAAAGAGAGAAGGAAGGGGATCCCGATGATTCAGAAGATTGTCAAGAGAAACGGGACAAAGGTCCCGTTTGACCGCAAAAAGATCCGCAACGCCATTTTCAAGGCCAACATCCGTATTGCGGCGGAGCGCATGAGCGATGAGGATCTGGACGCGCTGACCGACGCCGTCATCGACGAGTTTAAGACGAAGCGCAAAACGCCCACCGTGGAGCAGATCCAGGACGTGGTGGAGGAGAAGCTGATCGCCGCCGACTACGCGAAGACGGCCAAAGCCTATATCCTGTACCGCGCGCAGCACCAGCGCATCCGCGAGATGGACGACGAACTCGTCAAGATCTATCAGGATTTGACGTTCAGCCCGGCCGAGGATGTGGACCTCAAGCGCGAAAATGCGAACATCAACGCCGATTCCGCCATGGGGACCATGCTGAAGTACGGTTCCGAGGGCGCGAAGAGCTTTTACGATAAATACGTCATCCCGCCGGAGATCGCGAAGGCCGACGCGGAGGGCGACATCCATATCCACGACAAGGATTTTTACACGCTGACCGAGACCTGCTGCCAGATCGACCTGATCCGCCTTTTCAAGGACGGTTTTTCCACCGGGCACGGGTATCTCCGGGAGCCGAACGACATCCGCAGCTATGCGGCGCTCGCCTGCATTGCGATTCAGGCGAACCAGAACGAGATGCACGGCGGCCAGAGCGTGCCGAATTTCGATTTCTCCATGGCGCAGGGCGTGCGCAAGACGTTCCGTAAAGAATATTTCAAGGCGCTGGCCGAATACTTCTGCGTGAAAAAGAATATGCCCATTTCCGACGCCAAGGCCATGGTGGAAGCGGTGAAGGGCGCTTTGGGGAACGAAGTGAGCGTCGGCGCGGCGGGCGAATACGCTGACAGGCTTGCGGGGTTCCTGCCCC
>CANRMW010000020.1 GCA_947631835.1 uncultured Clostridia bacterium | reverse complement strand
CCTCTTCCGGGGAAAGCTCGCTGTCCGGGTACTGCGCGACGCGGATCATCGGCGCGTACATCCTGCGGAAAATGCAGTCGTGCCCCACGGAAAGCGCGTGCCCCGCCGAAACGCTGATCCCCAGATCGCATTCGTCGTAGATCGCGAGCGTGTCCCCCGCGTCCACCCAGCGGACGATCTGCACATCGTTGCCGACGATCGCCTTCCTGTCGCAGTACATGGCGCGCAGCTCCGTCTTCGGATGCAGCAGGGCGGCGTTCTCCGCGCTGTAGATCTCCTTTTCGAATATGCGCGCCGTCTCGGGCGGGCGAAATTCCTTCGTCCGTGCGATGACCATGTCCTCCGTGACTTCCTTGTACTCTTCTGCCGCGTCCGCGTCCACATACGGCTCCTGGCGGGAAAGCTGGATCTTCCCGTCCACCGCCGCGTCGATATGTCCCTTCACCATGGCGGAGAAGGACTTCCCGAAGAACCGGGCGTCCCGCACCTTATCCTGATTGATCCGCAGCACGGTGCCTTTTCTCTTCTTGTAGTACGCCGCCGAAAAGAGGATCGGCGCAAGCAGGAGGAGCACGAAGCACCCGGCAAGAATCCAGATGGTCCTCATGCTTTCTCCCTCTTTTGCGCGGCCTGTTCCTGTTCCGGAGAAGCGGCGGCCGCAGGCGTGCCGGATTCCGTGGAGGTGAAGCGCTGCGTTTTTGCCCAGTGCGCCTTGCGCTTCGTGACGATATCCGCGATGGCATCCAAAAAGCCCAGGCTGATATGCCACATGTAGAAATAGAAATTGAACATGATGAGCGGCAGCAGGAAAATCTCTCCCAGCATCCCGTCTAAAATCAGCGCCGCCCCGATCTCATAGAACGGCGCAAAATTGCCGAAGGAACAGTACACCCCGATGAAGAGCAGCACCCACCATCCGGAGAAGAGGTTCATCTCTCCGAGGAAGAAGAGCGCAAAAGAATCGAGCCAGCCGAGCATCAGGAAAAACGGCACGGCATAAACGAACAGGAGCAGTAGACCGTCGATCTTCTCCCGCAGATTCATTTTGAGCGTGAAGATGGTCGGGATCAAATAACGGAGCATCACCTGGTTGTGTCCGCGCGCCCAGCGGCGGATCTGCCTTGCACGCACTTCCCACGTCTCCGGCGCTTCTTCATAACACTCTGCGGAGTTCGCGTAGATGACCTTCCACCCGTGCGTATAAAGGCGGTACGTCAGCTCCGTGTCCTCGGCGAGGACCGCTGGATTGAAGCCGCCCATTTCCATCATCACGTCTTTGCGAAAGCCGCCGACAGTGCCGCCGTACTGCGGGATGGTGCGCAGATTGTACCGCGCCTGCTGATCCACCTGATACCCGCCGGAGCGTTCCAGATTGATCAGGCGGGTCAAAAGATTCTTGTTCGTATTGTACGGAATGACGCGCCCCATGACCGCGCCGACCTCCGGGTCTTCAAAGGCGATGGCGAGCTGCTTGAGCATGTCCTTCGCAGGGCGGTAGTCGGCGTCGAAAACGATGATGATCTCGCCCGTCGCCACCTTCATCGCGTCGTTGAGGCCCACCGGCTTGCCGCGGTCCGGGCAGTTCCGGTGGATCGGCCGGATGAACTCATACTTCTTATGGTATTCTTCGAGCATCTCATAGGTGCGGTCCGTCGAGTTGTCGTCGATGGGGATGATCTCCAGGCGGTCGCGGTCGTAATCGCACGCGAGCAGCGCCTCCAGCGCGTATTCCAGCACCTGCTCCTCATTGTGCATGGGGATGAGCACGGAGATGCTCTTCATGCGGCTCGAATAAATATCGCCGTAGTAGATGCGCTGACGGCCAAGCAGCCGGTTCACGGAGAACAGAAAATGCCGCACCGCATAGACCAGCATGAGGATGATGTTGAAGACCATATAGCCTTTCAGAAACGCTACGACCATTTCCATTCTCCCCTCCTCTTTGAAGAATCGTAATATTTCGTCATCTTATTGATAAAGAAAGAGTAGATGCACACGAGGTAAAGGAAATCGAAAAGCGGCCCGAGGACAAAGAACATGACCGCCATGTACAGCATGGAATACTGTTCCAAAATGAACAGAAACACGATATACCGGATCGCGCCGAAAACGAGGGAATAGAGCATCGTCACGAGGAACGTGACGGTCTTATAAACATAGCCCTTGCTCCCGATGAACCCCGTCACCAGCCCGGAGAGGATGATGAAAATCAGCCAGATCGAGATCTGCTGCGAGATGTACAGTTCCGAAAAATGGAACATCTGATACGGAAAGTGATTTGTGCCGAAAAGGAAAAAAATGCAGGAAACCACATGAGACATCAAACTGAGCATCAGATAGATCGCCACGGGATGCCCTTTCCTCTTGCCGGTCGAAAGGAAGATCAAAACAACGAAAACCACGCACAGATTCCCCACGATAAACGGGAACGAAGGCAGCACCGTCGGCAGGACGATATAATCCACCGCGCCGAACACCGGGTAGCTCACCGTCGTGATATTCATCGGGATCCCCGGGAACACATTCCCCAACACTTTGACGCCCACCTCCGAGATAAACCGCGTGAGCGCGTGCAGGCCCCAAAAGTAGAGGAGGATCGTCGGCAGAATGAGCAGGAGCAGATACAGCACATTCTTCAGCACGCTCTGCACGAGATGCCTGTATGTCCTCGCGTAGTAGATCCTCTGTTTTTGTACCAAAACAACCGTCACCTCCTGTGACCGCTGATCCGGGCGGCAAGCCCCTTCCCCTTTGTCCTTTTATTTCAGGATATGTATCACAGGAAATCCCGTTCCACGATATCCGCGATCTTCTTGCTTGCCGTGCCGTCGCCATACGGATTGCGCGCGCGGCTCATCGCCTCATACTTTTCCTTCTTTTCCAGCAGCTCACGGCACGCGTAAAAGACGATCTCCTCGTCCGTGCCGACGAGCTGGAGCGTTCCAGATTCCAGCCCCTCCGGCCTCTCCGTCGTGTCGCGCATGACGAGCACCGGCTTGCCCATTGCAGGCGCTTCCTCCTGCACGCCGCCGCTGTCGGAAAGGATAAAGTACGCGTGGTTCATGAGGTTGTGGAAATCAAACGCATCCAGCGGCTCCACGAGGCGGATACGGTCGCTCCCCCCGAGGATATCCAGCGCGACCTTTCGCACCGCCGGGTTCGGGTGCATGGGATAGACCACCTTGACGTCCGGAAACTTCTCCACGACGCGCCGCACCGCGCGGAACATGCGCTGCATCGGCTCTCCGAGGTTCTCCCGCCTGTGCGCCGTCATCACGATGAGGCGGCTCCCCTTCGCCCATTCCGTGATGTCGCTCTTGTAATCCTTGCGAACGGTCGTCTGGAGCGCGTCGATGACGGTGTTGCCCGTCACATAGATGTTGTCGAAGTTCTTCCCCTCGAGCCGCAGATTGTACCGCGCGAGCTGCGTGGGAGCGAAGTGGTACTTTGCAATCAGTCCGATCGACTGCCGGTTCAGCTCCTCCGGGAACGGAGAATAAATGTTGTGCGTGCGCAGGCCGGCCTCCACATGCGCAACCGGGATCTGCTGGTAATAGCTCGCGAGCGCGGCGGCGAACGCCGTCGTCGTGTCGCCGTGCACAAAGACCAGCGCAGGGCGGTACGATTCGAGCACCGTTTTCATCCCGAAGAGGACGCGGGAGGTGATATCATACAATGTCTGGCCCTCCTGCATGATCTTGAGGTCGAAATCCGGCACAACGTCAAACAGCTCGAGCACCTGGTCCAGCATCTCGCGATGCTGTCCCGTCACGCATACTCCGACTTCCATCGTGCCGCGCCTGCGAAACTCCTTCACCAGCGGGCACATCTTGATGGCTTCGGGGCGGGTGCCAAATACGATCAACACCCTGATCTTCTTCTCCGAACGATTCTCCGTCATCGTCATGACTCCTTTGCGCGCATATTTCAAAAAATGGGATTATAAACGATCGAAAGACCGGGTCACAGCAGCTCCGGGTGCAGGTTCAGCCGGATCCGGGCGGTAAACACCTTCTCCGCGTCGTCAAAGCAGAAGCCCGCGTCACCGCCGTATTTCTCCGCCGTATACTTGAGGCTCCTCAGGCCGAAGCCGCCGCCCTTTCTCCCGCTCCGAAACGATTCGGCGGGGAGGAAGCCGTGCTTCCCCTGCGCCTTTCCGGAAAGGTACACCGTGTGGCAGGGGTTGCGGATCTCGACCACGAGCGAGCTGTGCATCACGCCGACGCGCACCGAGATCCACCGGCGTTCCTCTTCGGGAAGCGCGGCGCACGCCTGGATGGAATTTTCCATCGCGTTGCCGAAGATCACCGTCAGGTCGGCTGCGGAGACCGTCACGTCCCCGCACTCCGCCTGGATCTCGCACGGGATCCCTTTGTCCCGGGCAAGCCCCGCATAATACTGTAAGAGAGTATTGACGGTAAAATTGCGGCAGTACGTCTTTTCCTCGGGATCAGAGGAGGCGTAGATCAGCGTTTCCAGGTACTCTTTCGCTTTTTCCGTTTCTCCCTGCCCCAGCGTGGCGTAGAGCACGTTCAGATGGTGGCGCATATCGTGCCGCATCCGGTTGGCGTTCTCCACTTCGTGCGCGATCTTTTCCGACTGCACCCGGTGGATCTCCATCGTCCGCTGCATCTCGCTGTCCCGCTTCCGCAGCAGCGTCTCCCGGAAAAGGAGCCAATAGATCATGCACTGGCTCAGGATCAGGAAGAGAAAGAGCGGGCAGAACACCAGCGAATCCTCGGGGTCCTTAAAATCCTGCACCGAAGCGCTGTACACCATCAAAAGGACAAATGCGACCGTCACCAGCATCTCGATCCTAAGCTCCCGGTGCATCCCGTCCGGCTCGACTTCCCTGAGGAAATCGTGGACCGGCCTTGCCGCCGTCAGGATCACGATCGGCAGCAAGAACGCCGCCGTCGCCGCGTACAGCACGAGGCCGCGCAGCGAATACGCCTCTCCCTCCTGACCGAACGGGAGGAAGGGCAGAAAAAGATTGACCAGCCAGTATTGAGCGGCCGCATAAAAAACAACGAGCAGGAACACGAGGAGTTTTTTGATCGCCGCGTCCCGCACGATCCACAGAAAGCCGAGGAAGGACACGAGCCCGCTCAGCATAAAGAGCACGTTTCCAGCGAGGGACACCCCTTCCGGCAGATCCGCCGAAAACAGCGGGGCAGCACCGGCGAGCGCTGCCGGGAAGGCCAAGGAAAGAAGCAGGGCGTAAACGGTCGCGCCAATGAAAACGCTTTTTTTGGGAAACCGAAAGGATTCATGGGGAAACGGCAGCAAAGTCAGCAGGATGCAGGGATAGAGCTGCAGGAGCATTCCGGCGGCGTTCCGAAAGAAAAAGCTCATTCCGCCGCCTCCGGCGCGCCTCTCTCCGAAAGGCGCGAGAAGAGGAAGTCGTTGTACGCCGCCTGTACCTCTCCGTGTTTCCGCCCGGTGACCGCAAGGCGCTTTCCGCTGCGCAGGATGCAGGTATTGGGGCTCATCTGCTCGATATGTTCCATATTGACCACCGTACCCCTGTTGATCTTCAAAAAGGTCTGGTCCAGCTTCTGTTCAAGTTCCCGCAGCGGCTCGCGCACCTTCAGCACGCGCCCGCCGACAAGGGTGATCTCCACCGTGTGGTTGAAGCTCTCCAAGCAGTAGATCTCGTCCTGATAGACGGTGTAGCTGTCCCTGCCGCTGGTGAGGCTGATGGCGGAACGACGCCGCATCTGAAACTGAGAGAGCCTCCGAAACGCCTCCACAACGCCCCGTGTGGTCACGGGCTTGACAAGATAATGCAGCGCGCGCATCGAAAATGCCTGGACCGCGTGCTCGGTGCTCGTGGTCACAAAGACGATTCCGGTCTCCGGAGAGATCTTCCGCAGACGCTCGGCGATGTCCATCCCGTTCTCCCCGGGCAGGTAGATGTCAAGAAACGCGATACTGAAATGCGGCTTTCTGACGGCCGCCTTCAGGAGGGAATCGCCGTCCGGGAACAGCTCCGCGCTCCGCGTGGAGTCCCAGCCCCGCAGAGCGCCAACCAGTTGTTCTCTTTCTTCTTCGTCGTCCTCACAGATCGCGATCCGCACCGTCCTCCACCTCCCCGTCGTGCCGGTCAAGCAGCCGCGGGCACAGCCCGTTTTGCCGGGGATCCCGACGAACTTTTCTCCTGTACCGTAAGGCTGGAACTTATGAAAAAAGTCTGTTTCCATCTGTCCAGATCCAATGTAGTGCAGCCGAATGCGGCTTTGCCTCCATATCGGGCGGCAAATACAGAACTGTATAGTAACCACCCGTACCGCAGACCCTTGGGTTCATTGACATTCTACCGCTGGCAAAGCCCGTTTCGCCGCGCCTCGGCTGAATGAGTGCCAAGAGCGGCACCCGCGCCGGAGGCACCAGCACAGCAATCTCTTAGGTTCATTGACATTATACCATAAGCGCAAGGCGCGTTGGTATAATCTGCCATCGCCCGTTGCCGCGAAGCGGCAAACTGGGCGGGCAAATTAAAAATCTGTATAATAACTGCTGCCCTTGCGGTTATTATACCATATACGAAAAAATATGGACCTGTCATTCGCGTCTTGAACCGCGTCATTCGCGTCGCTTTGCCGCACACATCCGCCCCGGGCGGGGACAGGAAAACAAAACTTTTATTTCCGAGAGCCTATTCCTTGGTCTGCGCATTTCTGATAGAAGGCCTTAAAAAACATTATACTATATTTCACTCAAAAATGCAACTTTATCCTTGAATAAATTTCCTAAGATTTCCAACTCTCCCCCGCAGAATACACATTCCCCGGCCGGGACCTCCGACAAGGGCAGTCCCTTCGAAAAAAACACATTCCCCAGCCGCCCGAAAGGAAGCGCGGCGCCTTTCGCCCGGCATTTCTTCCCTCCGGTCACACGGCACCTTCAAAGCAGGAATCGTCCCCGCGCGAAAACGCGCAAAGCCGGAGCGTCTGCCGTTATTTTTTTCTCTGGTCCCGCAGCACGTCCGCGTCCAGCGCGACCTTATGCTTGATCGGCTTCCACTCGATGTTCGAAAACAGCGCGGAAAGCATCGCCACGGCGTATGTAAAGACAAAGAGCGGGAAGATCAAAACACCGAGGACCCGCTGCTTCTTGGTCGCGGGGATGCGCTTGCGCTCCGTGAGCGCGGTGACGCCGCTGATGAACCAAAGCGTCGAGCAGGAGCTGACCAGCGAAGTGACCATCGAAAGCGCGTAGATGTCCATGTCCGCGGTCTGCGTCGCGATGCCCGCCGCCGCCATGATGAGGTTGAACGCCATGCTCGCGAGCGTCAAAAACAGGCAGGGAAGGTTGTTCATGAACATATCGAAACAGGCAAAGCTGCCGTCCACGATCATCTTTTTGAACATTTTCCCGCCATACCGGCCGAACACCTGCAAATACCCTCGGATCCATCTCGCCCGCTGCCAGAGCGAGGGCAGGAGCTGGGTCGGCTGCTCGTCGTAGAGGACGGCGCTGTCGCAGAAAAGGATTGGGACGTCATTGAGGATGCAGTCCACCGTGAACTCGAAATCCTCCGTCAAGAGGACGTAATTCCATCCGCCTTTTTCCCGGATGAGCTCGTTCGAAAAGAGGAACCCCGTCCCCGAAACGCAGGCGCTCGTGCCGAGCTGAGACCGGGGCCGGTTGAGCTGCGCGGTCTCGCGGAGGAAGAACAACGACTGCGCGGCGGAGATCCAGTTGTCCCCGAAGTTCTTGGAGTTTCGGTAGCCCGTCACGACCTTCGCGCCGCTGTCAAAGGCATTGTTCATCTCCTCCACAAAGCGCTCGTCGAGCACATTGTCCGCGTCAAAGACGAAGAAGCCCTCGTAAGCGTCCGCGCCGTACCGCTCGTAGATCTCCCGGATCAGATACCGCATCGCGTAGCCCTTGCCCACATTGAAGCGGTCGCGCCGTTCAAAGACGACGGCGCCGCACGCCCGCGCGACCTCGGCGGTGCGGTCGGTGCAGTTGTCCGCCGCGACGAACACATCGAGCAGGTCGGCGGGATACGTTTGGGCGCGGATGCTCCTGAGGAGCTGCCCGATCACGGCCTCCTCATTCCGCGCGCAGATGAGCACGCCGTACCGGTGCTGTTTTTTCGCCTTGGGAAACGTCTTCGGCCTGCGGGTCAGCGCGGCGGCGAGATATACCGCCTGATACGCATAGACCACCATGAACAAAAGCGCAATGATAAAATTGATATAGGACAACGTTCTCATTCGGATTCTCCTTGCCTTCACCTTCGGCGTTCCTGCGGCCGTCCCGCGCGAAACGCTGTTCATAAATCTACTTAAAGTTGATTATACGTCAAATTTGAAAAAGAATCAACCCCAAAATCCAATTTTTAAGAAAACGGTGCAGTCTGCGGACGTGCCCCGTGCAAGCCGCTCCCTATTTTCGGCTTTTTCCGGCCTTTTCCCTGCGTTCCTGCATTTTGCGGAAAACCGCGCGCCAAAACGCGCGCCCGAAGATCCGTGCCGCCGCGCGCGAAAAAGGCGGTCCGGAAAGAAATAAAGAAAAACTTTTGAAAAAAGGCTTGCATTTTTTCCCGGGATGGTATATAATACATGAGCAGTGAAAAACTCGGGCGCTTAGCTCAGCTGGCTAGAGCACCTGCTTGACGTGCAGGGGGTCAGCGGTTCAAGTCCGTTAGCGCCCACCATCCTGTCCGATACGCTCGGTTTCGACCGAGCGTATTCGGTAAAAGGCATTGCGGAGGCGTAGCTCAGCTGGTTAGAGCGCCTGCTTCACACGCAGGAGGTCTGCGGTTCGAGTCCGCACGTCTCCACCAAAACTCCCGAGCTCGTATGCCCCGGGAGTTTTTTGTATTTCAATCGGCGCGGGCGCATTTTGGGTTGCATTCCCGCGCGTTCCGTGCTATGATAATCTTAGTATTCACTCGGAAACGGAGGCTTTTTTATGCGCAATATCGTGCCGATCCTGACCGACTGGCGTTTCCGCCGTGAAGACGTCGGCCTTCCCGAATCGTTCCCGGAAGACTGGGAACCCATGACCCTTCCCCACACCTGGAACGCTGTGGACGGCATGGCCGGCGGGGGCTATTACCGCGGCGTCTGCTGGTACGCGAGAACATTTGAAGCGCCTGTCCAACCCCTGCCGGGCGGCCGGGTCTATCTGGAGTTCCTCGGGGCGGGGAACGAGGCGACGGTCTATGTCAACGGAAAAGAGGTCTGCCATCACAAAGGCGGCTATTCCGCGTTCCGCTGCGACGTGACCGACGCGCTGAACGGCGGCGCGAACCTGCTCGCCGTGGCCTGCAACAACGCGGAGAAAACCGGCATCTACCCGCAAAGCGCGGACTTCACCTTTTACGGCGGTCTGTACCGCGCGGTGAACCTGATCTCCGTGCCCGAGGCGCATTTCGATCTCGATTATTTCGGCGGGCCGGGCGTGCGCGTCACGCCAAAGCGCGCGGTGGGCGGCGCGCTGTTCGCGGCGACCGCCTTCCCGAAAAACGTCACGGAGCAGTACCGTGTCACTTACACCGTCTTCGACCCGGAGAACGGCGAGGCGGTCGGCTTTGCCTCCCGCCCGGCGCTCGCGCCCGAGGTCGAGATCTTCGTCCCGGACGCGAAGCTCTGGAGCATCGACGCGCCGCACCTCTACGACGTCGCGGTGCGGCTGGAGCTCGCGAACGAGACGGTCGATGAAGTGACGGTCAGCGTCGGCGTGCGGGATTTTTCCGTGGACCCGCAGAAGGGATTCTTCCTAAACGGCGTGTCCACCCCGCTGCGCGGCGTCTGCCGCCACCAGGACCGCCTCTACAAGGGCAACGCCCTCACCGAGGACGACCACTTCGAGGACGCGGCGCTCATCAAAGAGATCGGCGCGAACACCGTGCGCCTCGCGCACTACCAGCACGCGCAGGAATTTTACGAGCTCTGCGACACGCTCGGCCTCGTCGTCTGGGCGGAGATCCCCTTTATCAGCGTGTTCGATCCCTCGCCCGAGGCGCACGAGAACTGCGTCTCGCAGCTCACGGAGCTGATCGTGCAGAACTACCACCACCCCTCGATCTGCTTCTGGGGCATCTCGAACGAGATCCTCATCGGCGGCATCTCGGAACAGCTCGTGGAGAACCACCGGGCGCTCGTCTCCCTCGCGAAGGAGCTCGATCCCACGCGCCTGACGACGCTCGCGCACGTCTCGATGACGCCGACCGACGGCCCGATGCACACCTTGACCGACGTGGAGAGCTACAACATCTATTTCGGCTGGTACGGCGGCAGGATGGAGGACAACGGGCCGTGGCTCGATGCGTTCCACGAAAAGCAGCCGAACGTCTGCCTCGGCGTCTCGGAGTACGGCTGCGAGGGCATCCTGACCTATCACAGCGCCCACCCCGCCTGCAAGGATTACAGCGAGGAATACCAGGCGCTCTACCACGAGCACATGGCGCAGGTCTTTGAGGACCGCCCGTGGATCTGGGCCACGCACGTCTGGAATATGTTCGATTTCGGCAGCGCCGTCCGCGACGAGGGCGGCGTGAAGGGCCGCAACAACAAGGGTCTTGTGACGATCGACCGGAACACGAAGAAGGACGCATTCTATGTCTATCAGGCGTTTTGGAGCAAGGAGCCGATGGTCCACATCGCCGGGAAGCGCTACGCCGAGCGCGCGGGGGAAACAACGCAGATCCGCGTCTATTCCAACGCCGGGTTCGTCCGTCTCACCGTAAACGGGCAGTTCTTCGCAAAGCGCCGGGGCCACCGGGTCTTCGTCTTTGACGACGTCCCGCTGCGGCCGGGTCTGAACCAGATCGTCGCGGAGGGCGACGGCGTGAAGGACACGGCGGCGCTGACCCGCGTGGAGCAGGAGCCGGAGCACTACACGCTGCCGCAGGTCCGCGCCCAGCAGGAGGGTGTGAAGAACTGGTTCACGCTCGTCGGGGATCTCGATCTCAAAGCGCCGATGTCCTTCCCCAAGGGCAAGTGGAGCGTGCGGGACAAGGTCTCGGACATCGCGGAGTGCCCCGAGGCGTTCGCGGTCCTAAAGAAAGCCACGCTCGCCATGAGCGGCGCGGAGCTCTCTCCGGAAAGCGGGATGTGGGGCTTCATCAAAAATCAGACCGTCGAGAATATGATCGCCATGGGCGGCGGGTCGATGCCGGAGGGCTTCCTCGAAAGCATCAACGCGCAGCTTACCGAGATCGACAAACCGTAAGGGAGGAATCCAAATATGAAAAAAGTTCTGCTGCTCGGGGACTCCATCCGCATGGGGTACGACGACTATGTCAAGGAGCTGCTTGCGGGCAAGTGCGAGGTCGTCTACGACCCGGACGACAACGGCCGCTTCTCCGCCTATACGCTCTGGCAGATGAACCAGCTCTTCCGCCACTTCGGGCCGTTCGATGTAGTCCACTGGAACAACGGCTACTGGGACATGAACATCGAAGCGCCGATGACGGAGGCGATCCACCCGCTCCCGGAGTACCTCCATTTCCAAAAGCGCATCCTTTCGGAGATCCGCAAAAACGGCGCAAAGCCGATCTTTGCCACGACGACCCCCATCCTCGCCGAGGGCATCGCTGCGGACAACACCGGCACCGGCGCGGACGGCATCCGCTATAACGACGCATGGGTCCGCACCTACAACGACGCCGCGAAAGCGCTGATGGAGGCGGAGCACGTCCCGGTCAACGACCTGTACGCGCTCTGCAAAGAGGATCCGGGGTACTACAAGTGCGAGGATATGCTCCACCTCACCGAAGCGGGATACCGCCGCTGCGCCGCGCAGATCGCCGAGAAGGTCCTCGCCCTGCTTGCGTAAAAGAGATCACGCGCGGGGCCGCCGGCGAAAATCTTTCCAAATAAAATACAGATACGGAAAAGCGCTCTGTTCTCACGAACAGGGCGCTTTTTTAATTCGTCCGATTTCTGATAAATTACGTCCGATTTCCGACTTTCGGCCGAAAAACGGATTTGTTATAGTAAAGATGTATATGACTGCCCGCCGGGGAAATACTCCCGCCTGTCTCGGGGATCCGCCGTTTCAAGCGGAGTCTCAGCCGAAAGGGGATCACTCGAAATCCTTTGCGTAAACAAAGGACGCTTTCCCGTACTGCGCGCGCTCCAGCTTCACGTTTCCGGCCAACGGGCTGCCGTTCATGTCCGGGCCCATGCCGAAGCCCGCCGTGTCGGGCATCACCGTGGCGGTGCCATTCAGGATGGATTCGGAAAGCCCGATGAAGTCGTCGAGATAGTCCTTATAAAGCTGCGGGCCGTTGTGCGCCGGATAGATCATGTCAAATTCCGATTCGCGGGCCTTGAGCTTCTTCATATTGGCTAGGTGCGCCGCGACGATCTCCTTCGTGGGGATCATCTGGCTGCGGACAAAGAGGATCACCTGCCCGGCCTCCATCTCATCGCCGGTGTAGAGATTGCGGTTCGTGCGGTCGAGGAGCGCGATGCTGCTCTCGTGGTGCGCCGGGATCTCGATCACTTCGATGACTCTGCCGCCCAGATCGAACACGTCGCCCTCATGCACGGTATGCACCGTGTAATCCGGATACGTCTTTTTCTGCATCTCGGCTTCCATTTCCGGGCTGAACGCCTTCTTGCAGACCTTCTCCGCGCCCGGTCCTGCCCAGACCTCGCTCCACCACGCGTTGCCGCCGGTGTGGTCGAAGTGGCCGTGCGAATTAACCACCATGACGGGCTTGTCCGTAATCTCCTCGACGAACTTGCGGAGATTGCCCGCGCCGTATGCGGTGTCAAAGAGGATCGCTTTCTCTTCCCCGATGAGAAGATAGCAATAGACGTTGCCGAACGTGATCGTCCAGGTGTTCGGCGCGGTCATCCATTTGCCGTAAATGTAACCCCGCTCATTGATGTTTTCGTTTCGAAATTCCATACGCAGCCTCCTTGCGGTTTAGTATCTCCAGTATAACAGAAAAGCCCGGGCGAGGCAACCACAAAACCGTAGAAAGAATGTGCGGAAAGCTACCTGCGCGCCGCACGCCGGTCGAAAGGGGTGAGAAAATGAACGTGCTGTTCGTCGGGAAGGGCGAAGGGATCCTGCGCCAGATCGCGGGATCCGGAGAACTTGAAAAATACAACATCGACTGCGTCCTCTGGGCGAAGACCTGCGGCGAGGCGAAGGAGCTCCTCGGCGTCCGGGAGATCCCGCTCGTGTTCACCCAGACCGATTTGCCGGACGGATCCGGCATCGACCTTCTGCTCTTTCTGCGCAGCATACGAAAGCGCCTCACGGTGATCTTCTGCGCGCAAACGCTGGACCTTCCCACGGTCCGCCAAGCCATGCGCCTGCACGCTTACGATTACGTCGTCGGCGAGCTTTCCGGGGCGGAGATCAGCGAGCTGCTGCGCTTTGCCGCCGAAGGCATCCGGGTGAACCGCCGCATCGACCTCTTCTACCAGAGCGTCAGCGACATCCGCCAGCAGAACCGCTCCGGATACTGGACGGAGCTGCTGCTCTCCCAAAACGCCGATGCCGCGAAGACGACCGCGACGCATCTGCTCGGGTACTACAAGGATTACAATCTCTCGACCGTCTTTTTTCTCTGCGTCCTCTCCCTCTCGGACGGCTCGGAAACCGCCGTTCCGTGGAAGGAATACGCGATGCGGAACGTCTTTCAGGAGCTCGCCGAAAAGAAGGGACTGCGCCTCGATGCCGTGCTGCAGATCGCCGACGGGGATTCCTGCTGCGTGCTCCGCGCGGAGAAACGCATCCCGATCGAGACCGTGCACGGGGTCCTCACCGACCTCACGGAATTTGTCGAGCATGAATTGGGCGGCTGGGTCAACTGCTATTATTCCGAGGAAGCGCACCTCAACACCGCGCGCGCCGCGTTTGAGCCGCTGATTGCCTGCCTCGAGGATGACGTCGCGAGCCACGGCACGGTGATCCGCGCGGCGGATTACGAGCCCCGCGCGCTTCCGTACTCCCTCCCCCAGATCCAGGAATGGGAGCTGCTCGTCAACTACCGGCAGGCGGATGAGCTCGTCGCGCGCATCCACACCTTTCTGGACCGCCTCGCCTCGCGCGGCGACGTCAACCGCGCCTTTCTCAAATCCCTGCGCATCCAGATGATGCAGATGCTCCAATCTGTCCTCAAGGAACGCAGCATCGGCGCGTATGACATCTACGCGGAGCCGCGCTTCGATACACTCCGCGAAAACTCCCTGCGCTCCGTGGAGCACATGAAGCGCTACCTCGAATACATCGTCCGCTCCGCGATCTCCTACCTGGACACCGTGAGCGAAACGCAGTCCGTCGTGGGCCGCGTCAAGGATTACATCGACCACCATTTCAACGAGGACATCTCCCGGAATTCCGTCGCGCGGACCGTTTTTCTCAACCCCGACTACCTCGCGCGCGTCTTCAAGCGGGAGACCGGCAAGTCGCTCGGCGCATACATCAAGGACCGCCGCATCCTGGAGGCGAAAAAGCTCCTCGCGGAAACGGACGTCCAGATCAACGAGATCGCCATCCGCGTCGGCTACGACAACTCCTCCTACTTCTCCCACATTTTCCATGAATACACCGGCCTTTCCCCGAACGAATACCGCCGCCGGTATGTGGATAAGCGGTCCGGCCGAAGCGCAAAGTCCTGATCCTCCGGCGGCATTTGCCTCCCCGAAAACACAGCAGCGCCCTCGAAGGCTCGAAGCCTCCGGGGGCGCTTGATCTTTCCGGGAACGTTTCCCATTTCGCGGGTCGCGCCGGGTTTTTACGGCAGGCCTGAAATCGGCCGCTTTAGACCTGTCTTTTCCCCGCCGCGGCGTAAACGTCGGTGCGCGGGAGCCAGTCGAGGAACTTCTCGACCTGCATGTTCCAGAAGCGCCACTCGTGGCCGTAATCCGGATGTTCGTCCCAGGTGACGTCCGCGCCGAGAGCGATCAGCTTGTCGCGGAACTTCTGATTCGCCTCATAGAGGAAGTCCTTCGCGCCGCAGGCGATATACGCCTTCGGGAAGGTCTTGCCCTCCGCGGCGAGTTTTTCCGCGAGCAGCTCCGGGCTGTACTCGTCCGGGGCCTTGGAGTTCGCGGCCGCCGCCGGATCGTCGCCGAGCAGCGCGGCAGGGTTCAGAGCGACCGCCGCGGAGAACGCGCCGAACGCCTTGAAGCGCTCCGGGAAGTTGAGCGCGTGCACGAGCGTGCCGAAGCCGCCCATCGAGAGGCCGGCGATGTAGGTATCCTCGGGCTTCGTGGAGATCGGGAACATCGAGGTGACGAACTCCGGAAGCTCCTTCGAAACGAAGGTGAAGAAATCGTCGCCGCCGACCTTCACATAGCTCTTGTTCTCCGCCGAGAGGTTCACGATCGCGATCTGGCGTTCTTCAGCATACAGCTCCACGTTCGTGTAGCCGGTCCACTGCGCGTGGTTGTTGCCCATGCCGTGCAGCAGATAGACGACCGGGTACTTCGCCTGCGGGACGTGCGTCGCGGGGCCTTTGCCCGTCATGTTCATGGATTCCGGGATCGTCACGGAGGGGATCACGACCGTGATGTCCACGGTGCGCTTGAGCGTATAGGAAATGAAATTGCAAGTAAACTTTGCCATTCGGAAAAGCCTCCTAGGGATAGATGAAAACGATCAGCCCTTGACCGCGCCGAGCATGATGCCGCTCGCAAAATACTTCTGCAGGAACGGATAGACGATGAGGATCGGCAGGATCGCCACGAAGGCGATGGCCATGCGGATCGAGACCTGCGGGATCTGCAGCAGCGCGCCGGAGTTCGCTGTGGAGTTCGCGAGCAGCGCTTGGATGTCCTGGATCATGCGGTTGAGCAGCGCCTGGATCGAGAGCATATCGGACTTGTTGATGTAGTAGAGGCCGTTCGTCCAGTCGTTCCAGTAGGTCAGGCCGGTGAAGAGGCCGATGGTCACGAGGATCGGCTTGCCCAGCGGCAGGACGATCTTCCAGTAGATCAGCGGATAGGTCGCGCCGTCAATCTCCGCCGCCTCGTAGATGTCCACCGGGATGCTGGTGGTGAAGAACGTGCGCAGGAGAATGATGTTGAACGCGCCGAGCAGGAAGTTCGGGAAGATGTACGCGAAGATCGTGTTGCGCACATTGAACACCGTCGTCCACATGATGTAGGACGGGACCAGACCGCCGGAGAACAGCATCGTGAAGAACACGACGAAGCTCAAAACGCTGCGGCCGGGCAGGTTTTTCAGAGACAGCGGGAACGCCGTCAGAGAGGCGAGGATCAGGCTCAGCGAGGTGCCGACCACGGTCACGACGATCGTGATGCCGTAAGCGCGGAAAATCGTCGCGGAGTTCTGCATGATGTACGCGTAAGCGCCGAGGCTGAACTTCTCCGGGAAGAAGGAGTAGCCGTTGACGATCAGCGTGCTTTCTTCGGTGATCGAGGACATGAACAGCAGCAGGAGCGGCAGGATCATGCACAGCGTCACGAAGATCATAATGATGTTGATGACGACCTGATAAGCCTTGCGGCCTTTGGACATAATCATAGTATGGCGCTCCTTTCTTTAGAAGATGGCGTTCTCGGCGCTGACCTTGCGGACGATCCAGTTCGAAAGCATGACCAGCGTGAAGCCGACCACGGACTGGAACACGCCCGCCGCAGAGGAACGGCCGATGCCGCCCGCCGCCGTCAGAGCACGGTACACATAAGTGTCGATGGTCTGCGTCACGGAGAACAGAGAACCGGAGTTCTGCGGCACCTGATAGAACAGACCGAAGTCGGAGGCGAAGATGCGCCCGACGTTCATGATGAGCAGCGTGATGATCGAGGGGATCAGGCACGGCAGCGTGATCTTCGTGATCTGCTGCCACTTGCTCGCGCCGTCGAGCTCCGCGGCCTCATAGAAGGAGAGGTCGATGCCCGCGATCGCCGCGATATAGATGAGCGTGCCGTAGCCGACGCCCTTCCAGCAGTTCGTGATGACGAGGATCAGCGGCCACCACGTCGGATCGTTGTACCACTTGATCGGCTCCTTGCCGAAGAGCGGGAGGATGGTGTTGTTCATCATGCCGTTCTCCTGGCTGAGCAGCGCGAAGACGATGTAGCTGACGACCACGATGGAGATCAGGAACGGCAGCAGGATCGAGCTCTGATAGAGCTTCTTGAGGCGCTGGTTGAGCACGTCGGAGATGAAGATCGCCAGCATGATGCCGACGACGTTGTTCACGATGATGAACACCACGTTGTAGAGCAGCGTGTTCCGAATGATGAGCGCGGCGTCCTGCGTGCCAAACAAATATTGGAAGTTGTCCAGGCCGTTCCACGGGCTGAAGAACAGGCCGTCGTTGACGTTGTACTTCTTGAACGCGACGACGATGCCGGCCATCGGGATGTAGTTATTGATGAACAGATAGGTGAAGCCGGGGATCAGCATAAAATAAAGGGGGATGAACTGCTTGATCCGGGCCGCTCCCTTCTTTTTTTTCTCATTCATGAGATCGGTCGTCCCTCCTTACTCGGTAGTTGTGTGCCAAAGGGGATGGAGAACAGAAGATCCCGGCGCTCGCGGCGGCGCGTTGAAACGCCGCGCAAACGCCGGGACAGTTCAGTGCTCAGTCAGAGCGTGTGTTTCGTTTCTCGGGAAATCAGCCCTGCTCGGCGAGCCACGCGTCGAGCTGCGCCTGCTTCTCGTCCATGACCTTCTGGAGGCCGGCCGCATAGAGCGCGTCGTTGAACTCCTGGATCTTCGCGTCGAGGTCGTCCACGACACCGGCGCTGAGGTCCTTCAGGTACTCGTTCTCAACGTTGACGAGCTGCGCTTCTTCGTTCGCCACAGGGGTGGAGTTGAACGTGAAGCCGAACGCCATGGACTTCGCCATCTCGCTGTTGTACACGCGGTACTGATCCCAGATATCGACCGGGTTGCCCGTCCACGGATGACCCGCGAACTGGTTCGGATAGATCCAGCCGAAGTCGTTGTGGTAGCCGACGCTGGTGGCGTCCACGCCGTCCGGATACGCGGCGAGGCCCTGATCGTCGAGGACCCAGTCCACGCCCTCAACGCCCCAGTTGATGAGGTCGTTGAAGCCGCCGCTGGTGTACGTCCAGTTCATGAACTGGGCAGCCTTCACCTTGTCTTCGGCAGCGTTCGCCATGACGAACATCGCGGAGTTGACCGCGTTGGTGCTCTTCGCGGCGTCGCCCATGTAGATGACTTCGACTTCATAGCCGGTCTGCGCGAGCTTCTCGATGTTGGTGTTCGGCTTCACATAGCAGATGAAGGAGAACGCGTTGCCCGCGCGGAGCTTCGTTTCGCCGGAATCCTGGTTGACGGCGATATCCTGAGAGGAATAGCCCGCGTCATACCACTGCTTGCCGATCTCACAGAACTTCTTGAACTGCTCGGACTCGAAGTAGTTGGTGATGGTGGTGGTCTGGCCGTAGTTCTCGAGGACGCCGAAGTCGTCGCCGAGGTTATCCGTGTAGGACAGCGGCGCGCCGTTCGCGATCACGCCGGTGCCGTCGAGGCAGATCATTTCCGGATGCGCTTCCTTCACGGCCGCGAACAGCTCGGTGATCTGATCGAAGGAGCTGTAATCGCTCGGGCGGACGTTGAAGTCCTCGATCTTGAAGCCGAGCTCGTCAAAGATGTCCTTGCGGACGACGAGGCCGGTCGGATAGCCGCGCTCCTTCATCTGGGAGAAGCCGACCAGGAAGTCGCCGATGTAGCCGCAGTTCGCGTCTTCGCCGAAGACCTCGACGGTGCCCTGCAGGTAATCGAGATAATCCGCGAGGTTGACGATATACTGAGACTCAATGTACGTTGCAAAGCTCGAGGCATACGCCGGGAACATATCCAGCGCCTCGTTGCTCGCCAGCATGACGGAAAGCTGAGAGCTGTAAGTACCGAAGGTCATCGGGATCATGTTGACGTGCATGTTGATCTCTTCCATGGCGAGCGCATCGACCGCCTCGTTGACCTTCTGCTGGTCCGCGCCTTCCTGCGCGACCAGATAGAGGAAGTTCGCGGTGTAGCCTTCGCCATCGACCTTGCCGTCGCCAGCGGGCGTTTCAGCGGACTCGCCGCCGGTCTCTCCACCGGTTTCCCCGCCGGTCTCGCCGGTGGACGCGGAGCCGCCGGTCGAAGCGGAAGAGGAACCGGAACCGCCGCTGCACGCCGCAAAAGCGCCGAGGAGCAGCACGAGCGCGAGCACAAGGCTCAGGACTCTTTTGATGTTCATGTGAATACCTCCAAAATTTTATTGCGGAACGCGCCGTCCCGCTGGGGCTGGATTCATTCTATCAAAAAACAGGACCGATTCCTATAAGAAAACGGACATCGAATGTAGAAATATGAACTTTTTTCGACCACGAAGTGGATAAAAAGCGCCCGTTATCTTTGGCAATATTGTTTACTTTTTGAA
>CANRMW010000019.1 GCA_947631835.1 uncultured Clostridia bacterium | reverse complement strand
CGCAGGCGGCGCCGGTGCAGGTCGCGACCGCGTCCGCGAGCATGGCCTTGTTCATGTTCGGGACGTCGCCCTCTTTCGTGAGCATGTTGCCGGCCGCGCAGGCGCCGTACAGCGTGCCCATGGTGTCGAACATATCGACCATGCAGAATGCCAGCATGCTGGTGAGGAGCATGATGATGAATGCGCCGACGCCGTTCGCGCCGATGTAGCCGGAGAAGTCAAAGCCCTCGGTGAAGACCTTGAGGAACGCCTCGGAGCCGAACGCCTTGAACGCGCCGAAGAAATCGGAGGTGAGATTCGGAGCGACCGCCGTGTTGTAGAAATCCGGCACGGAGATGAGCCCGATGATATAGTACACGACGCTGCCGCCAAGGATGCCCCAGAGGATCGCGCCGCGGACCTTCTTCTTGGACATCGCGCCGATCGCGAACACGGTGAAGACCGTGACGAGCATCGGGAAGATCGTGGTCCAGTTGGCGGTACCGGTGAAGACGTTGAAGGAGGCGAGGTTGACCTTGGTCGAAGCGTCTCCGACGACGATGCCCGCGTTCTGCAGGCCGATGAAGGCGATGAACAGGCCGATGCCGGCGGAGATCGCGACCTTGACGGCTTTCGGGATGGCGTCAAAGATGACCTTGCGCAGGCCGGTGACGGTCAGAACGACGAACACGACGCCGTCAAAGAGGACCAGCACCAGCGCGTTCGCATAGCTCAGACCCATACCCACGCAGACCGTGTAGACGAAGTAGGCGTTGAGGCCCATGCCGGAAGCCTGCGCCAGCGGCAGATTGGAGAGCAGGCCGATCAGCAGCGTGCCGACAACGGCGGAGATCGCCGTGGCGATGTAGATCGCGCCGTAGCTGACGCCCAGCATGTTGGTCCCGTCGCCGAACGGGTCGGAGAACATCCCGGCGTTTACCATCAGGATGTACGCCATCGCCATGAAGGTGGTGAGGCCGGCGGTGATCTCTGTCCGGACGGTCGTCTTGTTCTCCTTGAGCTTAAAGAACTTTTCCAAATTGAATCACACTCCTCGAACACAAAAATGTTCCGCTCCCCGGAAGAAACTGGGGTACATGCATAAGTATAGCGCGAATCCTTCCGAATTGCAAGAGAAAATTCGAAAAAAAGTCACATTCTATTCACAAAAAGAAACCGCGCCGCAGCCATCCTTCTTTTGCATGATTCACAAGAAAGAATATGCGCTTTCCAGAAGAACCGCCTGCGCTGCGCAAAACGGCCCTGTTCCACCGCGCTTTTCCTCCGCTCGTCCCGTTTCCCGCAGGCAGGAAGATGTCAAATCTTCCGAAGGATATCCAGCGTGTGGTGGGACGCGCCGATCAGGTCCTGCCGCTCGCAGATCGCAAAATGATACTCCATCCACTTCGCAAAGGTCTCATCGTCCATCGCGTCGATGTCGTCCCGCTTGTAGTTCGTCGCGCCGTCCGTCGCGACCAGCTTGATCCGCTCCACAGGGACCTCCGCGTCGAGCGACGCAATATCCTCCGTGCGCACCAATTCAAACAGATCCTTCGGCTCGCTCACGCAGTGCCAGTCGGGCGTGATCATCTTCAACTCCATCACCTCATGCAGCTTGTTCAGCCCAAAGACGTATTGGATGACCGTCGGCTCATTCATGCAGTAGGCGACCAGTATGTACCCGCCGGGCTTCGTCACCCGCACCGCCTCGGCAAGGGCCTTGCACTTGTCCTCCCGCGTGTAGAGGTGATACATCGGCCCGAGCAGCATCGTCAGATCATACGCGTCGTCCGGCAGCGCCGATAGGTCCATCGCGTTGCCCTGCATCGCCGTGAGCGGTTCCGAACCGTCTAATTTGGCTTTGAGCAATTCCAGATTGTGCTGGATCAGCTCCACGGCCGTCATCCGATATCCCTGCTTTGCCAGCGTCACGCTGTACCGCCCGGTCCCGGCGCCCACCTCCAAGATGTTCGGCTCGACCACGCCCGCCAAACTCTCGCGAATATACTTCATCGTCGTCAGGTATTCGACCTGTCCGTGCCGGGAAAGCAGCCGTCCGTCCTCATCGTAACTGTTGTAATACGCTTCCATGTAATCCATGTTTCGTCTTAACCTCCTTTTTTGCATGGGATCCGCTCGCTCCGCAGATTGGAATTGTGCTTTCGGGTCTCAATCTCCCTCTTCTTTCACGATGGGCCGGTTCCCAAACTTCGCGTTCTCCTTCGTGTTCAGCGCGTCCACCCGCTCGCGCAGCGTCTCGACGGCCGCCTTGACCTCGGCTTCGAGCTCCGCCGCGCTCACGCGCTCAGCCCCGTGCCCGAGGACGATCACCTGCTCGGCGTAGTCCGCCGTCGCGACGCGGGCCTTGTGCCGCTTGCCGATCTCATACGTCGCCCGCTCGATGTAGGTGTCCGCCGTCTCCGCCTGCTTCGTGAACACCACCGTGACGTTCCCCGCCTGCTCCACGTCCTCGACAGGCCGCGGGACGCGGTACGCGTCAAAGACAAGGAGGACGATCTCGCCGGAAACGCTGCGGTAGGCGGAAAGCAGGTCGGTGAGGAGCGCGCGGGCGGTGTCGAGGTCGCGCGCGGCGATCGCGCGGAGCGTCTCCCACGCGTGGATGATGTTGTAGCCGTCCACGAGGAGATACCGGTTTTTCGGCGCGGTCTCGGCGTTTTTCAAGGCCGGACGGTACGTCTCCTCCTCGGCGCGCACGGCGCTCTGCGGGCGGAGGTCGCGGCGCTTCAGCGGGCCGTAGGTCCGCTCGAAGATCGCGCGAAGCTCGCTGTCTGCCTCAAAAGAAGGGCGCTGCAGCCGCGCGGCGGACGGTGTTTGGGGCGCGGCGGGCGTACTTTGGGCGGCGTTTGGGCGGCGCTTTCGAGGGGGCAGGTGCATGTGCCCCGCCGCCTCGCGCCACGGGACGACGAATCCCGCACCGTGCGAGCAGAACACCGAGTCCCCGGTGTTCAGAAGGTCGCGTTCCGCGTCGTAGCCGATCCGCGCGACGACCTCCTCCGTGTTATGGCAGGGGAAATAGCCCTTCGGCAAAAGCGAGAGCGCGCCCATGCCCTTCGTGTAGACGAGCACCTCGGCCCCGTAGCCGGAGAGCGACGCGGCGGGCGCGCTGCCGGAGAGCACGCTGCGGTTCCCATCCGTTTCCGGCGTGTCGAACTGCGCGCCGAACCGTTCGAGGTCGGCGAGCGCGCGGCCGATGTGCGCGGAGGGCACGTCCAGCCGAAAGTCATACCAAGGTTCGAGCAGCTCGCTCTCGGCGTTCAAAAGCCCGTGGCGCACCGCGCGGTACGTCGCCTCCCGGAAATCCCCGCCCTCGGTGTGCTTCAAATGCGCGCGCCCGGCGATCAGCGTGATCTTCACGTCGGTGAGCGGCGAGCCGGTCAGCACGCCGGGAAATTCGCGCTCGGAAAGGTGCGTGAGGATGAGCCGCTGCCAGTTCCGGTCGAGCACGTCTTCGCTCAGTTCCGAGGCGAGCCGCACGCCGCTGCCGCGCGGCCCCGGCTCGAGCCAGAGATGCACCTCCGCGTAGTGGCGCAGCGGCTCGAAATGCCCCATGCCCTCGGCGGCGGTCTTCAGCGTCTCGCGGTAGACGATGCTGCCCGGGCCGAAATCCACGGCCTCGCCGAAGCGGTCGAGAATGCGGCGGCGCAGCACCTCGAGCTGCACTTCGCCCATCAGCCGGACATGCAGTTCGGAAAGCTCGGCGTTCCAGACGACCCCGAGCGCCGGGTCCTCCGCGCCCCGCCTCCACGGTGGCCCGGTCCAGCTCCCATTGGGCGTGGGCCCGCCCGTCGGCGGCGTCCGGCTCCGCGCCGATGCCCTCGCCCGGCCGCGTCGCGGAGAGCCCCGTCACGGCGCAGACGCTCCCCGCCGGGACCTCGTCCGCGAGCGTGAATTTCTCTCCGGAGTAGAGCCGGAGCTGGTCGGCCTTTTCGCTCCACGGCTCGCCCTTCGCGTTCCGCCCGGAAAGCACATCTTTGACGCGCAGCGTCCCGCCCGTGACCTTGAGGTAGGTCAGCCGCGCGCCCTGCGGGTCCCGGGCGATCTTATAGACCTTCGCGCCGAAATCGTCCCCATACGTTTTCCGCGGCGCGAGCCGTTCGATGCCGGAGAGCAGCGCGTCCACGCCGGAAAGCCGCAGCGCGGAACCGAAAAAACAGGGAAAGAGCTTGCGCGCCGCGACGAGCCGCCGCAGCGTTTCGTCCGCGAGCGTCCCGTCCTCGAGGTATTCCGAAAGCGCGTCCTCGTCGGTGAGCGCCGCCGTCTCCGCGAAATCCGGGGCGGCCGCGTCGGCGCAGCCCGCGCCGAACGAATCGCGCAGCTCCGCGAGCCGGGCCTTCGGGTCCACCCCGGGCAGGTCCGTCTTATTCACAAAGAGGAACACCGGCACGCCGTACCGCTCGAGCAGCCGCCAGAGCGTGCGCGTATGGCTCTGCACGCCGTCCGCGCCGCTGACGACGAGCACGGCGCAGTCGAGCACCTGCATGGTGCGCTCCGCCTCCGTGGAAAAATCGACGTGGCCGGGCGTGTCGAGCAGCGTGACCTCGGTCTCGGGGAGCGGCAGGATCGCCTGCTTCGAGAAGATCGTGATGCCGCGCTCGCGCTCGATCGCGTCGGAATCGAGGAACGCGTCGCCGTGGTCCACGCGGCCGAGCCTGCGCAGCCGCCCGGCGGTGAAGAGCATCGCCTCGGAGAGCGTCGTCTTTCCCGCGTCCACATGCGCGAGCAGCCCGAGGCAGAGCGGGCGTTTTCGGTTGTTTTCTTCTGCTGCGGGCATAGCGGGGACCCCCTCGGGAGAATTTGCCGTTCAAAAACAGAAAAAGCGCCGGCGCAGCGGCGCGCGGCTGCCTCTTATTTCCGGCTTTCTCGGTCTGTCGAAACGTATTATAGCAAACCGCACGGGGAAAATCAAGGCGGGACCCGCCCTTTTCCGAAAAACAGGTTCTTGCAAGACGCGCCATTGTCTGGTATAATAAACCCAAGTATTTGCAGAACTAGGGAATATTGAGGGTGGATCCATGCGCATCGGTTTTGACAGTGAAAAATACATCCGGCTCCAGTCGGCCCGCATCCGGGAGCGGATCGAGACGTTCGGCGGGAAGCTCTATCTGGAGTTCGGCGGGAAGCTCTTCGACGACCTCCACGCCTCCCGCGTGCTGCCGGGCTTCCGGCCCGACAACAAGATCCAAATGCTTTTGGCGCTTCGGGAGCAGGCGGAGATCGTCATCGCGATCAACGCGAACGACATCGAAAAGAACAAGCTCCGGGGGGATCTCGGCATCACCTACGACACGGACCTCATGCGGCTCATTGACGTGTTCCGCGGGTTCGGGCTGTTTGTCGGCTCCGTCGCGCTGACGCAGTTCGCGGACCAGCCCGCCGCGGCGGTCTTCGAGAACCTGATGAAGGGCCTCGGCATCCCGGTATATCGGCTCTACCGCATCCCGAATTACCCAAACGACGTGAAGCTCATCGTCAGCGACGAGGGCTACGGCAAGAACGACTACATCGAGACGACGCGCTCACTCGTCGTCGTCACCGCGCCGGGACCCGGCAGCGGCAAGATGGCCACCTGCCTCTCCCAGCTCTATCACGAGCACCGCAGAGGCGTGCGCGCGGGCTACGCGAAATTCGAGACCTTCCCTATATGGAACCTCCCGCTCAAGCACCCGGTGAACCTCGCCTACGAGGCCGCCACCGCCGACCTCAACGACATCAACATGATCGACCCGTTCCACCTCGAGGCCTACGGCGAGACCACGGTCAACTACAACCGCGACATCGAGATCTTCCCGGTGCTCCGCGCGATCTTCGAGCGCATCTACGGCGAATGCCCGTACAAGAGCCCGACGGACATGGGCGTCAACATGGCGGGCCTCTCCATCACCGACGACGATGCGTGCCGCGAGGCTGCAACGCAGGAGGTCATCCGGCGGTACTTTTCCGCCGCGAAGGGCGTGCGGCAGGGCACGTCCACGGAGAGCGAGCTGCAGAAGATCGAGCTTCTGATGCAGGGCCTTTCCGCCGAGCCGGAGGACCGGAAGGTCGTCCCGGCGGCGCTCGCCGTCGCGGACCGCACGGGCAGCCCCGCCGTCGCGATCGAGCTTTCGAACGGGCAGATCGTCACGGGCAAGACCACGGCGCTGCTCGGCGCGTGTTCCTCGGCGCTGCTCAACGCGCTCAAGACGCTCGCCGGCATCGACGACGCGATCGACCTCATCTCCCCGACGGTCATCGAGCCGATCCAGCTCCTCAAGACCGACTACATGCACAGCCAGAATCCCCGCCTGCACACCGACGAGATGCTTGTCGCGCTCGCGATCAGCGCCGCGACGGACAAAAACGCCATGCGTGCGATGGAGGCGCTCTCGCTTTTGAACGGCACGGACGGCCACAGCACCGTGATCCTCTCCTCCGTGGACGACACGGTCCTCAAGCGGCTCGGCATCTTCATGACGAGCGAGCCGCGCCACGAGGAGGGCCGGCTGTATTACCGCTGAGGCTTTGCCCGAACGCCGTTTGTCTTCAAAAAGCGCGCCGCGCGTCTTGACATTTCCCACGCGGTGTGATACGCTTACAGTATCATGAAAAAAAGGCCCCGCCGTGCGGTCGGCGCGGGTTCGAAGGAGGAAACGCACCATGGACTTCAATCATCTGCTCGTTCTGCTCGGCGCTTACGTCGCGATCGTCTCCGTCGCGGGCATCGTCTGGTATGTGCTCCAGGTCGTCGCCTATTGGAAGATCTTCACGAAGGCCGGCCAGCCCGGCTGGAAATCCATCATCCCGGTCTACAACGTCTATACCCAGTATAAGATCGCCTGGTCCGGCAAGATGTTCTGGCTCTTCCTGATCCTCGCGGTCGCCGCGAACGTCGTCGCGGGGATGGCCGGCGACAACAGCATCCTCTCGCTCGTCGGCGTGATCCTCATGCTCTGCGCGGCCGTCATCAGCGTCGTCGGCGTGCACAAGCTCTCGAAGGCGTTCCACCACGGCGTCGGCTTCACGCTCGGGCTCCTTTTCCTGAACCCGATCTTCATGCTGATCTTGGGCCTTGGCAGCTCGCAGTACTGGGGCCCGCAGAAATAAACGCGCAAACCATCAAGGCCGGGCCTCCTCCAAGGGGACGGGGCCCGGCTTTTTATAACGGAGGTGCATTATGGCGGATGTGACGGCGCTTTGCGGGGAGAGCCTCGCGAAGGCGGGGGAAGCGCTCGCGGCGTTTTTCGGCTGCCCGGCGCTCGCGCGGTTCCCGGAAGGGACGGCGTTCCTGCTCGAAAAGGACGGCGCGCTGTTCTATCTCGCGCGTCTGCGGCTCCCGGAGGTGGGAAGCGGCGTCGTGACGCTTCGGGGAGACGCGGCCTTCGCGCCGCTTCCGATCGTTCTTTCCCCGGCGGAGCCGCTCCCCGAAGCGCGCCGCCGCGCGGAGAACCTGACCGCTTCGACCGCGCCGCGCGCCGCCGCGAACGGGTTTTCCGTCTTCGGCGTGCTCGACCCGCTCGCGCTCGAAGCGTTCCGGTTCGATCTCGCCGCTAGGAAGCTCGCCCTGCTCGGCGGCGAAACGGAATACCGCGCCGCGCTGGAAAACCGGGACCGTCTGCGCGCCGCCGCGTTCGATCCGGACGCTTCGTTCGTGCCGGCGTGCATCCTGCTCGAAGGGGGCGCGAACGCATGAAGAAATATCTTGCACCCGCCCTTTTTCTCGCGGTCTTCGAGACGGTCGCCGTCTCCCTGTGGCTCGCGAAGGGGAACGTGTTCTACCTGTTGAATTTCAGCTACATCGGAATCTCTGTCGCGCTTGGGCTCTTTCTCTACCTTAAATCGTACCGGCACGCCCGCCGCGTGACGCAGCTCCTCGTCGGGCTGTATATGCTCGTCTATCTCGGGATTCTCTGCGGGGAGAATATGCAGATCGAGGGGTTCTGGTACTACCTCTTCAGCGGCGTGTTCGAGGCCGCGACGATCCACTACGCCGTCGCGAAGATCTTCGGGCCGCTCCTCTTCGGGCGGGGATGGTGCGGCTACGCGTGCTGGACGGCGATGGTGCTCGACCTTTTGCCGTTCAAAACGCCCCGCCAGCCGCGCCGGAACCTCGGGTGGCTGCGGTACGTCACGTTCGCGCTCTCGCTCCTGCTCGTCGCCGCGCTTTTTCTCCTGCACATCGACGGCCTCGAGCGGGTGATGTTCGCACTCTTCCTCGCGGGGAACCTCGCCTACTACGCGGCCGGCGCGGCGCTCGCGTTCCGCTTTCAGGACAACCGCGCATTCTGCAAGTACCTCTGCCCCATCACGGTGTTCTTAAAGCCGATGAGCTATTTCTCGCTGCTGCGCGTCACCTGCGACAAAACGAAATGCGTCTCCTGCGGCAAGTGCCGAAGCGTCTGCCCGATGGACGTGGATGTGACGGACAACTCTCGCAAGCGCCTGAACGGGACCGAGTGCATCCTCTGCCTGGAGTGCGTGAAAGCCTGCCCGAAAAAGGCGCTGTGACAGACCCCAAATCTATCCCGGAGGACGAACATGAACCGAATCAAAAATCTAAATCGTTTTCAAAAAGCCGTGCTGCTCGCGACGGCGGCGATGCTCCTCGTGTTCTCGGCGCTGTACCCGGTGACGCTCCGGCGCGTCGGCTTTGATTATCAGGACACGATCCTCGTCCCGCGCGCGGAAAACGGCGGCACGGTGTACGCCGGGAAGATCGACGGACAGCCCGCATCGTTCACGGTCTCCGCGGAGAAAGCTGTCTCGTTCCAGTGGGGCGACAAGACCTACGGCCCATACACGGCAAAGGAAGACCCCACCGCCGTCCCTGAAGGGGACAACCTCCCGGGTTCGATGGTCGGCGTGGAGCTCCGCGACGGGGAAACGGTCGTCTTTCGCGGCGGCGCTGCCAAAAGCGGGCAAACCTTCCTGCTGTTCGACGAGGACGGGACGTGGGAGGGTCTCCGGCTGTCCTATTCCACGGGCGACGGGACGCTGTGGGACGAAAACGGAAACCCGATCGACCCGATGGATCCCTCCCCGCAGACCGTCCTCGCGCTGATGGCCGGGCCCGAGCTGACCCACCGGGGCAGCGTTCCCGGGTGGCTCCTCGGCGCGCTGATCTGCGTCCTGAACGCGGTCTCCATCCTGTTCGCGGACGAGCTGTTCCGCGTGGGGCTCGCGCTGCGCGCTCGCAACATAGACGGCGCGGAGCCCTCCGATTTCGAACTCGCCGGGCGGTACGTCAGTTGGGCGGCGCTCGCCGTTCTCGCGTTCGTCGTCTTTGTCCTCGGCCTTCGGTAACGCCTCCAAGACCACCCGAAAACGGCAAACCGGCGGGCAGAAAACGCCCGCCGGGATTTCTATTTTGAGAATTTCATCGGCCCTACAAACGGGAAATCATCTATGCAGCCGCGCCAAGAACAACAATGAAACCATTTTCATCCGAAAGCAAAATACTGTATTTCATTCCATCCGTCAGTTTTTGGATTTCCAAATCAGAATACGGATGAAACACCATTCCGTTCCATTTGCCATCAATGAACAAATAGTCTCCATCTTCGTTTGTTTCGTGCGGTTCCAATTCGTATTCGCTGTCTGCTGCATCCAAAGTCAACAGTACGCAGCCGCCCGGCCTAACGATGCGCAAAAACTCCTTAACTGCATCAATGCCTTGCTGAATCGGCATGTGGTCAATGACATCTCTGGCAACAACGGCATCAAAGCTGTTGGACGGATACCCTGTTGAAAGAACATTGGCTTGCTTGAAGCCCTGCACCGAATATCCATTCTCTGAGAGTAGTTTTTGTGTGAGCAGGACTGCATCTTCTGCAATGTCAAAACCGGAAACGGCAAAGCCAAATCGCGCCAGCTTGAGCGAATAGATGCCGCATCCACATCCGGCATCACAGACACGTTTCACTTTCTTCTTCCGCAGGAAAGCGATCATTGCATCTTCCGCCATGTCAAAACCCGCGGTATAGGATGATACACGTTCAGGGGCAATCGTTTCCCATGTCCGATCCCAAAATGTTTTATCCATATCTGTATTCTTCCACAAAACAGCGCCGTGCAAAAGGGGCGTTTTTCTTTTTGGAATGTCTGCCGGCTCTCCGGGAAACGGTCACTTCGCGGCCGTCTTGTCTTTCGTCGCAAAGCGCATGACCGCGGCGACGGCCACGCCGCCGACGATGTTCCCGAGCGTCACGGGCAGGAGATTTCCGAGCAGGAAGCTGCCCCAGTTGAGCGCGGCAAGATCGACGCCCGCCTCCGCCGCGAGCGCGGCATACTGCGGGACGGCCGCCGCCAAGAGCCCGGCGGAGATGTAATACATGTTCGCGACGCTGTGCTCAAAGCCCGCGAGCACGAAGAAGCAGATCGGCATGTACGCGCCGAGCAGCCTCCCGACGTTCTCCTTCGCCGCCGAGGACATCAGCACCGCGAAGCAGACGAGCACGTTGCAGAGCATCCCGAGGACGAACGCGTTCTGGAACGGCAGCGCGCACTTGTTCGCCGCGACGCGCATCGTGTAGACCGCGAGCTGCCCGGAGGAATAGTTCATCTGGCCGAAGAACGCGCACCCCGCCGCGACGAGCAGCGAGCCCGCGAAATTCGAGACGTACACGATCGCCCAGTTGCGCAGCAGGCCCGCGAGCGTGCAGCGCTTCGCGAGCAGCGAGACCGAGATCAGGCTGTTCCCCGTGAAGAGCTCCGCGCCCATCACGATCACCATGCAGAGCCCAAATGGGAACAGAACCGCCGCGACGGTCCGCTGCGTCCATGGATCCGCGATGCCGTAGACCGCGGTGTTCGTCGCCGCCGAACCGAATGCGATGAACATCCCCGCGAGGATCCCCAGCAGGATGAGCTGTCCCGCCGGCTTTTTCGTCTTCGTCTCGCCGACGCTCTCCCAGTTCCGCACGACCTCCGCCGGCGTGAAAAACGCGTTTCCCATGATAAAGCCTCTCTCTTTCCGTTTTTTTTCGATTCCTATTGTAGCATACCGCTTTGGAAAAAGCAACAGGCGCGCCCGTTTCAAAAGCGCCCGGTCCTCTCTCGAAGACCGGGCGCTCTGCCGTTTCCGTTATTTATCTTGCGATGTACGCCGAAGAGACGTACCCCTCTTTGCCATCGTAGGAGACCTTGTACCAAGACGTGTCCGAGATGTTCAGGAGCTTCACGGTCGCGCCCTTCGGGATCACCGTGAGGACGGTGCAGCTTGTGTTCGGCTGTTCTCTCAGGTTCAGCGCCTCGGTCGTCTTCCCGGTGAGCGATTCCCCGCTCCCCCCGGTGTTTTCGGCCTGCGGGGGCATGGTCAGCGGGACAAGGTAATCGCCGCTCATGTAGCCCACCTTTCCGTTCACGTTGACCTCCAGCCACGCGCCGTTGAGCAGGATCTGCGTCACGGTCACCTCGGTGTTTTCCGGCACCACTTCCAGGGACGGGAACGTCGTGCCCGGGCCGTCGCGCAGGTGGACAAAGGCGGTCGTCCGCGCCGGGATGCTCATGCTCTCCGACGTTCCGCTCTGCACGGGCGTTTCAGGCGTCTCGGGCTGCTGCGCGCCTCCCGCGGCGACCTCCCCCTCCACCTCGATGTAGTCGCTGTGCATATAGCCGCTTTGACCGTTCACCGTGACGCCGTACCATGTGGCGTCGAAGGTATCCGTCACCGTGACGGCGGTCCACGCCGGGATCACGCCGAGCGACTGCGTATCCGTGCCCCTGCCCGTCCGGAGATGGACGGCGGTGGTGGTCTTCGCGTTTGCAGACGCCGCGGTCGGAGTGCTCAGCGCGGGCGTGCCCTGCGTTTCGGGTGACGCGCTCTGCGGCACGTCTCCGACAAGCTGGACGTACTGCGAGGACATATAGCCGTTCTGACCCGTGCCGATCGTCACGGCGTACCACTCGGCATCGGCCGCGCCCGTGACGTTCACCGCCGCGTTCTTCGGCAGGTAGGCCACGGTGTCATAGGTGAGGCCCGGGCCCATGCGCAGCCGCACGCCTTCGCCGGTGACGCGCGCGTTCATATTGGTCTCGGCGAACGCGTACCCGCCGTTCCCGGCCTCCTGCGGGGACTTGTCCGCCACGCCGTCGCTGCCGAACGTGTAGGTCACGCCGTCCAGCACGAGCGTCGTGTTCACGACATATTCCCCGTCTATGTAATAGAAATAATCACCGTCAAAGCGGTACCAGCCCGTCGTCGGGTAGGTCAGGCAGTCGAGCTTATGCCACGCGACCCAGTTGCGGTCGTAGATGGATTCGTAGAGCATATTCACGCCCCAGGTGGAATTGTCCACGACGATGCCGTTCCCGAGGTAGATCCCCACATGGCTCCCCTCCGGGAAGGTCACGATCAGGCCGTGCGTCCGGGGGATGTTGTCGATGGTGCCGTGGACGCTCGAAGCGTTGATCTGGGAGTTCACGCCACGGGGCATGGAATAATTCGGCTCGACGTTGCTGTAATCGTCCACCCAGCAGAGATAGGAATAGATCAGCCCGCTGCAGTCCGAGGTCCTGACTCCATTGCTGTTGAAATTCCCGTAAGCGCCGTATTCGTACAGCCATCCCTCGCGGTAGGCCTTCAGGCCGTGCTCCGCGAGACCGATGGACGTGAGCTCCGACGCCGCGCGCACCCCAAGCCCCGCGCCGCGCAGCAGCATGACGAGAAACGCCAGCAGAAACGCGAACACCAGGGAGACACAGCGGGCGGCGAGCCGTTTCCGCCGGTTTTCGATCGAGATCATCATCAAAATCACCTTTTCCTTTCTTCCGTCTTTTGTATGGGACTTCCGAGTTCTTACAAAATAGTGCCATAAAAGAAACAGCGGAATGACAAATCGGTTACAAACTGGTTACATTATAGCACGGAAGAGAAAAAGATGCAAGAGGGAAATCAAAAAAATCTCGACTTTTTTTCGCAAAAAATTTGAAAACCTGAACAAAAAATGTTGCAGTCACTTCTGGGATATGGTAAAATAAATGGTAGGATCCCCGCGAAGGGGGATCTGGGAAGAGCTGTAGGAAAAAACGCCGCTGCAGGCAGGAGGAATCGCAATGGGTTACAGGATCATTTCGGATTCGACAACAGATCTGACAGACGAGATGCTGGACGCGCTGGGCGTGCAGATCGTCTGCCCGAAGTTCACCATCGACGGCAAAACGTACCGCGACCGGGAGATGCCCGTCAAAACGTTTTACGCGAAGCTGCGCGAAGGGAAGATGGCCACAACGGCGCAGATCAACGCCGACGAGTTCAAAACCGTCTTTGAGCCCATCCTCGCGGCGGGCGACGACATTCTTTATATCGCGTTTTCGAGCGGCCTTTCCGGGTCATATCAGAGCTCGTGCATCGCGCGGGACGATCTCGCCCCGCTCTACCCGGAAAGGAAGATCTATACATTCGACACGCTCTGTGCCTCCATGGGCGAGGGGCTGCTCGTCTATCTCGCGGCGAAGATGAAAAACGCCGGGACGGACATCGACGCGCTGCTCGCGTGGCTCAAGGAGAACGCGCCGCACCTGTGCCACTGGTTCACCGTGGACGACCTGAACCACCTCAAGCGCGGGGGCCGCGTCTCCGCCGCGACGGCGCTCGTCGGCACGATGCTCGGCATCAAGCCGGTGCTCCATGTGGACGACGACGGCCACCTGATCGCGGTCAGCAAGGTGCGCGGACGGCGGCAGTCCCTCGACGCGCTCGTGCAGCGCATGGAAGCGAGCGCCATCCGCCCGCAGGAGCAGACCGTCTTCATCAGCCACGGCGACTGCGAGGAGGACGCAAAATACCTTGCCGAAAAGATCCGCGCGAAGTTCGGCGTGCAGCACATCGAGATCAATTTCATCGGGCCGGTCATCGGGGCGCATTCCGGCCCGGGCACCGCCGCCGTGTTCTTCCTCGGGACCGAGCGGTAAAGGGAGGCGGTTTTATGCGCGAAGAAGAAAAAGAGCTCTCCGGGCTGCTTTTCGTGCCGGGCCACCCCGACCTGAAAGCCATCAAGCTGCGCTGCCACAACCTGTGCAGCGAATACAACCGCACGTTTGAGGACGAGACCGAAAAGCGCGCCGCGCTCGTGCGGGAGATCTTCGGCGCGTTCGGCGAGGGCTCGTTCGTGCAGGGCCCGATCCGGATCCACTACGGTGTGCACACGAAGATCGGCAGGCGGTTCTTCGGGAACTTCAACCTCACGATCCAGGACGACGGAGAGGTCACGATCGGCGACGACTGTAACTTCGGCCCGAACGTGACGATCGTCACGCCGGTCCACCCGCTCGTCGCGAAAGAGCGCCGGTCCGTCACGACGGAGGCCGGCGAGCAGAAGCGCTTCTGCTGGGCGAAGCCGGTACACATCGGCTCGAACTGCTGGTTCGGCGCGAACGTCGTGATCTGCCCGGGCGTGACCGTCGGCGACGGCTGCGTGATCGGCGCGGGCGCGGTCGTCACGCGCGACATCCCCGCGAACAGCTTTGCGGCGGGCGTGCCGTGCCGCGTCGTCCGCGAGATCACCGAGTCGGACAGCCTCCGCCATCACCCGGAGCTTTGGGGCGAGGAAAAGCTCGTCTTTTGAAAAAACAAACCGCCCGCGCGGCGTCCTTTTCGGGAACCGCGCGGGTTCGTTTTGTCTCAGGGGTATTCTCTCTCTAGGCCGTCCGGGATCTCCGTGACGTGTTCTTCCTTGAGCAAAAGCGCGCCGCCGTCCTGCGGCATCCAGCTCACGAGCCATTCCTCGGGCGGCCAGTCTTCATACGCGCTGATCCGGTCGTCCCGGTCGCCGTCCACATACCCGATCTCGCCGCCCCGGCTGTTTTTCGGCACGACGCAGAACGGCGCGTAGGTCCGCCCGTCCCAGTGGACGAGCCGGAGACCGCCCTGCACCGAGGACGTCATCTCGACCGGCGCGGGATTCCAGCAGCCGCAGGCCGAGAGCAGCAGGACGAGCGCGAGCGCGCCCGCGATCCCTCTTTTCATCCCGCGAACCTCCTTTTTCAAAGTCAGGTGTCGAGCTTCGCGTAATAGAGCGTTTTCGCCGCGCTGTCGTAGAGCGCCGCCGTGAAGTTGAACGAGTACCTGTTCAGAATCGCCGCCTCCCCCGCGAAGCCGGTCTGCCGGTCTAGCAGGAACCAGTACCCCGCTTTCACCTTCGGGAAGAGCGGCGCGCCGTCCCGGTCCGTGAGGAACGGCCCGGCGGAATAGACGGTCCCGTCCCGCTCCTTAGACGTGCCGTAGAACAGCGTTTCGGCCGTCTCGGAGACGGGCAGCGCGTTCCACCGCTCGTCCTCCCGGATGCGCGCTTCGACCGCGCCGTCCGCGAACACAATCTTCGCGAATGTCGTGCCGTCGCTCATCGCGCCGTGCGTGTCCGTATACGTCTCGAGCGTCCCGCCCGAAACATCCAGCCCGAGCACGCCCCCGATGACCCCGAGCCGGTTCCACGCCTCGCAGCCGGCGAGCAGCACCACCAGCGCCGCCGCAAGCACCGCCGCGAACCGCCTCCCGCGCTTTGCCAAACCGCCGCGCTCCCCGCAGCGGCTAGAAAAAATCGACAAAATACCAATCGCCTCCCAGATCAATGACCGCCGCGAGATCGTAATCGGGGAACATCGCCTCCACGCCGTCCCCTGAAAACACGCGGACATAGCACCAGTAATCGAACGTCGTATAGCGGTCCTCGAACACGATCGCGCTCCCCGCCGCGCCTTTTACGAAGCCGATCTTTCCGAGAAGCGGGCGGCTCTCCAGCTCGACCGGAACAGCCATCGGATTCCCTTCCCCGTACAGCGGCAGATAGACCCCTTCCGGTGCCTCGGCGAGCACCGTTTGGTACGCGTTTTCGGCGTATTCTTCGTAGGCGTTTCGCATCATCGCGAACCGCACCCCGTTGACCGGCATCCATGCCGCCGCCGCGACCGCAGCGAGCAGAACGAGACTCACGACTGCGCCGAAAGGCCGCCTTGCCCGGCACGAAAGGACCAGCGCGGAGATCCACAGCCCGCCGCAGCAAACCGCGAGAACATACGCCATCCACCCGGCGGCGTCGCTCCCAAACACGTTCCACACTTTCAAAACGAGCAGGAACAGCGTCAGGAACACGGCAATCACAAGGATCCCCGTTCTGACCCCTGCGCCGTTTTTCCGCGCGCCGCGCTCCCCATCCGCTTCAGCTTTTGTTCCGCTCATCATACGAAAGCCCCCGGTATTCCAGCAGGTCGCCCGGCTGGCAGTCGAGCGCGGCGCAGAGCTTCGCGAGCGTCGAGATCTTGATCGCCTTCGCCCTGCCGTTTTTCAGGATCGAGATGTTCGCGATCGTGATCCCGACGCGCTCGGCGAGCTCGGTCACGCTCATCTTGCGCTTTGCGAGCATCACGTCGATGTTGAAAATGATTTCGTCTTCCATCTTGCGCCCTCCCTTCAGATGGTCAGCTCGCTCTGCTCCTGCAGGTCGGCGGCCTTCCGCACGAGATGCGAAAGCACCGCCGCCGCGACGGAGATCGCGACGCCCGCGAAGTCCACGAGGAGCGACGCGAGCAGCACGCCGGGGTGGCTCATGTTGAGCAGCAGGAACACCGCGTTCCCGACGAAGAACAGCGCCGCGTCCCCCGCCGCGAGGTACGAGACGAGCCGCAGCAGCCGCGCGTTCTCCATGGAAAACGACCGGTCCCGGCCGATGTTCCCGGCGATCTTCCACGCGCAGACGAGCGCCGCGAAGCACGGCACGCCCGTCGCCCAGAGGAAGACCAGCCACGGCCAAAAGCAGAACGCGTACTCCGGGTTCTGCCCGACGATGCCCTCCCCGAGGAGCGGGAAAAAGCCGAAGTACACCGCAAGCCCGCAGAGCCCGACCCCGATGAGGATCGCTTTCAGCCACCTCGAAAGACTTTCCTGTTTCATTTCGATCAACCGCCTTTTTCAAAAGATCCCGCGCGGGGCGGCTCCCCGCCCGGTTTCCCAAAGTATAGCACCTTCGTTATCGAAAGTCAAGCGTTTTTTATCGTTTTACAATAAATTTTTCCCGTGTAGCAAAAACCAGCGGTAAATAGCAACCCGAGAGTCCCGTTTGCAACCCAAGAGTCCCGCTTTGTAAATCAAAATCCTGTTTTGTAAGCGAGATTCCCGGGTTTACGTTTTCTTTCCGGCATGGTATAATACGTTCAGCAGAAAATCTGTGTACAAAAAGCCAGAGATCGATTCTCGCTCGAAATTTTTGTATTCGGAGAATCCATCCCTTTGCCGTTTTGGCTGGTTGTCTGTTCTGGCGGCTTATGCAGATTGTTCTGTTACTTTTTGAGAAGTTTCGGCTTTAAGATGATGTTTTCGGCGGCTACCGGTAAACATCCCAATTTCTTAAGCAGATCTTCTCCGTAGTAAAAGCTGAACGTCTCGTATGGACTGCGGTCGTTCAGCTTTTTCCTTTTGTAGGAATTGATATGATCCATCATCAGAAAGACGTCCTTTTGTGTCAGGTCATCAAAACTGCTCCCTTTCGGCAGTACACGGCGAATCAGTTCGTGGTTTACCTCACAGGAGCCTTTCTGGTATGGAGACGCTCCATCACAATAAAAGAGCTTCGTCCTCAAATACGGATAGTTCTTACGGTACTCGATCTCTTTCGGATTGGAGAACTCGCTTCCATTATCCGTCAGAATGCAAGGAAACAGCCGATCAAACGTCTGAGCGCCAAGGATCTCGTCTAATGCATTGATGATGCGGATGACGGAACCGGATGTATTGGCATCTCGCAGGAACGCCAGCATAAGACTGCTCTCCACGAAATGGATGGTAAGCAGGCATTTCCCCCCGACCCGCCCGATGACGCTGTCCATCTGGACGACCGTGGTTTCCGGATTGTCCGCAAGAAACTTTTGGAAATCGGAATAGCTCCTCCCAATCCGGCATCCCCTATCCACCTTGAATTCAGGATGCTTATAGCGCGGGCGGTATTTCACTTTCCGAGGCAAGTCGATGTTCCTGATATCGAAGAGCTGAGCATCGACGTAATTATACAGCGTCTTCTCGCTGCACATCAGGTCATCCACATGATCCAGATAGATCTGGTGGAGAGACTGGCCGTTGCGTACAAGGGGACTGATAATCCTATTGATCCTTGCGATGTCATCCTCATTTGAAAGGATGCCGGTTCTAGATTCAGAAATGGCACGGTGTGCCATCTCATGCGCATCAGCCGGGTCATAGATCCGTTTCAGCAGTGTGCATTTGGGCAGGTTCCCACATCCGTTGCAAACATAGGGAGGCTTGTTTTTCACAGAGCAGATTTCCTCTGCAAAATTCGGACAGTGAACGCTGCACTCAGAGCACAAACTGCATTTATAAGCGGACTGGTGGGTACATTCCTTCCCGCAGAGCCTCTTTGCTTTACAGGAAATGCGAAACCTGCAGGGATTATAAGGATAGCCAGGGCGTCCGCTCTTCTTATCGCAAGCGTATTTCTTGACCTCTTTCGCAATGGTAGTCCGATCGCGGCCCAGTTCTTTTCCGATCTCACCAAAGGAAGCGTTCTCCTGAAGCCGTTTGGCAATGATAAGGCGGTCTTCATAAGACAAAAACTTTGACATTGTGACTCCCTTCCCGCCGCCAGCAGTCAAAGTATAACAAAAATGAGGTTAATCTTCCAGTCAGCCTCAGATCTTTGTAAGAGAGAATCCATACCTCTCTCTTGCTAAGCTATCCATTAACTTATACCACTCATCCGGGATAATGGCTATGGATTCTCGGATTACAATTCAGGCCGTAAATTGCAACTGGGTCAGCAGATTTAGAAACGGATAAATAGCAACCCGAGAGTCCCGTTTGTACTCCAAGAGTCCCGTTTTGTAAGCGAGATTCCCGGGTTTTCATTTTCGGCTCTGCATGGTATAATATCTCAAGGGTCCCTTATTGATTCTCCTGTTCCTGTCAGTATTTCCGAATTCCAACAACGAGACGTCCGAGGTGTGTATACCCTCCGAGCGTCTCGTCCGACAGCTTGTACTCCTGCTCTGGACCGTCTTCCCACATAAAGCAGGAGAGGCATCCTTTCCGAAACGCTTTTTCTCGATCGAAGATCAGTGTCATTCCCTTGACGATCCCATATTTCAAAGCGTGTGCACCGTCCTCCGCAACCATTGCAAAAAGCTGGTCGCTGCACCCCTTCAGGTACGCATCCGGAACACAGATATACTTCTGAAGCCCTTGAATGGCCTTCTTTTTCTTCATGTCGCGCTCACCTCATATATGGAACTTCGATTTCTTCTTGAATCGGCACAACATCGTAATCCAGCCCAAGCCGATGGCCGCAGTAAGTACACAGATCCCTCCGATCCTGATAGGGGTAAATCCGCATCAGACGATACCTTCCGGTTTCGCGGAAGTCGCTCGCACACCGTCCGCAAAGGCACATCCGCATCGTGTCGCCCACTTGTTTGTACTTCGACGGGCTTTTCAGGCCGACACTGATCGCCAGCGCTCGGTTCATCTCCTTTAGATCTTCGCGGTTGAGAACCCCGAGGAACCCGCCCAGCCTGCTCTTGTCGATGGTGCGGAGCTGCTCCAGAAGAATCGTGGAATGCTTGTCCAGCCACGATGACGTGATCTCACAGTGCGTCGGGACATAAGACTTTTTTCTTCCGCTGCTCGCCACTAGCGCGACGATGACCGTAGGGCTGTACTTATTCTCCTGATCGTTCTGGACGATGACCACGGGGCGGAATCCGCTTTGTTCTGACCCCACGGTTTCACCGAGATTCGCATAGAATATGTCCCCTCGCTTGTAAATGATATTTTCGTTCATTTTGCTGTCCTCCTCGTTTTTGAGTTATGTATGACGTTCCCCCCGGAGATGCTCCGGGGGAACGACATACGGGGTAGACGCAAAATAGAGTACGGCTGCCCCTTTTGTGATCAATCGTT
>CANRMW010000018.1 GCA_947631835.1 uncultured Clostridia bacterium | reverse complement strand
CGCTCGCGAGCGGGATGACTTCCACGGTGACGCCGGTCGCTTCCTTATAAGCGGCGGTGTCTTCCACGATCTTGTCAGAGGAAGCAGTCTCCCAGCCGTAGGTCCACAGGGTCAGTTTCGCGTCGGAAGTCGCGGAACCGCCTCCTGTCTCCCCACCGGTGGATTCGGAAGAGCTGTCGTCCTTGCTGGTGGTGCCGCCGGCCGCCGGAGCGGAGCTGCTGCTGCCGCCGGAAGAAGACCCGGAGGAGCAGGCCGCGAAAACGCCGATGACCATGACCAGCGCGAGAAGGAGCGCAATGATTTTCTTTGTCATAGCTTTTCAATACATCCTTTCTTGGGCGGTTTCGTTTTCGACCGCCCTTAATTTGTTTACATTATAACACACGACCCCCCCCGCAAAAGAGGCTAACTTTTTACTTTTTGGGGTAAATTTTTGACTTTTTGGTGTGGATTTTCCCGTTTTGCGCCGTTTGATTGCATAAAAACTTGTCCAAATTATCACAACAACTGGACATTTTTACCTCTCGCACCGTTCGCTCTGTCATGCGCCTGTGCGTTTTTTGCGCGCCGCCAGTTGAAAAAGGTGCGCGCCGCGATTATAATAGTACCGGACAGTACTTCGAAAACCCGGGCGGGCCGTGCGCCTGCGTCCGGCGGAAGGAGGCCCCGCGATGAAAAAGAAACTGCTTCTCTGCGCCGCGCTGCTCCTCGCCCTGCTCCTGCTGACGGCGGGCTGCGGGACGGGGCCGTCCGGCACGCCGCTTTCCGTCTACGCCTTTTCCGGCGGCGCCGCCGACGCTTTCCTGCTCACGACGGAGCGCTCCGCCGTGCTGATCGACTGCGCCGAAAAGCCGCTCGGGAAGGAGATCGTCCGCCGGCTGGAACAGACCGGGATCGAAAAGCTGGACTGTTTGATCGTCACGCATTTCGACAAGGACCACGTCGGCGGCGCGGCGGAGGTGATCGCCTCCGTCCCTGTCGGGCGCGTGCTGCAGTCGAACCGGCCGAAGGATTCCTCGGCTTACGAAAATTATGCCGAAGCGCTCGAAAACGCCGGGATCGAACCCGAGACGCCCGAAGAGCCGCTCTCCTTCATCCTTGACGGCGTGACATACACCGTCGATCCGCCCGAGGGCGGTTACGAGAAGGACAAGAGCAACAATTCCTCCCTCATCACGAAGGTGAAGAACGGCGCGGATACGCTGCTCTTCATGGGAGACGCCGAGGACGAGCGGATCGAGGAATTTCTCCGCAAGGGTTCCGCGCGGTGCGATTTTCTCAAAGTCCCGCACCACGGGCGGGACGGCAAGCGCACCGAAGTGTTCCTCGCCGCCGCGTCCCCAAAGATCGCCCTCATCACCTCCTCCCCGGAGGAACCGGAGGACGGCGAGGTGGTCCGGGCGCTGGAAAGCGCCGGGGCAGAGGTCTTTCTCACCCGGGAAGGTCCCGTGACCGTGGAAAGCTCCGGGCACGGGGTCTCCGCGCGGTACGGGTGAACCCATTCCCAAAAGGCATGGGTCGTCATTCCAAATAAGCTCTTGCCCCCGCCCCGTGTTTCCTGTATAATTTGAGAAGAGAAGGGAACGCGCCTTTGCGCGGGACGCAGAACAGAAAGGATGGACATACATGAAGAAACTTGGCTTCGGGCTGATGCGCCTGCCGACGAACGACAAAAACAACGCCGCCGACATCGACCTGGAAGAGCTCAAAAAAATGGTGGACCTGTTCCTGGAAAAGGGCTTCACCTATTTTGATACCGCGTGGATGTACAACGGCTTTGCCAGCGAGCGCGCTGCGAAGGCCGCCCTCGTGGACCGCTACCCGCGCGACCGCTTCACCCTCGCGACAAAGCTCCACGCCGGCTTTTTCGATTCGCTGGAGGACCGGGACAAGGTGCTCCACGCGCAGCTCGAAAAGACCGGCGCCGGGTATTTCGACTATTACCTGCTGCACGGGATCGAGGCCGGGATGCTCGAAAAGTATGAGAAGTTCGACTGCTTCCACTGGCTGCTGGAAAAGAAGGCGCAGGGCCTCGTGAAGCACGCGGGCTTTTCCTTCCACGACACGCCGGAGCTCCTCGACGAGATCCTGACGAAGCACCCGGAGATGGAGTTCGTCCAGCTCCAGATCAACTACCTCGATTGGGAGAGCGAATGGATCCGGTCGAGGGACTGCTACGAGGTCGCGGTGAAGCACGGCAAGCCCGTCATCGTCATGGAGCCCGTGAAGGGCGGCTCCCTCGCGAAGGTGCCGCAGGCCGCCGAGGACCTCTTCAAAGCGCACGATCCGAACATGTCCGTCCCCAGCTGGGCGATCCGCTTCGCGGCGAGCCTGCCGAACGTGATGATGGTCCTCTCCGGGATGTCGAACCTCTCCCAGATGGAGGACAACCTCGGCTACATGGAGGACTTCCGGCCTCTCACCGAAGCGGAGCAGGCCGTATGCTTTGAAGCCGCGCGGATCATCAACAGCCAGATCGCCATCCCCTGCACCGGCTGCTCCTACTGCACCGAGGGCTGCCCGATGCACATTGCGATCCCGCAGTATTTCTCGCTCTACAACGAGGATATGCGCGAGGACCTCGAGGAAAAGGGCTGGACGGTCAACTTCTCGAACTACAGGAACCTCACCGCGAAATTCGGCGCGGCGAAGGACTGCATCGCCTGCGGCCAGTGCGAGGGCGTCTGCCCGCAGCATCTCCCGATCATCGAAAATCTGAAAAAGGTCTCGGCGCACTACGATCACTGATCCAAAGCGCGCGAAGCGGCCCCCGGAAAAACCGGGGGCCGCTGTGTTTTCACGAGAGGAAAACGGCCGTTATTCTCTTTCGATGCAGAGCGTGGTGACGGTGCGCGCCGGGAAGGAGACCCGGATGATCTGCCCTTCGAGCCGGATGGCATAGGCGCGGTCGTCGTTGCCGCGGTTCAGCGCCACGACGGCGAGCCCGCCGTCCGGATTCTTCACCGCCGTGATCTCCACGTCCCCGTCGCAGCGGGAGAAGCCCACGCGCTTTGCGCCCGGCCGGATGTACCGGGAGAAATGGCCCACATAGTCGAAGATCAGATTCGTCTTGAACTTCCCGTTCTCCACGATCATCCCCGCGCCGAAGCCGAACGGCACATGGCGCGGTCCACCCTCGGGATCGACGCAGAAGTTCCAGTCGAACCAGGACTCCATGCCCGCGTTGAGGTTGCCGATGATGTCGTGGGCATAGCTCGCCGCGTCCTCCCAGTCCACCGTCTCCGGCGTCTTGTCCGTGGGCTGCCCGAATCCCAGGCGTCCCGGCAGATGCAGCGGGCAGCACTCCGAGAACACCATGGCGAGGTTCGGGAAGCGCTCGCGCGTCATGCGGACGGCCTCGAAGTGGTCGCCGGAATACCAGTGGAACGCCACGCCCTTCACCATCGGCGCGGTGACCTCGTCCAGCACGTCCCTCGCCCATTCATAAATGCGCTCCTTGTTGTGGTCCCAGATGAAGAGGCCCACGTCCTCGGAAAGGCCGGCTTTCTTCAGCTCAGGGTACAGGTGGTCCCGCAGGAAGACCTTCTGGCTCTCCGCCGTCCAGACGCAGCTGTCCCAGTCCGTCGCCGCGATGGACTCGTTCTGCAGGGAGAGCATCGTCACCGGGATCCCCTCGGCGCGGTACGCCTGCACCATTTTCACGAGGTAGCGCGCCCAGTCCCCGTAATGCTCCGGCTTGAGGCTGCCGCCGTTGTTCCGCTGCGGCTTGTCATAATCGACCCGCTCCGGCATCCCGGGCATCGCACCGTAGACCTTGCGGTCATTCTTCGGGCGGGCGGGCGGCGTCTTCCACTGATACGGCGGGGACCACGGGGCGACGATCACCTCCGCGTCCTTGCCGCACAGGGCGATCGCCTCCTTGAGGCGCGGCAGGATGTACTTGAAGTTCCGCGTCATGTCGAACGTCTTGAACTCAGGATCCGAGATCGGGTCCGCCACCGCCTGATACTCCTCCAGCGAGTAATCGCAGCTATCGAGCGGAACGCGGAACGCCGAGAGGTGGTTGCCGTTTTCGGAGAACAGCAGTTCCATCGCGCGCCGGCGCTCCTCTTCCGGCATCTCGGTGAGCAGGTAGGCGGCCGTGTCGGTCATCGCGCCGCCGAAGCCCTTCACCGTCTGGTACTCCATCTCGGGATAGAGGTTGATGACTCCCGATTCCAGATGGCGGGGCTCGTCCGCCTCCGGCGTCACGGGCAGGACCTTTTCGGATTTGTATCCCACGCCGTTCGCCGCGAATGTTGTGATCGATCTGCAGCGCATAAAATGCACACTCCTTTTTATTTGATGAGAGCGGACGCGTTTTCACGCGGTCTCCGCTTTTGTTCGTTTCTTAGAGCACATACTCGTAAACGCCCGCGCCGACGCACTCGCGCAGCGTCTCGCCGTTCACACCCGTCAGCTCGATCTCCGCTTCGGCGTCAAACGGCACCGCGAAGCGGTAGCGCACCTTGTCGCCCTCGTATTTCCAACTGCTCTCATAGCGCCCGGCGGCGGTCTCGACAACGGCCTCCGCCTGCCCCAAACGTTGATCGGGCATCGGGCGGAGCACGGCGCGCTTGTACCCCGGGGCCTCCGCGACCGGGTTCAGACCGCAGACGTCCTTGTACACCCACTCGAACACCGCGCCGTAGGCGTAGTGGTTCATGGAGTTCATGGAGATGCCGCTGATCTTCCCGTCCGGGTTCACGGAGTTCCAGCGCTCCCAGATCGTCGTCGCGCCCATGTTGACCTCATACAGCCAGCTCGGCAGATCCTCCTGCAGGAAGAGCGTGTAGGCGTCTTCGTTCGCGCCGTTTTCCGAAAGCGCGCGACAGAGCACCGGCGTGCCGAGGAAGCCGGTCTTCAGGTGCATCCGGTTCCACGCGAGCAGCGATTTGAGCGAAGCGAGGATCTTCCCGCGCGCGTGCTCCGGTGCGAGGCCGAACGCGAGCGAGACAGCGTTGCCGGTCTGCGTCGCGGCGGCGCACAGGCCGCCCGGCGTGTAGTATTCGCGGCGGATGGCATCGAGGATCTCCTCGGCGCGCTTTTTGTAGAGGGCATAGTCTGAGGTCTTCCCGAGCACGCGCGCCGCGTCGCGCACGCAGCAGGTCGATTTGTAATAGTAGGCGGAGCAGAGGAAGGTCGTATCCGTGCCGCCGAGGACCGAATCCGGATTGAACCCCGATTCCGGGCCGTCGAGCGCGAGCCAGTCCGCGAAATGGAACTCCAGCCCGAGCCAGAGGCGCGTGCCGCCGTGGGCCTCGTCGTAGCGGTAGACCCAGTCCGCCCAGCTCTTCATGTTTTCGTAGCTGTTTTCAAGGATGGCCGGATCGCCGGAGGCGAGATACGTCTCCCACGGCACGATGGCCGCCGCGTCTCCCCAGCCGCAATGCCCGCCGGTCGAGAGCATCGGGTGGTTCTCCTGGTGCTCCCCGCGCACCATCAGCGGCGCGACGTCCGGGGCCTTGCCCTCGGCCTTTCTCTGCTCGATGAGCAGGTCCTTCATGTATTTGGTGTAGAACGCCTCGCAGTCCATGTTGTAGTTCGCGGTCGGGCAGAACGCCTGCGCATCGCCGGTCCAGCCCATGCGCTCGTCGCGCTGCGGGCAGTCCGTCGGCACGTCGAGGAAGTTGTCGCGCTGGCTCCAGACGGAATTGAGGAACAGCCGGTCGATCTTCGCGTTTCCGGTCTTGACACTGCCGATGGCCTCGAGGTCGGAGTACAGCGCCCACGCCGAGATGTTCTCGATGCCGTCCAGATCCGCCACGCCGGACACCTTTGCATACCGGAAGCCGTAGAACGTCGCGATGGGCCGGACAAAGGCTTTCCTCCCGTCGGAGACGAACCGGTACTCCGCGAGCGCGGAACGCATATTGTCGCGGTAGAAGCAGTCGTCCTGCAGAAGCTCGCCGAACTGGAGCCGAAGCTCCGTGCCCTTCGGGAGGTCCGCCGTGAAGGTCAGCCAGCCCGTGATGTTCTGCCCAAGGTCGAGCACCAGCTCGTTCTTCGGCGTTCGAAGGACCTTCGGCACGATCTCATGCTTTGCAACCACCGGCAGCGAGAGCCGGTCGGTGATCTCGCCGAGCTTCGTGGAGGTGTTGATCTTCACGCCCTGCCAGTCTCCATACGCGCAGTCCGGCGCGGCCCAGTTTTCGATCTCGAGCGCCTGCTCGTACCGTTCGCCGTCATAAATGTTGCCGAACGTCAGCGGGCACGGCGCGCTCCGCCACGTCTCGTCCGTGACGACCACGGTCTCCCCATCGTCGGTCAGGATGTGCAGCTCGCCGAGAAGAAGATACTCGCTCGTAAAGTTGTTCGCGGGCGCGCCGGGAGCGTTCGTCTCGTAATTTCCCGGTTCGCCGTCAAACGCGAAGCGCCCCTTTGCCCAGCCGTTCCCGACGATCGCGCCGACGGCGTTTTCGCCCTCGCGCACGAGCTCCGTCACGTCGTAGGTCTGAAGCTGGATCCAGCAGTCGTATGCGGTGCAGCCCGGCGCGAGATATTCCGCGTTCGCCTTTTTGCCGTTCACATACAGCTCATACACGCCGAGGCCCGTGAAATACGCGCGCGCGGAAAGCACCTTCCCGGGGACGGTAAACGTCTTCCGGAAATACGGCGCGGTGTCCGCGGGCAGGTCGGGCGAGATCGGTTTTCCGGCAAGCGGCTCGTTCATTTTGCCCGTTTCAAACCACGCCGGCTCGCTCACGGCGGTCTCTCCCAGTTCGTTCGTCACCGAAACGCGCCAGAAATAGCGCGTGCGCGGCTCGAGCGGAAATTCGAGCTTCACGCCGAGAGACGACAGCGTCTTCGACACGCCGGTGTCAAAGACCGGCTCGGAGAAGTCCGGGCGCTTCGAGACCTCCACCCGCGCGCTCACCTGCTTTTTCGCCGCCGTTTCCGTCACCGTCCACGAGACCGACGGCGTTTTCAGGTCAAACCCCAGCGGGTTCACGATCCGATTCGTTTTCATTCGGATGATCTTCATGGAAAAAACCTCTCTTTCTTCTTTCAGCATACCAAATTTTCTTTGGAAATGCAACCCCTTCCCGCAAAGACTTCACGCTTCGGGCAGCCAGACGCGCATCTCGCTCAGGCCCCGGTTCGCCCACGCGTAGTAGGGGATCATGCGGATCGTGCAGGGTGTCCGCTTCGGGGGTTCGTCCGTGTAGAGCGCCTGCGCCGTCTCTTCCCGCACGCCGCTGAGTTCCACCGGCACAACGCCGCCGAGGAGCGCGGAGTCGAGCGGCAGCGATCTCGGCGGGACGCCGGTGTCCACGCGCAGTGGGAGCACCTCGCCGTTGTCCACGCTCTCCGCGCAGTAGATGAGCGCGCCCATCCGCACGGCGACCTTCCCGCTGTCCGCCGCGACTCTCGGGTCGGCGTAAACGAACCGCGGCGTCATGTCGAGAGTAAGCTCCACCGTATCGCCTTCCTGCCAGCGCCGCGTGAGATACGCGTAGCCGTCCTTTTCGACCGCGCGCAGCTCGACCGCTTCCCCGTTGACGGAAAGCGCGGTCTTTCGGCTCCACGCGGGAACGCGTACCGCGAAGGTGAGGTCCGCCGCGCCGCAGAACGTGTAGCGCACCGCGCCGCCGTGCGGGAACGCCGTCTCGCAGCGGATGGCGGTCCCCTTTGCCGTTTTCACCGTACCGCCCAGATACAGGTCCGCGAAAAGCGTCGTTTCGTTCTCGCTGTAGCCGTACACGCCCAGCGACGCCACGCACCGCGCGATGTTCGGCGGGCAGCAGGCGCAGGCGTACCAGCCCGGGCGCTCGGGCAGATCGTCCAGGTGGGTCACGGCCACGCCGGAGACGCCCGGCACGACCTCGAGCGGGTTCACATAGAAGAATTTTGTCCCGTCAAGCTGCATCCCGGCGAGCGCCGTGTTGTAGAACGCGCGTTCCATCACGTCGCTGTATTCGCCCCAATGCTCGTTTTCCAGCATTTTTTTCGCGAAGAACATCAGCCCGATCGAGGCGCACGTCTCCGCATAGACCGTGTCGTTCGGCAGATGGTAATCGACGGTGAAGGCTTCGCCGATCCCGGTCGAGCCGATGCCGCCCGTGACGTACATCCTGCGCCGCGTGATGCTCTCCCACAGCGTGCGGCACGCGGCGAGGAGCGTTTCGTCGCCGGTCTCCTTCGCGACGTCCGCCATCCCGGTGTACAGATAGACCGCGCGGACCGCGTGGCCCACGGCGTCCTTCTGCTCGCGCACCGGCAGCGTGCTCTGGGTGTAATCGGTATCCAGCTCCGCCGAACCGCGCCAGACGCTCCAGCCCCGGTTCTTTTCCTCCTCGACAAAGTAGTTCGGGGCCTGCCCGCGCATGTCGATGAAATGCTTTGCAAGCTCCATGTACCGCTTTTCTCCCGTCGCCCGAAAGAGCTTCATCAGCGCGAGCTCCACCTCCGGGTGCCCGGGATACCCACGCGTGTTGCGGTGCATAAATTCCTCATACGCGCAGTCCGCGAACCGGCACATCACATCCAGCAGTTTCCGCTTTCCCGTGGCCTCATAATACGCGGCCGCCGCCTCCATCATGTGGCCGCCGCAGTAGAGCTCGTGCGCTTCGCGCAGATCTTGCCACTCCCTCCCCGGCGCCTTGACCGTGAAATAGGAGTTCACATATCCGTCCGCGTGCTGCCCGGCCGCGTAAAGATCGACGATCCCGTCGATCTCGCGCTCCAGCTTTTCGTCGCGTCCCGTCGCGATCAGCGTATACGCCGCCGCCTCGATCCATTTCGCCACGTCGCTGTCCTGAAAGATCATCCCGTAAAACGCTTCGGGCGGGATATCCTCTCCCGCCATCTTGCGCGCCGCAAGGCGCATGTTCTCCACCGCGTGGCTCTTTTCCGCGTCCGGCAGTGCGTCGTTCAAAATGCCGTACTGATACGGCACCACAACGTCGCGGACGAGCTTCTGCAGCCTGCCAGCAAAGGATCCGTCCGCCGCGAACTGCGCCGCGCTGATGCGATCTGATTTCATACCGTTTCTTCCTTTCCCTGCGGAAACGCCGCAGCAAAGCCGGTTATTTGGAATATCGAGAAAAAAACTGTTGATTTTTCTCGGATTTGCGCGTACAATAAAGAGAGAAAAACGACCGGCTGTCACAAGGGGGCATACTCATGATAAAGGCTGGAAAAATGCTCGCCACCGTCGGCAGCATTCTGATGCTTCTGTACGGCGCGGCGTCCTTCCTGGCGATCCTCCTCTCCCTCTTCCAACCGGGGAACGACCAATACGCCCTTTCGGATCACCTGAAGATGTCCCTGCCCGTCCTTTCCGTCACGGTCCTGCTCGTCAAATGCGCGCTGTTCCTTTTCACGGGCGCTTACGGGCTGCTCCGCATCCCGGCGGTGCATTCCCCCCGCTTGGCCTATCTGCTTTGCGCGCTGAGCCTGATCGCCGCCGTCGCGGATACGGTCCTCTCGCTGCTGCTCGGCAGCGCGGCGGACATCCCCGAAGTCTCCACCTACACGCTCGAATTTATCCTGCCCCTGCTCCTCGCGCTCGGCGTCCGGCTGACGCAGCCGAAAAAGCAGTGATCTACCCCGCCGTTTCCGGCCCGCTTTTGCGGGCCGTTTTTTTATGGAGCCGGGTCCCGTCCGGAAAGATCGGGACCCGGCTCCCTCTGTTCCACGGGCGCGCCGTGCTCCGCCTCAGTTCTCCCTGAAATACGCGAGCATTCCGGCGTCGTTCGTAAAGACCGGGATCTCGGTCATCGGCGCGGGGACCGTGACGTTCCCGCCGCCCTCGTATTTTTCTCCGTTCCACGCGCAGAACCACGTCCCGGCGGGCAGATAGACCGTCTTCTCCCTGGCGCCCGCTTCCATCACCGGCGCGACGAGCAGCTTTCCGCCGAACATATACTGCTCGAGCGGTTCCCAGCAGGCGGGATCCTCCGGGAACGCGTAGAACATCGGGCGCATCACCGGCGTCCCTTTTTCGTGCGCCTCGCGCATGATCTCCGAGATGTACGGGTGCAGCCGCTCGCGCAGCTCCATGTATTTCCGGCACATCTCATAGACCGTCTCGCCGTATGCCCAGACCTCGTTCGGCCCGCCGGAGCCCATTCTCCCGCCGCCGACGGTGCTCATCGGCGCGGAGTGCGGCTCGCGGTCGCCGTGCAGACGCATCACCGGGCAAAACGCCCCATACTGGAACCACCGCGCGAACACCTCCCGGAACGCTTCGTCGCGCGCGTCGCCGCCGTGGAACCCGCCGATGTCCGTCGTCCACCACGGGATGCCCGCGACGCCCATGTGCAGGCCCGCCGCGAACTGGTTGCGCATGCTGTAGAAGCTCGAATGGATGTCGCCGGACCACACGAGCGCGCCGTATTTCTGCGAGCCCGCCCACGCGCAGCGCAGCAGGTTCAGAACATTTTCCTGTCCCTCGGCGGTCATGCCGTCGTAGAAGGTCTGCGCGTAGCACTTCGGGTAGATGTTGCCGATCTGCACGTTCGGCCCGAGATGGTAGCGGTAGTTGTCGAAATCGTAATACGAGTATTCCGGCTCGGCTTCGTCCAGCCAGAAGACCCGGATGCCCTTATCGTAATAGTTCTTTTTGATCTCGTTCCAGACAAATTCCCGCGCCTCCGGGTTCGTCGCGTCGTAGTGGAGCGTGTCGGCCACGCAGTGCAGCCCGACGGGGAATCCCCGCTCCACGTTGATGAGCAGGCCGCGCTCCTTCATCACGCGGTAATTCTCTGCATGATGGTCCACCGTCGGCCAGACGGAAACCATGAGCTGGATGCCCATCTCCCTGAGCTCCCGGATCATCGCGTCCGGATCCGGCCAATACTGCGGGTCAAAGCGCCATTCGCCCTCGAGCGGCCAGTGGAAGAAGTCCACGACGATCACGGAGATCGGCAGGCCGCGCCGCTTGTACTCCCGCGCGACGGAGAGCAGTTCCTCCTGCGTCTGGTACCGCAGCTTGCACTGCCAGAAGCCCATCGCCCAGTCCGGCATCATCGGCGCCGTGCCGACAACGGCGGCGTACTGCTCCTCGATCTCGGCCGGCGTATCCCCGGCGGTGATCCAGTAGTCGATCACCTTCGTCGAGACCGAGCGCCACGAGGTCATGTTGTTTCCGAAGGTCACGCTGCCGATCGCCGGATTGTTCCACAGAAAGCCGTACCCGAGCGACGAGAGCACGAACGGCACGCTCGCCTGGGAGTTCCTGTGCGCGAGCTCGAGCTCGCAGCCCTTGAGATCGAGCAGCGGCTGCTGGTACTGCCCCATGCCGAACAGCTTCTCCTTCGGGTCGGACTCGAACCGCACCGTCACGGAGAAGTCCCCGCCGAGGATCGGCCGGAACTCCCGCGCGTCCACGTCGAGCGCGCTGCACTTCGGGCTCCTCACGTCCCGGCGGTTGCGGACGAACTCCTCCAGCAGGATCTCGCCCTTTTGGTTTCGGAAGGTCAGCTTGCCCGCCTTCGTGACCTCTGCGGTAATCTTTCCATTGCGGACCGTCGCGCCCTGCTCCGTGATCTCGATCTCCGCCTCGTGAGAGACCGGCTCCTCGAGCGCCCAGCACTCGGGCGGCATCTCGGCCAGCTTCGTCGCCCGGACGCGCAGCGCGTTCTCGCCCCACGGTTCGATCCAGAGCTTTTCATTGTTTTCCCGGACGGTGAGCCGCCCTTTTTCCGCTTTGATGATCGCCATACGATCCTTCCTTTCTCCTCCCTTTTGGGAAATCCTTTTCCGAAGGGTCCTCCCCGCGCATCGCCCCGCCCCTGCGGCGGAAGCGACCGGCGCCCTTCTAAAGAACATCATACCGCAGATGGACGAAAATTTCCAGAGGATTTTTCAATTTTCCTGTTTTTTTCTGCGTTCGAGGAGAAAAAGCGGCGGGACCGCCAAAAAAGCGGTCCCGGAATGCTTTTGTACGGATTCAGTTTGCCGCGAGCGCCCGCGCGCCGATGTCGCGGCGGTAGTGTACGCCCTCGAAAGAGATGGTCTTCGCGGCCGCATACGCCTTTTCGAGCGCCGCGCCGAGCGTTTCCGCCGTCGCGGTGAGCCCGAGCACGCGGCCGCCGTTCGTGAGGTACCGCCCGTTTTCGAGCTTCGTCCCGGCGTGATACACGGTGACGCCCGCTGCGCCCCCGCTTTCATCGAGGCCGGAGATGGGCAGTCCCTTCTTGTAGCTGCCCGGATACCCGCCGGAGGCGAGCACGACGCAGGCCGCCGCGTCCTTCTTCCAGCGGATGTCAAGCGCGTCGAGCGTGCCGTCGATGCACGCGTCAATGACGTCTAGGAAATCGGTCTCGAGGCGCGGCAGGACGACCTGCGTCTCCGGGTCGCCGAAGCGGCAGTTGTACTCGATGACCTTCGGGCCTTCGGGCGTGAGCATCAGCCCGAAATAGAGGCAGCCCGAAAACGGCCGCCCTTCGGCCTGCATCGCGCGGACGGTCGGCAGGAAGATCTTCTCCATGCAGACCTTCGCGACCGACTCGGTGTAGTGCGGGTTCGGGCTGACCGTGCCCATCCCGCCGGTGTTGAGGCCCCGGTCGCCGTCGAGCGCGCGCTTGTGGTCCATCGAAGAGACCATCGGCACCACGGTCTTGCCGTCCGCGAACGAGAGCACCGTGACCTCCGGTCCAGTCATAAACTCCTCCACGACCACGCGGTTCCCCGAAGCGCCGAACGCCTTGTCCTCCATGATCGTCTTCACGGCGTCCTTCGCCGCGGCGAGGTCCTCGGCGATCAGCACGCCCTTGCCGAGCGCGAGGCCGTCCGCCTTGACGACAATGGGGAATTTGCTGTTTTCCTCGATGTACGCGACCGCCTTTGCCGGGTCGTCGAACGTCTCATAAGCGGCGGTCGGGATGCCGTATTTCTTCATGAGGTTTTTCGAGAAGACCTTGCTCGCCTCGATAATCGCCGCGTTCTTCCGCGGCCCGAACGCCCGCACGCCCGCCGCCTCGAGCGCGTCCACCATGCCCGCGCCGAGCGGGTCGTCCGGCGCGACGAACACGAGGTCCACGGGGTTCTCCTTCGCGAAACGCACCACGCCCTCGATGTCCATGGCGCCGATCGCGACGCACTCGGCGTCCGCCGCGATGCCGCCGTTGCCCGGCGCGCACCAGATCTTCCCGCAGCGCGGGCTTTCTTTCAGCTTCTTCACAATGGCGTGCTCGCGCCCGCCGCTTCCAATCACAAGTACGTTCAAATTCAAACCCCTTTCTGTTGCTTTTCTTGAAAAGAAAAGAACCCTCCCACTTTCTGAAGAAAGTGGGGCAAAGACTTTTGCTTCGCGTTGGTCGCGCGGGCAAGCCCGCGCGTCGCCTGTGCGTTTGGGAAGCTCTGCCCCGCGCCAGAGGCCGACACAGTTCCGAAACCTCGCCTCAGCCCGACTCAGGATTTCTGAAAAAGCGGGGCAAAGACTTTTGCTTCGCGTTGGTCGCGCGGGCAGGCCCGCGCATCGCCTGTGCGTTTGGGAAGCTCTACCCCGCGCCAGAGGCCGACACAGTTCCGGAACCGCGCCTCCGCCTGATCCGAGCTTTTTGAAAAGAGTAGCCTAAGACTTTTCCCCGCGCCGGAAGTCAAGACAAGTAAATGAGCCTGCTTCGGCCCTTGGTGGGTCGGCGCAGGGCAAACGTCAAAAGTTTCGCCAGCCTTTTCAAAGGCTGCAGGGTCGAGGGGGCGGAGCCCCTCGGCGCGGCCAAAGGCCGTTTCGTCGCGTTTCTTTTTTGGCGCAGCCGGGAAACCCATTCCCGCGCCGGAAAGCCGACACAGTTCCGGACCCTCGCATCCGCCCGAACCGAGCTTTTTGAAAAGAGTAGCCTAAGACTTTTTCCCCGCGCCGGAAGTCGAGGCCAGTAAAGTGAGCCTGCTTCGGTCCGTGGTGGGCCGGCGCAGGGCAAACGTCAAAAGTTTCGCCAGCCTTTTCAAAGACTGCGGGGGTCGAGGGGGCGGCCAAAGGCCGTTTCGTCGCGTTTCTTTCTTGGCGCAGCCGGGAAATCCATTCCCGCGCAGGAAGTCCGGCCAGTAAAGTAAGCCTGCTTCGGTCCTTCGTGGGCCAGCGCAGGGCAAACGTCATAAGTTTCGCCAGCCTTTTCAAAGGCTGCGGGGGTCGAGGGAGCGGAGCCCCTCGGCGCAGCCCGCAGCCGAGCGGCGCGTTTCCGCATTTCGCCGCGCTCCCGAGGGAGCGACGGCGAAGTCTTTTGATCCAAACTTTTCTTCCAGAAAAGTTTGGGAATGGATCTTAGTGGTGAAACAGGCGAATGCCGGTGAACGCCATGACCATGTTGTAGCGGTCGCAGGTCTCGATGACGTTGTCGTCGCGGATGGAGCCGCCGGGCTCGGCGATGTACTGCACGCCGCTCTTGCGGGCGCGCTCGATGTTGTCGCCGAAGGGATAGAACGCGTCGCTGCCGACGGAGACGCCGGAAAAGGTCTGAAGCCACGCCGCCTTTTCCTCGGCGGTGAAGACCTCGGGCTTCTCGGTGAAGAACTGCTGCCAGACGCCCTCGCGCAGCACGTCGTCGTGTTCCTCGGAGATGTAGACGTCGATCGTGTTATCGCGGTCGGGGCGGCGGATGCCGGGCTTAAAGGGGAGGTTCAGCACCTTCTCGTGCTGGCGGAGATACCAGATGTCCGCCTTGTTCCCGGCGAGGCGCATGCAGTGGATGCGGCTTTGCTGGCCCGCGCCGACGCCGATGGCCTGGCCGTCCTTCGCGTAGCAGACGGAGTTCGACTGCGTGTATTTGAGCGTGATCAGCGAGAGCACGAGATCGAGCTTCGCATCTTCGGGCAGATCCTTGTTTTTCGTAACGATATTTTCGAGCATCGAAGCGTCGATCTTCAGCTCGTTGCGGCCCTGCTCGAACGTGATGCCGAACACGTCCTTGTGCTCGATGGGCTGCGGCTTGTAATCCGGGTCGATCTGCACGACGTTGTACGAGCCCTTGCGCTTCGTCTTGAGGATCGCGAGCGCCTCGTCGGTGTAGCCCGGCGCGATGATGCCGTCCGAGACCTCGCGGGCGAGCAGCGTCGCGGTCTCCTTGTCGCAGACGTCGGAGAGCGCCGCCCAGTCGCCGTAGGAGGACATGCGGTCCGCGCCGCGTGCGCGCGCGTAAGCCGTCGCGATCGGCGAAAGCTCGAGGTCATCGACAAAGTAGATCTTCTTGAGCGTCTCGCTCATCGGCTTCGCGACCGCCGCGCCCGCCGGGGAGACGTGCTTGAAGGACGCCGCCGCCGGCATGCCCGTCGCGGCCTTCAGCTCCTTCACCAGCTGCCAGGAGTTCAGCGCGTCCATGAAGTTGATGTAGCCCGGCTTGCCGTTCAGCACTTGGAGCGGGAGCGGACGGCCGTCGTTCGTGAAGATCTTCGAGGGCTTCTGGTTCGGGTTACAGCCGTATTTGAGTTCGAGTTCCAGCATGGTGTTCTCCTTCCTTTATTTCACGTTCTTGTTGACGATGCGCGTCTCGGTGCGGCCGGTCGCAAGGTCGATGAACCGCGTGAACAGCGAGACCTTGTTGTCCTCGTTCAGGTTCTCCCAGAGATCCGCCGTGAAGCGGTCGATGTCCCCTTCGATGGCGACGGCCTTCGGCTCGCCCTCAAAGGAGGGGATGCGCGGGCTGCCGTCGCACTTGTAGGTGTGGATGAAATGCCCGACGCCGTTTTCCGGCACATAGTCGAAGAAGAACTTCTGCGGCGCGTCCGGGTTGCCGTTCGCGGACTTGAGGATCGAGAGCTTGTAGGTGAAATCGCCGTTTTTGACGTTCACGATGCCGGAGATGCGCGGGGTGTAGTTCGGCGCGTCCGGCTCGAACGTGCGCGTGGAAAGCGCTTTTTTGAAGCCCTTGCCGTCCTTGAGGTGCATGAAGACGGTGTCGGTCTGGTCGCCGTTCGTGACGATCGTCTTGTTCTCAAAGACGCGGACCGGCGCGTAGATCACGAGGGACGGGTCGGAGAGCTTCGCCGGGTCGAACGCCTCGGTGCGGATGCCCTCGCCCTGCTCGACGAACACGCGGTTGCGGGAGTTCACGCTGCGCCCAATGATGAAGTAGGCGATCACGGCGTTTTTGCCGTCCGCGCTCTTGCCGATGACGATGCCGCGCCCCGGATAGGTATTCGAGGCGAGATCCTTTTTGATGTCGAGAATTTCCATGTTCTTCCTCCCTTTATTCCTCAGGCAGAATGCGCACTCTGCCGTTTTCCACTTTCAGCCTGCCGTCGCAGAAGAGGCGCACGGCCTCGGGCAGGAGCTTCCACTCCGCCTGCTCCATGATGCGCCTTTGCAGCGTCTCGGGCGTGTCGTCCTCCCGCACCTCCACGGCCTTCTGCAGGATGATCGGCCCGCCGTCGCAGACCTCGTTCACGAAATGCACCGTCGCGCCGGAGACCTTCACGCCGCGCGCGAGCGCCGCCTCGTGGACGTGCAGCCCGTAGAAGCCCTTCCCGCAGAACGACGGGATCAGCGCCGGGTGGACGTTCATGATACGGTTTGCAAAGACCTCCGTGAAGCGCGCGTTCGTGATCGTCATGAAGCCCGCGAGCACCACGAGGTCGATCCCGTGCGCGAGCAGCAGCTCCTCGAGCGCCGTCGAGTAGCTGTCCACGTCGGGGTACGCCTTGCGCGCGAGGACCGCCGTTTCGATCCCGGCGTTTTGGGCGCGTTCGAGCGCGTAGATGCCCTCCCGGCTCCCGACGACCAGCGCGATCTTCCCGTTCGGGTTGTTCCCGGCTCTTTCGGCGTCGATGAGCGCCTGCAAATTCGTGCCGCCGCCGGAGGCGAGCACCGCGATGTTCAGCACAGGATGACCCCCTCGCCGCTCTCCACGACCTCGCCGAGGACCGTGACCGTTTCGCCTGCGGCCTCGAGCGCGGCCTTCGCCGCGTCGGCGGTATCCTTCGAGACCGCCATCACGAGGCCGACGCCCATGTTGAACGTGTTGAACATATCGTGCTCCGGGATGTTCCCCGTCTTCTGGATCAGCTTAAAGATCGGCTGCACGGGGACCGCCGCCTTTTCGATCTTCGCGGAAAGCCCTTCGGGGAGCATCCTCGGGATATTCTCATAGAACCCGCCGCCCGTGATGTGCGAGATCGCGCGGACGTCCGCCGCGCCGATTGCCGCGAGCGCGGCCTTCACATAGATCTTCGTCGGGCTGAGGAGCACCTCGCCGAGCGTCGCGCCGAGCTCGTCCACATGGCGCTCGAGCTTTTCCCGCGTGACGCCGAACACCTTCCGCACGAGCGAGAAGCCGTTCGAGTGTACGCCGGAGGAATGCACGCCGAGCAGCACGTCGCCGGGGCGCATGGCGCTGCCGTCGAGGATCTTCGCCTTGTCCACCACGCCGACCGTAAAGCCCGCAAGATCGTAGTCCTCCTCGGGCATGGTGCCGGGGTGCTCCGCCGTTTCGCCGCCGATCAGCGCGCAGCCCGCCTGCACGCAGCCCTCGGCGACGCCGGAGACGATCTCGGCGATCTTTTCGGGACGGTTTTTGCCGCACGCGATGTAGTCGAGGAAGAAGAGCGGCTTCGCGCCGCAGCACACCACGTCGTTGACGCACATGGCCACGCAGTCGATGCCGATGGTATCGTGCCGGTCGAGGAGCTGCGCGAGCACGAGCTTCGTGCCGACGCCGTCCGTGCCGGAGACGAGCACCGGCTCCGCCATTTCGGAGAAGTCCGGCAGGAACAGCCCGCCGAACCCGCCGATGCCCGAAACGACCCCGGGGATCTCCGTGCGCTTCACATGGGCTTTCATCAGCTCCACGGCTCGGTAGCCGGCGGTCACGTCAACGCCCGCTTCCTTGTAGCTTTCGCTGTAGCTTTTCATCAGTTGACTCTCTCCTTTTCAGAGAAATTCGCCGGTCCAGCCGCCGTTCCGGAAGACCGGGACAACCTCGCCGCTTTCCGTTATGCCGTCGATGTTCATGTTCGCGTCGCCGATCATGAAGTCCACATGGATCAGGGAATCGTTCACGCCCGCATCCCGGATCTCTTCCTTCGTCATGTTTTCAAAGCCCGGCACCGCCTCGTCAAAGCCGCGCCCGAGCGCCGCATGGCAGGAGGCGTTTTCGTCGAACAGCGTGTTGTAAAACAGGATGCCGAGGTTCGAGATCGGCGAATCGTTCGGGATCAGCGCGAGCTCGCCGAGCATGGAAGCGCCCTCGTCGATCGAGACCATCCTCTCGAGCAAGGCCTGCCCCTTCTCCGCGTGGACCTCGCTGACCTTGCCGTCCCGGAAGGTGATCGAGAAGTTTTCGATCAGATGCCCCTGGAACGAGAGCGGGAGCGTCGCGACGAGCGTGCCCTCCGCCGTGCCCTTCTTCGGGGTGGTGAAGATCTCCTCGGTCGGCATATTCGGCACAAAGAACGTGCCGTCCTTGAGGCGGGCGCCGCCGCCCTCCCACTTCGCGCCGGGGATCAGATCGCAGTAAAAATCGGTGCCGTTCTCGTCAAAGTAGTGGAGCTTCCGGAAGCTGCGCGCGGTGAGCTTTTTGCTGCGCGCCTCCAGCGCGTCGCTGTGCGCCTGCCACTCGAGGACGGGGTCGTTCTCCGCGCTGACGCGCACCGTCTGGAGGATCGCCTGCCAGAGCTTTTCCACCGCCTGCGAAGCGCGCAGGCCCGGGAAGACCTTCTTCGCCCACTTCGCGCTCGGCACGGCGGCGATGCACCACTGCTGCTTGCCTTCGATGGCGTCGCGGTAGGGCTTTTGCACCGTCATCTTCGCGACGGCGGCCTTCTGCATCTTTTCGATGTTGACGCCTCTGAGACCGTCCGGGTCCGAGGACTCGATGAGGAGCCGCGCGGGCAGCTCGTCCACCTGGTCCTGCAGCCGCGCCTTCTCCCATTCCTTCGTCTCGGAGAGGACCTTCAGGCTCTCATGGCGGTATTTCAGCTTCTGAAGCGATTCGTTCGACCAACGGACGTCCACCCACTTCGCCCCGGCCTTATACGCTTCGTCGGCGACCATCAGGGCGAACTCCGCCTGATCGGTCTCCGCGACGACGATCAAGCCCTGCTTTTTCTGCAGATTGACGCCCATTCGAACGATCAGCCGCGCATACTTGCGCATGACAGATTTGTACATTTGAAAAACTCCCTTCTTTCGGCGTATCCGCCCGGTTTTTACAGTGCGGCCGCTTTTGCGGCGACGGCCGCGTCCTTTGCCGCGACGCCTTTTTTCATCTCTTCCTTCATGGCGGCGAGCTTTTCGGCGAGGGCTTCGTCGGAAAGCGCGAGCATCTCGGCGGCGAGGATCGCCGCGTTGTCCGCGCCGTCGATCGCGACCGTCGCGACCGGGATGCCCGAGGGCATCTGGACGGTGGCGAGCAGCGCATCGAGGCCGTCGAGCGTGGAACTCTTCACCGGGATCCCGATGACCGGCAGCGTCGTCTGCGCCGCGAGCACTCCGGCGAGGTGCGCGGCCTTGCCCGCCGCGGCGATCAACACGCCGTAGCCCGAGTCCCGCGCGCCCTTCGCGAACTGTGACGCCGCCTCCGGCGTGCGGTGCGCGCTCATGACGTGCGCGGTGACGGGGATCCCGAACGATTTCAGCCGCTTGATCGCGGGCTCGACAACGGGAAAATCGCTGTCGCTGCCCATGATGACGGCCACCTTTTTGCTCATCTTTTCATTTCATCCTTTCGCATGGAAACAACAAAGGGGCTCCGGCAAAGCGCCAAAGCCCTTGGGGACGTGGAGACCGCGCGCAAAAGGGTACACCTCGCCCACAGCGCTTTTTGCAAAACACTGTGACGCGCACATCGCACCCTCCGCAAGACGTGGATTTTGGGAACGAAGCTATTATACCGGAAATAAGGGCCTATTTCAACCCTTTTTGCAGATTTTCTGCGCATCTTCCAAAAAATGCGGCGTGCCGCCCGCGCCGCACGTCAAAGTGTTCGCGCGGTCTTTTTCGTGCGGCGGACGCGCTCCGTGCGAACGTCAAAAGGGCGGCCCCAAAGGGCCGCCCTTCAGCCTGTCGAAAAAGTCCAACAAAGGCTGGGCTTTTTCGCTTAGATATGATATAATAAGACGGGTGATGAA
>CANRMW010000017.1 GCA_947631835.1 uncultured Clostridia bacterium | reverse complement strand
TGGGCCCGTAGCTCAGCTGGGAGAGCGCCGCGTTCGCAACGCGGAGGTCAAGGGTTCGAATCCCTCCGGGTCCACCACATCGCGGCGAGTCGTTACGGCTCGCCTTTTTTCTTGTCAAAACGCGGGTTTGCTGTCATTTTCCGCGGGATAGAGTCACCGGTGCGATCAGGGGCGGATCAAAAAGCGTCGCTTCCTTACAGTTTGGAAAGAAAGCGACAGTCACCCTCTCGTGCAGTTTTGGGGCCGGGATGCGTCAGACACCGGTTTGAAGATTCCACACAGATTCCAAAAAAGCGCCACGCGCTTTCCGCATTCATGGGTTATCCTAGAATCACTGACAGAGGTCAGAAAACACGAAAGGCGGTATACACCATGAAAAAGAAAACGATCGTACTTTCCGCTGTCGCTGCGGTGCTTGCGCTGTCTGTTGGATGCGTGACGGCGTTCGCCGTCGAATCCGACGCGTTCGGTTACCTCACCGGGCAGCAGGACAGCGCGAACCGCAACGACCTGTATGCGCAGGCGCAGGAACTTCCGGAGGACGAACAGGACGCGTTCCTCGCGGAGAACGGTATCGGGGAGACGATGTGGTCCGAGGAAGCTGCGGCATCTTACAGCTATGTGACCGGCCAGCAGACCGGCGCTCTGTATGAGGACGACGCCGAGGACAAGACGGGGTACAGCTACGCGACGGAACAGGAAACCGGCGCGTCTTACGTCCCGGAAGCGGAGGATGAGAGCGGATACAGCTATCTGACCGGGCAGCAGGACAGCGCGAACCGCAACGACCTGTATGCGCAGGCGCAGGAACTCCCGGAGGAGGAGCAGGACGCGTTCCTCGCGGAGAACGGCATCGGAGAGACGATGTGGTCCGAGGAAGCGGCAGCCTCTTACAGCTATGTGACTGGCCAGCAGAGAGGCGCGTCCTATCGGCAGAGCGACGACAGCGCGCGCACGCAGGACGTTTCCGGGTACAGCTACCTGACCGGGCAGGCGCGCGGCGCGAGCTACCAGCCGTAACAAAACAAAATGCGCAAAACGGCAGACCGTCCGAGCGGCGGTTTGCGTTTTGCGCTGTTTCGGAGGCAAAACATGGCATACCTATTGGCGGTCGATGACGAAAAGGACATTGTGGAGCTGATCTCCCGCTTTGCGGAGCACGAGGGTCACACGGTGGACACGGCTGGCTCCGGCGAGGAGGCGCTGCGCCTGTGCCAGAAGAACGACTACGATCTCGTCATCCTCGACATCATGATGCCGGGGATGGACGGGTTCACGGTCTGCAAGAAGCTCCGGGAGGAAAAGCGGACGCCGGTCATCATGCTCTCCGCGCTGGGCGCGGAGTACGACAAGCTGATGGGCTTTGAGCTCGGCATCGACGACTATGTGGTGAAGCCCTTCTCCCCGCGCGAGCTGATGGCACGCGTCAAGGCCGTCCTTGCGCGGAACGCATCCGGCAAGCCGAAGGAGGAGATCGTGGTGCAGGGCATCCGCATCGACGCGCTGGCGCACGAGGTCTTTGTGGACAGCGTGCGGACGGAGCTGACCGCGAAGGAATATGAGCTGCTTGTCTACCTCGTCCGAAACAAGGGCATCGCGCTGACGCGGGAGAACATCCTGCGCGCCGTGTGGGGGTACGACTACTACGGCGACGACCGTACGGTGGACTGGCAGATCAAGCTGCTGCGCGGCAAGCTGGGTCTGTATCGGAAGTGCATCGTAACTTTGCGGGGAACGGGGTATCGGTTCGATGAAAAGGCGTAAGTCTTTCGGCGTGAAGCTGTGGCTGTGGTTCGTGGTGTTTGCCGCCGCCATCTTTCTGGTGCTCTGGCTGCTGCAGACCGTCTTTTTGCAGCGCTTTTACAACGGGATGGCGATCCGGAACGCGGAACGGGCGGTCGGCGAGATCACGGCGCACGAGGCTGATCCGGACTTTTATGAGGTGATCGACGAGATCGCCGTGTCCAATTCGCTGCTCGTCTTTGTGACGGACGCGGACGGAAACGTCACTTACAGCGCCGACGAGTACCAGCGCCTATACAGTGGCACGAAGCACACAGACACCGGGACGGACAATCCGTACCGCGCGGGCGATGTGATGAATTGGGAAAAAGGCGCGCTGCGCAATCTGCCGTACAGCTACGCATCGCTCCTCGCGAAGCTAAAAGAGACCGGTTCAAACCGCGTCGGCTTCGTCACGGAGGACGGCGCGGCGTATGTAACTGGGGTCGTCCTGGATGACGGCTGCATCCTCTCGGTCAGTATGCCGCTCGGCACGGTCGGCGGGACGGTCGGGATTTTGCGGGTGCAGCTCGTTTGGGTCTCCGCCCTGTCCCTGCTTTTGGGGTTCGTGCTCGCGTGGGGCATCTCCAAGCGGTTTGAAAAGCCGGTAGCGCAAATCGCGGCTTCCGCAAAGGAGATCGCTGCGGGCAATTTCCGCCCCGCGCTCCCAAAGGGCTTTTGTGCGGAGCTGGACGAACTCTCCGACGCTTTAGGGGAAACCGCGCTGCGCTTGGAAAAGGCGCAGAACGCCCAGCGGGAATTTCTCGCGAACGTCTCGCACGACCTGCGCACGCCCCTCACGATGATCCGGGGCTACGCGGAGATGGTCAAGGAGATCTCGTGGAGTGACACGGAAAAGCGGGAAAAAGACCTCGACATCATCATGCGCGAGGCGGACAGGCTCACGGCGCTTGTGAATGAGATCCTGGAGTTTTCCGCCATGCAGGCGGACAGTTTGGCAAAGGAGTACGAAGTGATCGACCTCAGCCGCGCGGTCCGGGACGTGATCGAGCAGTTTGCGCCGTTCTGCGCGCAAAACGGCTATGTCATGGAGACCGAGATCGCAGACGGCGTTTCGGTGCGCGCGGACGAGACGCAGATCAAGCGGGTCCTCTATAATTTCATCGACAACGCCGCCAATCACACGGGCGAAAGCAAAACGGTCAAGGTGTCTCTGACGGCAAAGAATGGCTCCGCTCGCTTTGCGGTGACGGATTTCGGGAACGGCATCCCTAAGGAGGACCTCCCCTACATTTGGGAGCGCTATTACACCGCCCGGAACAGAAAGAACAAAGTCGTCGTTTCCGGGCTGGGTCTGTCCATCGCAAAGGAGATTTTGACCGCGCATCAGGCGGAATTCGGCGTGGAGAATCAGGGTGGGTGCACGTTTTGGTTTGTTTTAAAAACCGTTTCTCGAAACGCCTGACAGGGAGGGATTGAGAAAGCGCCGCGAAAATGTCGAAACGGCTCGAAAGGTGTTGTTTTTCCGCCGCGGGGACAGTATAATAGAGGGCATAAGAAAGGAAAAGGGGGATGCCTATGGCGCGCTACGCGGACACGGGGAGCTACACGGAAGAGGAGAACGCGTTTTGGGAGAAGCTGCTCCGGATGGAGGGGCGGCGGTTCGTCACGCTGACGGGGCTGGAATACGGGTTCACCGCGCGCGGCAACGAGCTGTTTTTCGACCGCCGGGAGAAATCCGTGACGCGCGCTACGGTGATCGCCGCGTACCGCCGGGCGATCGAGCTGAACGGCGTCGTGCCGGGGCCGAGGTCCCTCGGGACCTTCGGGGCGAGCTACCTGTATCCCATCTTCCTCGCGGCGGGGCTCATCGACGTCCCCGCGTCCGAGGACGCGGCCGCCGCCCGCAAAAAAGCGCGGTACGAAAAGAGAAAAAAGCCCGGCCCGGGGCAGCAGTCCCTTTGAGCCAAAAAGTGCCGTTCGCGCAGCCTTCACGCGCGGGCGGTATTTTCGTTTTGCGGGGATAGCCGCGCCGCGCCGCCGCCATACTAAAAACCAGACCGCGCGGTCTCGCGCGAAAAACGAAAGGATGAGAAAGATGCGGATCCAGAAGATCACGGCGGCGCAGGTCCTCGATTCCCGGGGCACGCCCACGGTGAGCGCGACGGTGTGGCTCACGGACGGCGCGAGCGGCACCGCGAACGCGCCCTCCGGCGCTTCCACGGGCAAATTCGAAGCGGTGGAGAAACGCGACGGCGACAAGAAGCGGTATTTCGGAAAGGGCGTGGAAAAGGCCGTCCGGGGGATCACGGAGGAGATCGCGCCCGCGCTCTGCGCGCTGCGCCATGTGACCGTCGGGGAGGTGGACCGGATGCTGATCGAGCTCGACGGCACGGCGAACAAGGAGCGGCTCGGCGCGAACGCGACGCTCGCGGTCTCTCTCGCGGCGGCAAAGGCGCTCGCCGCGCACTACCGGCAGCCGCTTTTCCGGTTCCTCGGCGGGGAGAGCGCGCGGCGGATGCCGGTCCCGATGATGAACATTTTGAACGGCGGCGCGCACGCCGCGAACAATCTGGACGTGCAGGAGTTTATGATCGTCCCCGTCGGCGCGGGCTCGTTTTCCGAGGCCGTGCGCATCGGCGCGGAGATCTATCACGCGCTCGGGCTGCTCCTGCGCAGGAAGGGCCTCTCCGCCGGCGTGGGGGATGAGGGCGGCTTCGCGCCGGACCTGCCCGGGGACGAGGCGGCGCTCGAGTGCCTGCTGGAGGCGGTCCGCGAGGCCGGGTACGGCGAGGACGCCGTGAAGCTCGCGCTCGACGGCGCCGCGAGCGAATGGGCCGCGCCCGACGGGACGTACCGCCTCCCCAAAAGCGGGCGGAGCTGCACCCCCGGCCAGCTCTCCGCGCACTGGGAAAAACTCGCCGCGTCGTACCCGATCCTCTCGCTGGAGGACCCCCTCGGCGAGGAGGACCTTCCCCATTGGGCGGCGCTGACGGCGCAGATCGGGAAAAAGGTGATGCTCGTCGGCGATGACCTCTTCGTGACGAACACCGCGCGCATCCGGGAGGGCGCGGCGCGCGGCGCGGCGAACGCCGTGCTCATCAAGCCGAACCAGATCGGGACGCTGACCGAGACGCTGGACGCCGTCGCGCTCGCGGGAAAGCACGGGTACCGGGCGGTCCTCTCCCACCGGTCCGGCGAGACGGAGGACGCCGCCGTCGCGGACATCGCGGTCGCGGTGAACGCGCCGTATGTGAAGTTCGGCGCGCCGTGCAGGGGCGAAAGGACCGCGAAGTACAACCGTCTGCTGCACATCGCTCTCGAAAACGGCCTCGACGGAAATTACGGCGTTTGAGGACCCGTTTCACGCGGGCGGGCGCGGGCGCATAGTATGGCCCAAGGCGAAACGAAAGGGGACAGGTCATGGAGACGGAAAACGGGCGGGCGCTGTCGTCGCTTTTGCCGGGCGAGCGCGGGACGGTGGCGGCGCTCACCGCCGAAGGGGAGATGCGCCGCCGGCTGCAGGACATCGGGCTCGTCGCGGGGACGCAGGTGGCGTGCGTCGGGGTGAGCCCGCTGGGCGACCCGGCGGCGTACCGGATCCGCGGCGCGGTGATCGCGCTGCGCCGGGACGACGCGGCGGGCGTGCGGCTCGCGTGAAGGGACAAGCATCGGGAGGCCGGCGGCCTCCCTTCCTTTTTGCCTTTTTGCGCGGATGTGCCGCGTTTTTTTCGCAAAAGGTTGAAAATGCTTTTCTTTTGTGGTATCATTACAAAACAGGCCGTTCTTTTGAACGGCCGAAAATGCGGGACGATACCCGCGCGGTCAGTCGGGACATCCTGACCTGACGCCGATTTCCTCCGCCTTTTGGAGCCGGGCGGGAGAACGTGGCGTCTAAGCCAAAACTAGCGCGGCGGCGCGGCGCGCCGACCGCGGAAAGGAAAAAAGAACATGAAGATCAAAAGCAAGGCCCGCTTTCTCGCGCTCAGCGCGGTGATCGCGGCGCTCTACGCGGCGATGACCTATCTCGCCGCGTCCATGAATCTCGCTTATCTCGGGGTGCAGTTCCGCTTTTCCGAGGCGCTCACGGTCCTCCCGGCGTTCACGCCGGCGGCGATCCCGGGCCTCACGGTCGGCTGCTTCCTCGCGAATCTCGCAAGCCCGCTCGGCGTGGCGGACTGGGTCTTCGGGCCGGTCGCCTCGCTGCTCGCGGCGGTGTGTACCTATCTGCTCCGCAATATCAAATGGAAGGGCGTCCCGGTGCTCGCGCCCCTGCCGCCGATCCTCTGGAACGCGCTGATCGTCGGCTTTGAGGTAAGCTGCCTCTCTGCGGACGGCGCGTTCGGCTTCGCGAACGCATCCCTTGCGGGGTTCCTCGCCGAGGCGCTCTCGGTCGGCCTCGGGCAGCTCGCGGTCTGTGTGCTTCTGGGCTTCCCGCTGATGTTTGCCATCGAGCGGACGGGCCTGAGGCAGAACGTGTTTTCCCGGGCGTAAGCGGCCCGGAGATCTCATCAAAGAGGGGGAACGGATGTGGAGAGCCTATACAGGCGATTTCTGAAAAAAGTGACGCCGACGCGTTTGATCGTCGGGAGCTTCGCGGTGCTGGTGCTGCTCGGCGCCGTTTTGCTGCTCCTGCCGCTCTCCTCGAACGACGGGCGCTTTACCGACCCCATCGACGCGCTCTTCACCGCGACCTCCGCGACGTGCGTCACGGGCCTTGCCGTTTACGATACCTACACCCATTGGTCGTATTTCGGGCAGGCGGTGCTGCTCCTGCTGATCCAGTGCGGCGGGCTGGGCATCGCGACCTTCGCGACCGGCTTTTCGATCCTGCTGCGCCGGCGGATCGGCATTCGGGAGCTCGTCATCGCGCGGGAGAGCGCGGGCGGCCGGGACCTCGACATGGCGACGCTGATGCGCGTGGTCCTCGGCTTCACGCTGGCGTTCGAAGCGCTCGGGGCGCTGCTCCTGATGATCCGCTTCGTCCCGCTCTACGGCGGGCTGGGGGCGTGGGCCTCGGTGTTCGTTTCCGTCTCGGCGTTCTGCAACGCGGGCTTCGATATCCTCAGCTTCATCCCGGGCAACGCGAGCCTTTCCGCCTTCAACGGGGACCCGCTCGTGACCCTGACGGTCGCCGGCCTGATCATCACGGGCTCCACCGGCTTCGTCATCTACAACGACGTCTACACCGCGAAGGTGAAGCCGAGGTTCAAAAGAGAGCGCACGGAGCGGCTCTCCTTCCACACGCAGGTCTGTCTCAGGACGACGGCGGTGCTGCTGCTTCTCGGGACGCTCCTGCTTCTGCTCTTTGAGTACAACGCGTCGCTCTCCGGCCTTTCGTTTTTTGAGAAGCTGAACGCGGCGTTCTTCCAGTCCGTGAACACGCGCACGGCGGGCTTCTGCTCCGTCGATCTCACGCGGGAGACGGACGCCGGCAAGCTCGTCACGATCCTTCTGATGTTCGTCGGGGGCTGTCCCGGCTCCACGGCGGGCGGCATCAAGGTGACGACGCTCGTCGTGCTCCTCGCGGCGGTGCGCTCCACGCTGCGCGACGACGCGGAGACGAGCCTGATGAAGCACCGCTTTGACGGCTCCCTCGTGAACAAGGCGCTGACCGTCACGGTGCTCGGCATTGCGATCTGCGCCATAGACACCGGGATCATCTCCGCGATGCACGGCGGCGTCAGCGGCATTGACGGGATCTTCGAATCGGTGTCCGCGTTCGCGACGGTCGGCCTCACCGCCGGCGTGACGCAGCGCTTGAACGTTTTCGCGAAGCTCGCCATCACGCTGACGATGTTCATCGGGCGCGTCGGGCCGGTCTCGCTCGGGCTCGCGTTCCTCATGCGCGGCAAAAAGAAGACGGGCGCCGTGCAGCCGGAGGGCAGGATGCTCGTCGGCTGAGAAAGAAAAAAACAGAACAGTGCGCTTGGAAAAGGCGGCGGGGGTCACCGGTCCTGCGGTGGAGGTCCCGCGGCCTTTCCTTTTTTTCGGTTTTTGCCGTTCTTCTGGAAATTTTGCGTTTTGCACAAGTGAACGTGTATTTTTTCTGTATATTCACCTTCTTGTATTTCTCTTTTCACCGTGCTATACTGAAAACGAATCCAAGGCCGGTACCGTCTGTGCAAAATGGCGAAGCCGCTTCAGGCGGAAAATAGAACCGGCCGAAACGAAAGGGAGTTGTAGCGTATATGCCACTGAGAAAGGTGAACGACATCCTGCAGCACGCGACGGAGCACCATTACGGCGTCGCGGCGATCAATGTCTTCAACTATGAAACGGTGAAGTGGGCCGCCGAAGCCGCAAACCGGGAGCGCGTCCCGCTCATCATCCAACTGTACCCGGGCTTTTCCGGATACATCGCCCTGCACCATGTCGCGAATTTCGCAAAGGAGTTTGCCCAGCAGAGCGAGGTCCCGATCGGCGTGCATCTCGACCATTCCGCGTCGTATGAGATCGCCGTCTCGGGCATCAAGGCGGGCTTCCCCTCCGTGATGGTGGACGGCTCCGCGCTGCCCTATGCGGAGAACGCCGCCGTGACGGCCGCCGTCGTGCGCACCGCCGCCGTCTTCGGCGTCGATGTGGAGGCGGAGCTCGGGCATGTCGGCTCGGGCGCGAACCTGGACGACATCGTGAACAGCGACCGGTACACGAACGTGGAGGAAGCGAAAAAGTTCGTGGAGGAGACGGGCTGCGGCTCTCTGGCCGTCGCCGTCGGCAACGCGCACGGCAATTATGTGCAGACGCCGAACCTCGACTTCGAGCGCATCCGGAAGCTGCGCGCGGCGGTCCCGGTGCCGCTGGTGCTCCACGGCTGCTCGGACATCCCGCACGACCAGCTCCAGGAGAGCGTGCGGCTCGGCATGAGCAAGTTCAACATCGCCACCGAGTATTTCCGCGCGTGCTATTCCGCGATGGCCGCCGCCACGGACCCGGAAAACAAGAACGGGAGCATGACGCAGATCATGATGGACGCGGCGGAGGGCGCGATCGATTTCGTGCGCGGAAAGATGCGGCTGCTCAATCCGAACGGGTACACGATCTGAGGAGGACAACGTGCAGAAAACATACCAGATTGCCGGATATGACATGCCGTGCGTGGACCTCGCGGTGAACGTGGACGTCTTCCCGAAGCCGAACGGCGGGACCGGCGTGCGCGATCTCTCTTGGCAGGGCGGCGGCAAAGTGGCGACGGGCATGGTCGCCGCGGCGCGGCTCGGGGCCAAATGCGCGATCCTCGGCGCCGTGGGGGACGACGATTACGGCAAGTTCGTGCTCGCCGATTTCCGCCGCCACGGAATCGATATTTCCGGGATGCAGGTCCGGGAGAACGCCACCACCTCGCTCTCCATCGTGCTTTCCGACCGGGAGACCGAGGGGCGGAGCATCGTCTACCGCACCGGGACGGCGGAAGCACCCGCGCCCGGCACGCTCGACGAGCGCATCGTCACGGACTGCGAATGGTTCTTCATCTCGCGGGGGTCGGCGGTGTGTCTGGACGCGGCCCGCAAGGCGAAAGCGGCGGGCGCGAAGATCATTTTGGACGCGGACAGCTACGATTCCGCGATCATGGAACACATCGAGCTGATCGACGCGTTCGTCGCGTCGGAGTTCGTCTATGACGTTCTGTTCCACGACAAGAACTTTGAGAAAAACTGCAGGACCGTCTCCGAGATGGGCACCCCGATCGTGCTGTTCACGTTCGGCAGGAACGGGTGCGTCGGGTACAGCAGGGAGGGGTATTTCGAGATCCCCGCATACCCGGTGCGCGTCGCGGATACCGTCGGCGCGGGGGATGTCTTCCACGGCGCGTTCGCCGTCGGCATGGCCGAGGGCATGACGCCGAAGGAGGCCGCGCAGCTCGCCACCGCCGCGGCGTGCATCAAATGCACGCGCATCGGCGGCCGCGCGGGCATCCCGGACCGCGCGACGGCGGAGCGGTTCATTGCGACGGGCGAGATCGATTACACCGAGATCGATGCGCGCACGGCGTTTTACGGAAAAGGCCTGCAGCTTTAAAAACAGGGAAACCGAGACAAGGAGGAAAGTTGTATGAAAAAGTTAACGGTCGGCGTGGTGCCGACAAAACGCGGCTTCTTGAGCATGGAGGAAGCGAAGCGGCAGAAGGACCGCTTCATGAAGGTCATCCGCGGCATCCATCCGGATATCGTGGAGCTCATCGACATCGACGACCTGACGGAGAACGGCATCCTGTTCGAGACGGACCGCATCCCCGCCGTTGTCGATAAGATGAAGAAGGCCGGCGTGGACGCGCTCTTTACCCCGCACTGCGATTTCGGCGAGGAACAGTGCGTGGTCGGCGTCGCGGCGGCGCTCAAAGTGCCGACGCTCCTTTGGGGCGCGCGCGACGAGCGCCCGAACACCGACGAGGGCCGCGGCCGCGACACCCAGTGCGGGATGTTCGCATGCAGCAAGGTGCTCCGCCGCTTCAACGTGCAGTACAGCTATATCTGGAACTGCGAGACGGAGAGCGAGGATTTCAAAAACGGGTTTGACGCGTTCCTGCGCGTCGCCGCGATCGTGAAGACGATGAAGACGCTGCGCATCGCAAAGCTCGGCGCGCGCCCGGTCCCGTTCATGAGCGTGATGGCGAACGAGGGCGATCTCGCGACGCGCTTCGGGATCACCACGGTGCCGATCTCCCCGACCGCCGTCGCAAAGCGCGCGGACGCGCTGACGGAGTCGAACGACCCGGCGCTGCTCGCTTATGTCGAAGATCTGAAGAGCCGCATGGACACCTCCCGCACGCCGCCGGAGACCGTCGTCCGCTGCGCCGCCGTGACGCTCGCGATGAAGGCGCTGATGGAGGAGAACAACTGCGAGGTCGCCGCCATGGAGTGCTGGAGCGCCGCGTCCGTTTTGGGATGCCCGGTGTGCATGACGCTCGGCGAGCTTGCCGACTGCGGCCTGCCCGCCGCCTGCGAGACCGACGTCAACGGCGCGGTGACGCTGGCGATCCTGCGCGCGGCTTCGCTCTGGCAGGAGGCCGGGTTCCTCGCGGACCTCACGATCCGCCACCCGCAGAACGACAACGCCGAGCTGCTCTGGCACTGCGGGCCGTTCCCGTATTCCCTCAAGGCGGAGGATTCTCCGGCCGCGCTCGTGGGCGGTCAGGAGCGCTGGAGACTCAAGAACGGCGAGATCACGGTCACCCGCTTTGACGAGGCCGCCGGCGAATACTGGCTCTTCGGCGGGGAAGGCCACGCGGTCGATGGGCCGGAGACGACCGGCACCTACGTCTGGCTGGAGACCGAGAACTGGAAGCGGTGGGAGGAAAAGCTGATGTTCGGCCCGTACATCCACCATGTGGGCGGTCTGTACGGCAATTACAAGAACGTGCTCCGCGAGGCGGCGCGGTATCTTGGCCTGCATTTCGACGACGCCGATGTGCAGGGCATCCACAGCCTCTGAGCAGGAACGGAAAAACAGATCGGGCCGCCGAAGTCCAAAACGGACTTCGGCGGCCCTTCCTATTTGCCTTTTTGTCAGCCCTTCTTTTGCCGGCAATACCAGTACCCCGCAAGGCCGAAGAAGATCGCCGCCGCGAGCAGGAGCAAAAGCACGGGCGGGGAAAAGCCGCCCTTCTCCCAGCACTGCACGGCCGCCGTGACGAGCCACAGCACGCCGATCACGAGAAACAGCGCGGGAGAGCGCATCTTTTCGGAAGTCTGCTTCTTCAAAGGGGGCGCCTCCTTTTCTGTGCGGGGAATCTCACGCGAAGAATTTCTCCGCGAACCGGACCGTCCCCATCGCATCCTTCGAGTAAAAATCCGCGCCGATCATTTCGGCGTATTCTTCGTTCAGCACCGCGCCGCCGACTGCCACCGTGCAGTCCGTCTCCCGGTGCAAAAGTTCGATCGTCTCCGCCATCGCCGGGACGGTCGTCGTCATCAGCGCGGAGAGCCCCGCGAGCTTCACACCGTTTTCCCGCACCGCGCGCAGCACCGTCTCCGGCGCGACGTCCTTCCCGAGGTCGATCACCTCGAAGCCGTAGTTTTCGAGCAGCACCTTCACGATGTTCTTCCCGATGTCGTGAATGTCGCCCTTCACCGTCGCGAGGACGATCTTCCCCTTCGGTTCGGCCTTTTCGCCGCCCGCCGCGAGTTTCCGCTTGATGCGCTCGAACGCTTCCTTCGCCGCGTCCGCGCTCATCAAAAGCTGCGGCAGGAAGACGGTCCCCTTTTCATAGCCCTTCCCGACCTCGTCGAGCGCCGGGATCAGCGCGCCGTTCACGATGTCGAGCGGCGCGGCGGTCTCGAGCGCCGCGTCGGTGAGCGCCCCCGCCTCCTCGCGCAGGCCGCGCACGATCGCCTCGAAGAGCGTCATGTCCTTCGCCGCGTCCTTCTTTGCGGGAGCAGCGCGCTCCGCGTAGGCGGCGATATAATCCTTGCAGCCGGGGTCAAAGCCCGAGAGCGCGCAAAACGACCGGTACGCGTCCATAAGCGCCTCGGAGAGCACGTTCACGATGCCCGCCGAAAGCCCGCGCTGCATCGCCATCGTGAAGAAGTTCGCCGTGACGAGCTCCCGGCGCGGCAGCCCGAACGAGACGTTCGAAACGCCGAGCACCGTGTGTACGCCGAGTTCCCGCCGCACGCGTTCGAGCGCTTCGAGCGTGACTTTGGCGTTTTCCTCGCCGGTGCTCACGGTCATCGTCAGCGTATCGACCAGGATGTCCTTCCGCGCGATGCCGTACCTTTCCGCTTCGCGCACGATCTTCTCCGCGATTCGAAACCGCCCCTCGGCCGTTTCCGGGATGCCGTTTTCATCGAGCGTCAGCGCGACGACCGCCGCGCCGTATTTTTTGACGAGCGGCAGCACCGCGTCGAGGCTCTCCCGCTTGCCGTTCACCGAGTTCACGAGCGGCTTTCCGTTATAGACGCGCAGCGCCCGCTCCATCGCCGCGGGGTCCGAGGTGTCGATCTGCAGCGGCAGCCGCACGACGCCCTGCAGCCGCTCGATCGCCTGTTCCATCATCGCCGGCTCGTCGATCTCCGGCAGCCCGACGTTCACGTCGAGCACGTCGGCCCCGGCGTCCGCCTGACGGACGCCCTCGCGGCAGAGAAATTCGAGGTCGTTCTGCCTGAGCGCTTCCTTGAGGCGCGGCTTGCCCGTCGGGTTGATGCGCTCCCCGATGAGCACCGGTTTTTCTCCGAAGACGACCGTGTGCGTCCCCGAGGAGACGACCGTCCGCACGGGGACTTCCCGCTTTTGGACGGCCCGGCCGGAAAGCGATTTCGAGAGCAGCGCGATGTGTTCCGGCGTCGTGCCGCAGCAGCCGCCGACGCCCGAAACGCCGAGCGCGAAGACTTCTTCGGAAAGCGCGCAGAACGCCTTTGGGCCGACGGGGTAGACCGTCCGCCCGTTTTCCTGCACCGGCAGCCCGGCGTTCGCGTTCACGATCACCGGCAGGCCCGTGCAGCGCAGAAGCTCGGGCAAAAGGCGCAGCATTTGCGCCGGGCCGAGCCCGCAGTTCATCCCAAGCGCGTACACCCCGAGGCTTTCGAGCAGCGTCATCGCCGCGTCGATGCTCCCGCCCGTGAGGAGCTTTCCCGTCTCGTCGAACGTACACGTCGCGATCACGGGCAGCGCGCAGTTCTCCTTTGCCGCGAGCACCGCGGCCTTGAGCTCGAGCGTGTCGCCCATCGTCTCGATGAGCACGAGGTCCGCGCCCTCCGCGCCGGCCAGCACGACCTCTTTGTAAAGGTTGTATGCGTCCTCGAACGATAGCTCGCCGAAGGGACGCATCAGCTTTCCCGTCGGGCCCATGTCGAGCGCCACGGCGCACCGGCCGCCCGCCGCCCGCCGCGCGATCCGCACGGCAGCCGAGACGACCTCCCGGACGCTGTGTCCCGTCCCCGCGAGCTTCAGGGCGTTCACGCCGAACGTGTTCGTCGTCAGTACATCCGCGCCGGCCGCGGCGTAGGCGGATTGGATCTCTTCGATGACCTCGGGCCGCGTGAGGTTCCAAAGCTCCGGCAGCTCGCCGCCGGAAAGCCCCTTTTCCTGCAGGAGCGTCCCCATGCCGCCGTCAAAGATCACGGCCTCTTTTCCGAGCTTTTCCAAAATTGGGTGCATTTCATTCGTCTCCTTCCCCAAAGCGCTTCGCCGCCCGCGCCGGGTCGCGCGTCACGCCGATGAACGCCGTCACGGATTTCACCGGCACCATCAAAAGCGAGTCGGTCAGCGTCACGCCGATCGTCTTCTCCGGGCGCAGCCGCGCGAAGATCTCCCGCTGCGCCGAAAGCGGCACGTCGCCGTAGCCCGGCGAAAAGCGCGGCCGCGTGAACGCCCCCGCCGCGCGCTCCGCGCGGTCGAGCGCGCCGTGGACTTCATCGATATAGCTTTCGATCAGCGCGTTGCAGACCGCGTGCGCCGCCGCACCGCGCGCTTCGCTCTTCGCCGTCTCCGTCCGGATGCGCCGGTCCGCCTCGAGCCCGAGCGTCGCCGCGAAGAGATACGCCGCCCCGCAGCCCGCGAGGTTCCGCGCGAGATCCGCGCTTTCGATCCGCCAGCCGTCCAGAAGGACGGCGTTTTCCGTCACTTCGATCTCATATTTTCGATAGATATGCTTCGGCGCGAGCGCGGAAAGGAACGCTTTGCCCAGCTCCCGGACGAGCGCCGCGGTCCGCTCGTCCGGCGCGGCGTTCCGAAAGCCGAGATACCGCAGCGCCTCGCGTTCGTTCAGCGTCATGTGCCAATGACCTCCGAAAGGTTCGCCATGATCTTCGCCGCGATGTGCGGCCGGTTCATGGTGTAGATGTGGATGTGCGTGAAATCATTCGCGATCAGATCGACGATCTGCTCCGTCGCGTAGGCGATGCCCGCCTGCTCCATCGCAGCGGGCCGGTCCGCAAAGCGGTCCACGATCGCCCAGCCCGCCGATGCGCCCGAGCTGCTTCGCGTTCGTCACGGGCATGATCCCCGCGAGCACCGGCACCCGGATCCCGTTCTTCATCAGCCGGAACAGGTAGCTGTACAGGACGTTGTTGTCGAAGAACATCTGCGTCGTCAGGAACTCGCACCCGGCCTCCACTTTGCGCTTCACGCCGTCCAGATCCGCGACGCTGTTTTTCGATTCCGGGTGGCCCTCCGGGTAGCACGCGCCGCCCACGCAGAAGTCCCCCGCCGCCTTGATTCTTCGGATCAGGTCGCTCGCGTGCGGGAAGACGGAGGGCGCGCCCTCGCCCTCCGGGATGTCTCCGCGCAGCGCGAGAATGTTCTCGATGCCGCTCTCCTTACAGGCGTCGAGAGACGACATAAGTTTTTCTTCCGTCATGCCGACGCACGTCAGATGCGCGAGCGCCGTGCGCCCGTTTTTTTCGACCTCCCGCGCGACGGAAAGCGAGTTTTCGGCGTTCGAGCCGCCCGCGCCGTAGGTGACGCTCATGAAGCTCGGGGAGAGCTTTGCGATCTCCCGGACGACTTCCCTCGTATTTTCAAGCGGTTTTCCGGCCTTCGGCGGGAAAACCTCGCAGGATACCGTGACGGTGTGCGTGCTGAGGATCTCAGAAATCCGCATATTGTGCCTCTCTCTCTTGGTTTTCTCCATTGTACCACATCCTGTGCCGTTTCGCAACATAAAATCCTCCCGGTATTTCGAAAATAAGCTGAAAATCCGGCGCGCCGAGAAAAGGAAAATTTACATAATTTTTTGTTTTCCTCTTGCTTTTTCCCTTTTTCTCCGCTATAATTATGTCAAGTTCCGCCCATGAGGGGGTTGTTCAAATGAAGAAACGTGTTTTGAGTCTTTTGCTGGTCCTCGGGATCCTGCTCTCCTGCATCCCGTTCACGCAGTTCACGGCGTCCGCCGAGGGCGGCGCGGAGAACGGCTGGTTCCGCAGCCAGCTCACCGACGGCACGGCGCTGGCGTTTTACGAGGCCATGGAAAATATGGAGGCCGAGGGGATCTTCCGGACCGGTACCGGCGCGTATGACCTGACGAAGCACGGATACATCCCTGCGGAGACGGTCGCACAGTATGTCGATCCCGTCGAGGGATACGGCACGGACCGCCTGCTGCGGGCCTACGGCGCGGCGCGCGACGCCTATTACATGGATCACCCCGGCGTGTTCTACGTCGATTTTTCGAATCTCACCGTCAGCATCGTCAAGAGCGGCGACGAACACCATGTCGTGCTCGGCGCGGGCCGCACGGCGGATTATTACACCTACGGCTTTGAGAGCGAGCAGGACGTGGAGGAAGCACTCGCGGCATACGACGAGGGCCTGAGAAAGGCCGTCGCCGCCGCGGACGGCAAGGCCACCGACGAGGAGAAGATCCTCGCGGTGCACAACTACATCACGTTGAACACCTCCTACCGCAAGGAGGGAAAGGTCAAGCCGGAGAACCTCGGCAGCATCCGCACGGCCTACGGCGCGCTCGTGAACCGCGAGGGCGTCTGTGAGGCGTACACCCGCGCGTTCAAGGCCGCGATGGACGAGCTCGGCTATCCGTGCGTCATGGTCTCGGGCGTGTATGTCCGCCCGGACGGCGCGCCGGAGCAGCATATCTGGAACTATGTGCAGATGGAGGGCGAGACCGGGACGCACTGGTACATGGTCGATGTGACGATGGACGATCCCAGCCGCGCGGACAGCAAGGAGACGGACGGGGTCGAGGGCTTTGAGGGAACGGAATATTTCCTCGTCGGCCGCCGCACGGAGCAGCGGAACCACATCCCGAACGGCGTGGTCTCCTCCGCGAACTTTGAATTTTACTATCCTTCGCTCGCGCCCGAGCGCTACGGCACGATCGATGTCTCTGACGAGAACATCCCCGGTCTGCACGTCCGCTATGCGAAGGTCCCGATGGAGGGCATTGACGCGGGCGGCTACTCCGTCGATTACAACGGCAAGAGCGCCGTCGCCATGCGCGAGGACGGCTTCTATCTGCTCGTCCGCTTCTTCAACGAGGACACCGACATGGCCGAGGACGGCACGGAGTACACCGTCGTCCGGGATTCCGGCTGGGTCTATGTGATCCCGGAAATGTACCCCGAAAACCCGTTCTTCACCGACGACGGCACGGAGAACTTCCTCGCCCTGCCGCAGACGAAATACATCCAGTTCGCCGTGACGGACGTGTGGACCGCGCAGCCGTTGGTGGATTACCTCAACGCGGGCGTCGGCACCGACGAGGGCACCGCACTGCTCGAGGAACAGTATTACAAGAGCGATTCGGCTCATCTGCTCGCCGAGACCGCCGTGTATGAGAACCCCAACGGCGACTACCACGGCTGCCCGTATGTGATCCCGACAGACGACTATGTGAACGGCCGGTTCTACATTGACGAGGGCGTGCAGGTCATGGAGCTGACCTACGACGACATCTTAAAGCCCGTGAACGGCGACGCGCCGATCACGCTCGATTTCCGCTGCGAGAACATCAGCGACGAGGTGCAGGACTACAACTCCGGCAAGGAGAACAGCACGCTCCACAGCTATGAATTTATCAACGATTACGAGAACCAGAGAACGACGGTCCGCTTCGAGTTCACCCCGAGCAAAATGTGGATCGACGACAGCGTCCTCTATGTGTTCACGGTCGGGAACGCGGTCGGCGTGAGCAGCAATCTCCCGCCGATGGAGTTCCAGTTTGCCGCGACCCACCGCGGCGCGTCCTGCTGCCTCTGGCGTTCCGGCATCGACCTCAACGTCTACGGCAAGCCGACGCTCCTGGACGACGCGTACAGCTTCGATTCCAACTGGGTCACCGAGGGCGGGAACCTCACCGACCTCGCCGAATACGACAGCGCCGCCCTGCGCGACCGCATGGTGCTCGTGGTGGACGATCCGACCGACCGCGAGGAGCACAACATGATGGAGGCCCTCTCCGAAAAAGAGGACGGCCGCGAGATCATGAGCCAGAAGAGCTACAACATCAACCTGCTCGTCTGCAACCGCAAGACGCTGAAGACCGGAAAGACCATCCGCCTGATGCTCGGCTTCCCGGAGGGCTACGGCCCCGAGAACGAGGGCGTCACCTTTAAGGCGTATCACTTCACGCGCGACGAAAACGACAACGTGAACGGCGTCGAGGAGATCCCGTGCGTCATCACGAAATACGGCCTGCTCGTCACCTGCAGCGCGTTCAGCCCGTTCACCGTCGCCGCGGTCGAGAAGGACCCCGACGCGCCGGAGACGAAGACGTTCATCCTCTCTGCGGAAGGTGAGGGGAGCGTCACGGCGGACGGCTTTGCCGACGAAGCGACCGGCACGCTGGTCACGCTCGGCGAGGGCCAGACGGCGAAGATCACCGCGAACGCCGCCGAGGGCTGCGTCATCAGCGGCATCACCGTTGGCTCGCAGCGCATCGCGCTCGAGGGCGAACGCCCCGCGTCCTATACCTTTGAGATCGATCCCGAAACCGCTGCGGATCGCGCGCCCCTCGTGAAGGTTACGTTCAGCTCCGCAGCCGCGCTCGCGGCGGTGGAGGAGGAGGCCGGCGGCGTCGTGGAGGCGCTCGTGCCGCCCGAAACGCCCTCCGACCCGCTCGTGAACGATTCGATCCCGCCGGAGCCGGAAGCGCCGGTCACCCCGGTGCGGCCCGTGCCCGCGCGCGCTTCGTCCGAAGCGCCGGCCGAGAGCCCCGCGCCGTCGCCGGAAACCACCACGGAAACTGCCCCGGAAGCCTCGCCGACCGTCGTGCCGACGGCCGTGCCGTCCGCCGGGGGCAAGGCGGATCTGGACGTCGCGGTCATGTCCTGCCCGGACGGCTATGTCCTCCGCGTGGAGGCCGTTTCCCCCGAGGACGCCGCCGTCCTGACGCAGAAGATCGGCGCGGGCTGCGACGGCGTCGCGTTCGCGGAGGTCTCGCTCGTCTCGAAGGAGAGCGGAGAGGCGGACCACGACGTGCGCGCGACGGTCTGCATCGCCTATCCGGAGGCGGCCGCCGATCCCGAAAACTATGTCTATAAGCTCTATCACCTCACCGGCGGGAATGTGGAGCGCGTCGATGCGGTCGTCACCGCCGAGGGACTCCTCTACACCGGCACGTTCAGCCCGTTTGCGATCGCCTATACGCGCAAGGCTTCCGCCACGCCGTCGCCGTCCCCCGTGCCGACGCTCCGACCGACCGAGACCCCGGTGCCCGTGCCGAAGACCGGAGACACGCGGGACTTCACCCCGCTCATCGTCGCGATGTGCGCGGGCGGCGCGGGACTTGCGGCCGTGCTCGTCACGATCGCCGTGCGCCGCAGACGCAGATGAGCCGAGGGTATCCCCGCAAAACGAAAGAAAACAGACCCGGCGGGCCGCGGTATTTTCCGCGGCCCGCCGTTTGCGCGCTTCAAACGCGCTTCTCCGCCGCCCGGCGTAGCCTCTGCGCACGCCGAATACACCGAAAAAAAGCGGAGAAAAAGCGCTTGACAAATACCCGGATGGGGTATATAATGGTTCACGGATACCCAGGAAGGGTATTTCAGGGAGGAGGGATCGAAATGGCGGACTGCTGTTGCGGCAGAACAAAGAACCGCTCCCCGCAGGAGCTCAAAAAGCTCATGAACCGGCTCAGCCGCGTCGAAGGACAGATCCGGGGCATCCGGGGGATGCTCGAAAAGAACGTCTACTGCCCGGACATCCTCGTGCAGGCGGCGGCGGCTTCAGCCGCGCTGGACGGCTTCGCGAAGGAGCTGCTCGCGGAGCATATCCGGACCTGCGTGGTGCAGGATATACAGAGCGGGCACACGGAGACGACGGAAGAGCTCGTCTCTGTGCTGCAAAAGCTGCTTTGAGGAGGCTGGATCGATGACACAGTATACAGTGACGGGGATGTCCTGCGCGGCGTGCTCCGCGCGGGTGGAAAAGGCGGTCTCGGCGGTGCAGGGGGTCACGTCCTGCTCGGTGAGCCTGCTGACGAACTCCATGGGGGTCGAGGGCACAGCCGCCCCGGCGGAGATCATCCGCGCGGTGGAGGAGGCCGGCTACGGCGCGGCGGTGAAGGGCGCGAAGACCGAAAGCGCCGCCGATGACGCCGACGCGCTCGAGGACCGGGAGACGCCGAAGCTCAAACGCCGCCTCCTCGTTTCGCTCGTCTTTCTGCTCACGCTGATGTATTTTTCGATGGGCGCGATGATGTGGGGCTGGCCGGTGCCGCCGTTCTTTCGCGGGAACCACCTCGCCGAAGGGCTGCTGCAGCTCCTCCTCACGACGGCGGTCATGATCGTCAACGGGAAGTTTTTCGTCAGCGGCGTGAAGGGCCTGCTGCACCGCGCGCCGAACATGGATACGCTCGTCGCGCTGGGCGCGGGCGCGTCCTACGGCTGGAGCGTGTTCACGTTGTTCCGCATGACGGCGGCGGGGACGATGGCCGAGCAGATGGCGCTGATGGACGATCTCTATTTTGAATCCGCAGCGATGATCCTCACGCTCATCACCGTCGGGAAAATGCTCGAGGCGCGCTCGAAGGGGAAGACCACCGACGCGCTGCGCAGCCTGATGCGCCTTTCGCCGAAGACCGCGAACGTCGAGCGGGACGGCGCGGAAGTCACGGTCCCGATCGAAGACGTGCAG
>CANRMW010000016.1 GCA_947631835.1 uncultured Clostridia bacterium | reverse complement strand
TCAGAAAAGGTAGGTGACGCAAAAGTCTTTGCCCAGCTTTCTTCAGAAAGCTGGTGCGAGGGGGAGAAAAAGGCGGGTCTGCGGAGAACGCCGGAGAGGAGGAAGCCATGAAGCATCCGTTTGCGGAGACGAAAAACAGGCCGGGGAAAAGACTGTTCTGGTCGGTGCTCGTGACGTATCTTCTTTTGCTGACGGTCACGCTGATGGTGCTCGCCGGCGGGTACTCGTATTCGATCCGGCAGGCGCGGCAGGACGCCGAGTCGCTGGAGATCGCTTTCCTCGGGCAGGTCCGCCGGGAGCTGGATATCCGGCTCAGTTCCGTTTCGCGTGTCAGCAGCTTCCTCGCTTCTTATCCGCTCACGCAGTCCGTGTCGGAGATCCGGGAAGAGGAGGTCAGCCACCAGGTCTCTTACCGGGAGCTGGACGAGATCATTTCGGAGCAGAACACCCTGCTCGAGGGCGAGGGCGAAACGGCGGTGTATTTCGACGCGTCCGATTCCGTGCTCACCGGCGAGTACCGGTACAGGAGCGTGAACCTCGACGCGTATACGCGGCAGCTCGGGTTCACGCCGGAGGAGTTCCGTGCGTTCCTCTCCGAAAGAAAACCGCAGGGAGAGCTGCGCATCCTGCACCCGGGCACGAAGGACGCGGAGCTGGTATACATGGTCTCCGTGATGGACAGCTCCTACCGGAAGGTCGGCACGGTGCTGACGCGGTTCTCTATGGCGTATCTCAAGCGCGCCGCCAACGCGGAGCACTGGATAGACGGGAGCGTCTGCTGTATGCAGAGCGGCGAGGAATCCCTTTACATCGACAGCGGCGGCTTCGGGGACGCCGTCTCTTCCTCCGCGCCGGATTATTCCGCCGTTCCGCTCGACGGGGCCCCGGTGACGATGAAGATCGACGGGACGCCGTACCTGACGGTCGGCCTGCGCTCTGTGGAAAGCAAGTGGAATTATTACTTCGCCATCCCGCTCAGCGCGTTCACGCGTTCCCGAGTTTTATATTTTGTCCTGTTCGCGGTGGTCCTCGGTTTGAGCGTTTTTTCCGGCGTGATCCTTTCCCTGTATTTCAGCCGCCGGCTCGCGGACCCGATCCAAAAGATCATGGACGCCCTAAAATTAGACTCCGGGGGGGGGTACGCGAAAGCGGTCTCTTCTCTGCAGGAGGCGATGCTCGCCTACCGAAAGGAGACTTCCGTCGCGCGGAACTGGACGCAGCGGAGCGAACGCCAGAAGAAGGCGGGCTTCGTCTATGGGCTGTGTACCGGCCGTATCCCGCCCGACCGGGTGGATGCGGGCATTGAGAGATACGGGATCCGGCTGAATGAAGGGCCGATCAGCCTGATCGTTTTTGAGTACCGCACGGTGGCGGGATCGGTCTTCATCCAGGAGGGCCATCTCGACCAGGAGATGATGCTCTACGCGGGCTGCAACGTGATCGAAGAGCTGCTCTGCCAAAACGGCGGCGTGGCGATCGCGCATGAAAAAGAGGTCGTGTGCCTCTGCCAGCCGGAGGACCCGGAGGAAGAGGCCATGCAGGGCGTGCTGACGGAGATCGGCGATTTTCACAGGGACGTGCTGCACGTCGGCCTGCACGTCTTCTTCACCGGCTCCTGCAAGCGTTTGGAGGATCTGCCGGAGCTGCTTTCCGTCGCGGATGAGATGGACCGCTACAAGGAATTTTGGGGCGACGATGTGCCGGACATCCTGTTCTCCTCCTCCATCAGCGCGATGGGCGGGCTCGAGAGCGCGGATATGCCGAGCATCGAAAAGCGCTTTATGAACCTGCTCGCCGTGGAAAACTATGAGGAGGCGCACCGGCTGCTGACGGAGCAGCTTTCCGGCGTCTCGAAGGATCTCAGGCACTTCAGGCAGGAGCGGTACAGGATCCACGGGCTCATCAGCAATCTCTTCGAGTCGCTTTCAGCTTCGGTCCCGAAAAGCAGCATGGAAGAGCTGGAGGCCGTGCTGAACAGCCTCCTCGCAGAGCAGTCGTTGAGCGGCCTGCGGGAGAAAGTGGACGTCCTCTTCGAAAAGCTCATCGCGCTGCAGGAGGAACAGGACCGCGCCGCCGGAACGCCCGCGTGGGTGCAGGAGGTGCAGACGTACATCGAGGCGCACTACGCGGATCCCCAGTTGGACGTTTCGCACCTCGCGAAGGTGTTTTCGCTCAACATCTCCCACCTGAGCCGGACATACAAAAAGTTCACCTCCATCGGCGTGCTGGACAGCATCCATCTCACGCGCATCGCAAAGGCGAAGGAGATGCTGGACGCGGGCTGCACCGTGCAGGACGCCTCGGTGAAGGTGGGGTATCAGGAATCGAGGGCGCTGATCCGCGCGTTCAAGCGGTATGAGGGGATCACGCCCGGGCAGTATCAGGAGATCGAGCAGAAGAACAAAGCGCACGGAAAAGAATGAGAAACGGAAAAGACGTGGGCGGCGGAAAGCCGTCCACGTCTTTTGTGTTTTGGGAAACGGGGCGAAAGGGGATCATCCCTTGATGGAGCCGATCATGACGCCCTTTTCGAAATACTTCATGATGAAGGGGTAGAAGCACAGGACCGGCACGGTCGCGACCATGATGGTGCAGTATTTCATGAGCTGCTTGTACAGGTCCGCGTTGCCGGAGAGCTGCCCGGACTGTGTGGCGTTGCTCGCGTTGTCGTTCGCGATGAGGATCTCCTGCAAGATGAGCTGCAGCGGGAACTTGCTGCGGTCCTTGAGGAAGATGGACGCGTTGAACCACTCGTTCCAGTGCGCCACGGCGTAGTAGAGGATCACCGTCGCGATCGTCGCCTTGATGAGCGGGAGCACGATCTGGAACATGATGCGCACGGGGCCGGCGCCGTCGAGCATGGCGGATTCCTCCAGCGCGGGCGGGACGGTGGACATCGCCGTGCGGACGAGGATGAGGTTGAAGGCGCTCACGCAGGTGGGCAGGATCACCGCCCAGCGGGTGTCGAGCAGGCCGATGTTCTTGACAACGATGTAGAACGCGATCATGCCGCCGTTGAACAGCATCGTGAAGGAGATGAAGAGCATGAGGACGTTCGAGAAGAGCACTTCCTTTTTCGCCAGAGGATACGCGCCGAGCACCGTGACGAGCAGGCCGATGGCGGTGGAGGAGAAGACGTAGAGGATGGTGTTGCCGTAGCTGCCCATGAGGGAGCGGTTCGTGAAGATCTGCTTATAGCCGTCGATGTTGAAGCCGTGGGGCATCAGGATCAGGCCGGATTTGCTCATGACCCATGCGGGGTCGGAGAAAGAGGCAAACGCCACATGCAGGACGGGCAGCAGGCAGAGGACGGAGAACACGGTGAGAATGAGATAATCGAACGCCAGAAAGAGCCGGTATCCGAGCGTTTTGTTTTTGACCATGATAGATTTCCCTCCCTTTCGGATCAGAACAGGCTGGCTTCGGAGAACTTCTTGCTGAGCTGGTTGGTGGTCACCAGCAGGACGAAGTTGATGACGGAGTTGAACAGGCTCACCGCCGTGCTGTAGCCGTAGTTAAATTCCAGCAGGCCCTTTCTGTAAATGAAGCTGGCAATGATGTCCGCGGTCTCGTAGACCTGGGGGTTGTAGAGCAGGATGGTCTTTTCCTGGCCGACGGCCATGATGGAGCCGATGCGCAGGATCAGCATGATGATGATCGTGGTGGAGATGCCGGGCAGCGTGACGTGGATCGTCTGCTTCCAGCGGGTCGCGCCGTCGATCTCGGCGGCCTCATAGAGCGTCGGATCGATGCCGGACAATGCCGCCACATAGATGATGCTGCCGAATCCCAACCCCTGCCATAGGTTCGTTCCTATATATAGCGGCCGCCAGTATTTCGGATCGCCCAGAAGGTTGGTCGGCGTGCCGGTGAAGAGGCCGACGAACTGGCCGATGACGCCGGTGCTCTTGACGAAGTCCACGATGATGCCCGCCATGACGACCATGGAGATGAAGTAGGGCATGTAGGTGAGCATCTGGACCGTCTTGCGGAACTTGCCCAGCGCGAGCTCGTTGATGAGCAGCGCGAAGATGATGGTCAGCGGGAACTCGATGACGAGCTGCAGGAGGCTGATGACCAGCGTGTTGCGGATCGTGCGGTAGGCGAACGGGGAGCCGAAGAAGTCCAGGAAGTTCTGGAAGCCCACGAACTGGCTCCCGAAGAACCCCTTGTTCGGCTTGTAGTTCTCAAAGGCCATCAGCAGACCGCCCATGGGCATATACGCGAAAACGACGAAGAAGGCGATCAGCGGTACGGCCATCAGATACAGCGCCCAATGCTTGCGCAGATCCTTCTTGATGGCTGCCCAGGTGAATTTTCTCATAGTGCAGAACCGTCCTTTCCAGACAGCTTCGCGGCGTCGCCGCGAGCTCTTTTTACTCATTATATAAAGAGGCGGGCCTTTTTTCCAGAGCCGGGTTTTGCGTTCCTTTGCTATTTTTTGCCTTTTTGAGCGGCGCGGCGATTTTCCCGGATGGCCATTTTTTGACGATTGCCTTTTTTTGCACCGCGGAGCAAAGCGCCGGGGCCGCGCGGCTTCCCTAAAAAAACGGCACTCCATCCCCCAAAAGTGGCAATTTACTTCAAAAGGCCGGCCGCGCTATAATAAGGCCACGATCCACACCGCCCGACCTTTTGCCTGCGCCGAATGCGTCAAAGGCGCTGCGAAGGAAAAGACAGTGAAACAAAAAACGCTGCGCAAAGCAGCAAGACTCTGAAATGGAGGAACGCATTATGAAGACCACCAAATTGCTCGCGCTGGTCCTTGCCGCGCTGCTGGCCCTTTCCGCTTTCACCGCGTGCAGCGGCGGCGGCTCGAACAGCACCAGCACGGCGGGCGGGGACAGCAGCACCGCCAGCACGGACAACACTTCCGAGCCCGCGGCCGGAGGGGAGACCTCCGAAGAAACGCCGAGCGGCGAGACCGCAGAGCCCGGCGAGTTCAAGCTCCCGATCGTGGATGAGAAGATCGAGATCACCGTTTTCGACAGCATGGATTCCAACCTGACCGCGCTTGTCGATAACATGAACGAGACGCCCTTCTTCCAGCAGTTGGAGGAGAAGACGAACATCCACATCGTGTTCGACCACCCGGCGACCGGCAACGAGACGACGGCGTACAACCTGCTCTTTGCCTCTGACGACCTCCCGGACATGATCCGCCACACGGGTTCCGGCTATCCGGGCGGCCTTGACGCCTGCATCGACGACGGCTACATTATGGATCTCACCGATCTCGTGCCCGAGTTCTGCCCCAACTATATGAAGGCGCTCAACGACTTCGCCGATACTTATGACGAGAACGTCCGCCGCTCCGCGTACACCGGCTCCGGGCGCATCGGCGCCGTCGGCCAGCTGATGCAGCGTCCGCAGGGACCGTGGGCCGGCCTCTATGTCCGCGGCGACTGGCTCGAAAAGTGCGGCCTCGACGTCCCGGAGACCTTCGAGGATTGGGAAGAGATGCTCACCGCGTTCAAGGATGAGTGCGGCGCGACCGCCCCGATGCTGCTCGCGAAGACCGGCTACGACGGCGTGTTCAACAATCTCACCATGGGCTTCGGCGTAACGCCGGCCTGGTATCAGGAAAACGGCACGGTGAAGTTCGGCCCGGCGGAAGAAGGCTGGCGCGAATACGTCACCACGATGCACGACTGGTATGAGAAGGGCCTCATCGATCCCGACTTCATGGCCTCCACCTCCCCAGTCTCCATCCTGCCCGACACCGCGATGATCACCACCGGCCACACGGGCGCGTTCGTCGGCATCTACACGAACGTTGCGATGTGGGAAGCGGCGATCGAGGGCGACGAGGACAACTTCATCCCGGTCTACACCCCGATGAAGAACGCCGGCGACACCCATCATTTCCAGCAGACCATTCTTTCCGGCGCGACCCCGACGATGGGCCTCTCCATCTCCGAGGGGAGCGAGTATGTGGAAGAATGCCTGAAGCTCTTCGACTACACCTTCACCGAGGAAGGCGCGCTCTTCTGCAACTACGGCGTGGAAGGCGACACCTTCGAGTTTGACGAGAATGGCGAGCCGCATTTCACCGACAAGATCAAGGCGAACGAGGATGGCCTCTCCTTCGCGCAGGCGCAGGCGTACTTCACCTTCCCGCCCGCACGCCCGGTGTATCAGGCCTGGTTCCGCGAGCTCGATTCCGTCCCGGAAAAGGACGTCGTCTGCTATGACGTCTGGAGCCGCGGCGACAACTCCATGGCGATGCCCGCCCCGGGCGACCTCGGCATGGCGCCGGAGCTTTACACCGAGTATTCCAAGATCATGGCGGATGTGCAGACCGTTGTCGATGAGAAAACGCCTCAGTTCATCAGCGGCGTCATTTCGCTCGATGAATACGACGCGTACCTTGAAACGATCAACAGTTTCAATGTCGGCCGCGCGGTCGAGATCGTGCAGGAGGCCTACGACGCCTTCATGGCACGCTGAATCATCGGATCCCACAGTGTCCCGCCGATCCTCGGCGGGACACTCAAATTCAAGGAGTAATGCAAAATGTCCAAGGAGGAATGCAAAATGTCCGAGAAAATGCGCACGCGCAATCTCTGCGCGCTCACCAACTGGGAGGCGGAGCAATACCTGAAGCGGAACGATGTCATCTTCATCCCGGTCGGCACCGTGGAGCTGCACGGTCCGCTGCCGATGGACTGCGAATATGTGGGCGTGGAAGCGCTCGCGTATAAGCTCGCCGAGCAGTGCGACGGCCTCGTGCTCCCCCACCTCATCTATTTCCATCCGGGCGCGACGGATATCGGACGCGGCACGGTCTATGTCAGCATGACGGACGGCGCGGCATACCTGCGCGCGGTCTCGCAGTCGCTGCTGAACCAGGGCTTCCGCCGGCAGGTCTTCCTCACCGGACACGGCCCGGCCTATATGACGATCATCCCGATGCTGACGCAGTTCCTTGACGAGACGAAGGTCCCCCTGCTATACTATGACATGATGAGCCTGATGCAGGAGGCCGGGCTCGCCTCGAGCATGAAGGGCTTCGATTCCCTGCTCTTCGCGAGCTATAAGATGATGAACCGGCTCGACGACATCCCGCTGGGGCTCGGCAGCAACCCGGAGATCGTCATCACGCCGGAATCCGATCTCGGGCACCAGCTCCCCGCGGGCGTCATCGAGACGCTGCAGCCGAAAAACGGCGGCTACGCCACGGCGTGGAAGTACGGCAACGTGCTCGAGCATGGCGGCATCAGCACCGCGCCCCAGACGCGCGAAGAGGTGGAGGCGCTCGCCGAAGAGGGCGAGAAGCTGCTGGACCGCCTCGTGAACGGCTGCAATATGCCCGCGAAGCTCGAGGCGCTGCGCAAGCTCGATGAATTTCACCAGAAGGAGATCATGCCGCGCTACGGCGCATGGCTGGTCCGCAACAAGTACCCGGAACCGAAGATCGACTGAACGAACCCATCGCGGCGCCGGGAGCACGTCATCCGGGCGCTGCGCCCGTTTGAAGGAGGTCCATTTATGATCTTGAACGCGAAAACAAAGTACGGGGAAGTCTCCGGCCTGCCCACCGCGACGGAGGGTGTTTCGGTCTTCAAGGGCGTCCCCTACGCCGCGCCGCCCGTCGGAGAGCTGCGCTGGAAAGCGCCGCAGCCGCCCGAGCCGTGGGAGGGCGTGCGGAAATGCGAGTCCTTCGCGCCGGCGGCGATGCAGTTCTTCTACAACGACCCGGAGAGCTTTTACGGGAAGGAATTTCCGCTTTACGAGGGCATCCGCTGCAGCGAGGACTGCCTCTACCTCAACATCTGGACGCCCGCGAAGGCGGCGGGAGAGAAGCTGCCCGTGATGATGTGGGTCCACGGCGGCGGCAACATGGGCGGCTATTCCTACGAGCCGGAGTTCGACGGCGAAGCGCTCGCCTCGCGCGGCGTGATCTATGTCTCTGTGGGTTTTCGTCTGAACGTGTTCGGCTTCCTCGCGCACCCGGAGCTGACGGCCGAGAGCGGCTACGGAGGCAGCGGCAACTACGGCCACCTCGACCACATCGCCGCGGCGGAGTGGATCCGCGACAACATCGAAGCCTTCGGCGGCGACCCGGAAAACATCACCATGTTCGGGCAGTCCGGCGGCGCGCACGACGTGCAGGTCATGGCGACGAGCCCGCGCTTTGAGGGCTTGATCGGCAAGGGCATCAGCGAATCCGGCGGCGGCGCGGCCTCCATGATGGGCGCGGTTCCGCTTGAAGAGGGGGAGAAGATCGGCCTCGCGTTCCAGAAGGCGGCGGGCTGCGCGTCCATCGCCGAGATGCGCGCGCTCCCTGCGGAGAAGATCTTCGAGATCTCCATGAAGATGGGCCGGGAGCTCGGGATCATGAGCTCCGTCATCGACAACTACGTCGTGTTCGGCGACACCTCCGCGATGCTCCAAAACGGCGAAGCCCGCGACATTCCGATGATCATCGGCTGCTGCTCGCACGAGGGCGGCCGGATGGGGATGCTGCCGCCCGGCATAACGCAGACGCTCGAGATCGTGAACGGCACGATCGATCAGGATTTCCCGCTCGCGGCGGACGCGATGCGCGAGATCTACGGCGTGAAGACCGAAGAAGACGCGGCGGCTTTCCACAGAGACATGATGGCGGACGGCATGGTCTACGGCTATCAGCTTTGGGCGCGGATGCAGGAAAAGGCCGGAAAGCGCACGCCGTGGGTTTACTGCTTCGATCACCCGCTGCCGGACGGGGAGGGCAACCCGAGCGAGGAGGGCGCGTTCCACTCCGCGGAGCTCTGGTACGTCCACGGGACGCTCGACCGCTGCTGGCGCAAAATGGGTGAGACGGACCGCCGCATCTCCGCCGAGATGATGGATTTCTGGACAAATTTCGCAAAGACCGGCGACCCGAACGGGAAGGGCCTTCCCGAATGGACGGGCTACACCGCCGCCTCCCCGAAGATCATGGTGTTTGGGGAGCAGACGGGGATGTCCGCCATGGAAGACCACCCGGCGGTGCGGGTCTTCCAAAAACTCTGAGACGGTAATATTTGTGTACCGCCTCGGGGATTACGGCCCGAACGCGCGGAATTACATCACCGCGCGCTCGGTGGACGTGCACGCGCTCTGCTCCGAGGAGGTCAAAGGCTGGATCCGGGAGCACGGGATCGAGCTGGTCAACATCCGCGACGCGATCTACGGGACGAACGAATACCAGAACCATCTGCGCGTCGTGCAAAGCCCGCTCTACACAGGCAAGTAATCATTTGAATGTTATTTTAGGAGGTAAGTTACAATGGCACTTGGAATCGTGAACACAAAGTACGGCAAGGTACAGGGCGTGAAGGAGGAAGACGTCCTGCTCTTTAAGGGCGTGCCCTACGCCGCGCCGCCCGTCGGCGAGCTGCGCTGGAAGCCGCCGGTCGATCCCGCGCCGTGGGACGGCGTGCGGGTCTGCGACGCCTACGGGCCGCGCCCGATGCAGCCGTCGCAGCCGTATGGCAGCCCGTTCTTTGAGCCGTGGGCTTCTGACTTCTACTATATGGGCTACACCGCGTACAGCGAGGACTGCCTCTATCTGAACATCGCGACCGACGCCGAGAGCGCCGAAGAAAAGCGCCCGGTCTATATGTGGTTCCACGGCGGCGGGCTCTCCTCCGGGTACAGCTATGAAGTGGAGTTCAACCCGACGGTGCTCGCGAAGAAGGGCGTCGTCGTCGTGAGCGTCGGCCAACGGCTGAACGTTTTCGGCTACCTCTCCCTGCCGCAGCTTTCGGCGGAGCAGGGCGGCATCAGCGGCAACTACGGCCTGATGGACGAGGTGAAGGCGCTCGACTGGGTGCGCGAGAATATCGCGGCGTTTGGCGGCGACCCCGAGAACATCACGATCGGCGGACAGTCCGGCGGCACGGCGAAGACCGGCGCGCTGGCGCGCTGCCCGCAGGCGGCCGGGAAGATCCGGCGCGTCATCAACCAGAGCAGCCTGAACTGGACCGGCACTTATCCGACGATGGCGCAGGCTGAGGCCGAGGGCGTGGCGTATATGAAGAGTCTCGGCTTTGCGGAGAACGTGACGCTCGAGGAGCTTCGCGCGGCGGACGCCGAGGTCTTCAACGGGATCGACAAGGGCTTCATGGACCCGACCGCGGTCCGCAAGCCGGGCAACATGGTCTTTGACGGGGTCTGGGTGCCGGAGCAGGACGCGGCGGTCAGCTTCGAGAAATACGCGGGGCAGCTCGATTACCTCGCGGGCGGCAACTACGGCGAGTGCGTTTTGTCCAAGGGCTTCGTTCTCGGCGGAAAGCCCATCGAGACCGCGCAGGACTTCTACGCTGCGGCAAAGGACGTCCTCGGCGAAGAGATCTACGCGAAGTACGATTTTGAGGCGCTCTTCCCTGTCTCCGACGCGGACGCGAACAAGCTCTCCAAGCGCCTCGCGGTCGAGGGCCTCACGGGCTTCGGCGGCAACATGAAGAACCTCTGCTTCGGCGAGTACCGCGCCAAGAAGTTCCCCGGCGCGAAGACATACAGCTATGTGTTCTCGCACATCGCGCCCGGCGTGCCGGAGGATAAGAAAAACCCGCTGCGCGACCCGGACATCGCCATGGCATGGCACTCCTCCGAGCTTTGGTACACGTTCGCCTCCCTGCGCGTGGGCAAGAGCGGCGCGAGCAACGTGCCGCCCATCCGCCCGTGGACGGAGTATGACGAGAAGCTTGCCGACGAGATGAGCAGCTATTGGGCGAACTTCATGAAGACCGGCGACCCGAACGGCGAGGGCCTCCCGTACTGGCCGGAAAGCGGCGAGAACCACGGCTGGATCGACCTCGGCGACGAGATCGTCTCCCATGAGGGCATGGAAAGCAAGAAGGACGAGATGATGTACGAGTACGTCACCGCGCAGAAAGATCTTCCGAAAGCGTAAGACGCCTTTTGCCCGGGCTTTTTCCCGCGCCGAATGATGCGCGGACTGCGGGCATTCGAACACGGAGGGGACCGGCCTTTGGATCGAGGCCGGTCTTCTTCCGTTTCCGCATCCGGAGAGAACCGAAAAGACTGCAAGAAAGGTCCCTGTTTTTGTCGTGTGGGGACCTTTTCTTTTGCCGTTCTCCGGTGTATGATAAAAGCAAAGAGGGACTTTGGACGCGGTTTTTTCAAAAGCGCGCCTTGGTTCCCCGCAGCAAAAGGAGAAGGGGGCATTCTATGAAGCGTTATCTTGCGATCGACATCGGCGCGTCCTCGGGGCGGCACATCGTGGGCTGGCTCGAGGGCGGCAGGCTGCAGACGGAGGAGGTCTACCGGTTCCCGAACGGCGTGACCGAGCGGGACGGCCATCTCCTTTGGGACATGGAAAGTCTGCTCGACCATGTGAAGAAGGGCGTCGCGGCGGCAAAGGCGCGGTTCGGGGAGATCGAGAGCCTTTCGATCGACACCTGGGCGGTCGATTACGTCCTGATGAACGGCGAAAAGGAACTCTTCCCGTGCTATGCGTACCGCGACGGCCGCACGGAAGCCGTCATCAAAAGGGTGCACGAAAAGGTCCCGTTTTCCGAGCTTTACCGTCGGACGGGCATCCAGTTCCAGCCGTTCAATACGGTGTACCAGCTTTTTGACGACCTCGAAAAGGGCAGGCTCGAAAACGCGACGGATTTCCTCATGGTGCCGGAATATCTGCTCTATAAGCTCACCGGCGTGAAGGCGAAGGAATACACGAACGCCACGACGACGGGTCTGGTGAACGCCGAGACGGGGGCGTTCGACATGGCGCTGATCGAGCAGCTCGGGCTTCCGAAGCGGCTGTTCGGCCCGCTGACGCAGCCCGGCGCGGTGCTCGGGGAATACGAGGGGATCCGCGTCGTGCTCTGCGCGACGCACGACACCGCCTCCGCCGTGGAGGGGATCCCGATGGAAGGGAACGTCCCGTACATCTCCTCCGGGACATGGTCGCTGCTCGGCGTGAAGACCGCAAAGCCCCTGACCGACGCGAAGAGCGAGGCCGCGAACTACTCGAACGAGGGCGGCGTCGGCTATAACCGCTACCAGAAAAACATCATGGGGATGTGGCTCGTCAACCGCCTGAAGGACGAGCTCGCGCCCGATGTGCCGTTCCGCGTGCTGGATCAGGCGGTGCTCGAAAGCGCGTTTGACGGGCTGGTGGACGCGAACGGCGACGCGTTCCTCGCGCCGAAGAGCATGAGGGCGGCGTTTGACGCGGCACTTTCCGAAACGCCGAAGACCGCCGCCGACTACCTGCGCTGTGCGTACCGCAGCCTCGCGGCGAGCTACAAGCAGGCGCTAGAAGAGCTCGAAGCCAACACCGGAGAGACGTATAACCAGCTCTACATCGTCGGCGGCGGGGCGAAGAACGTGTTCCTGAACGAAGAGACCGAGAAAGTCACAGGCAAAAAGGTGATCGCGCTGCCCATCGAGGCGACGGCGCTGGGAAACCTGAAAATACAGATGAAGACCGCAAAGGAGGAGTTCTCATGTTAGTGGAAACAAAAGCGAGAGTCGGCGTGTTTGCGATCGCGCACGGACCGTATCTGCCGCAGTTTCCGTCGCTCGCGGAGGAATTTGCGTCGCAGTTTGCGGCGTTCAAGAAGACGCTGCCGGATACCGTCGAGCTCGTGGACGGCGGCATCGTCACGACGAAGGAGCTGGCGCAGGCGGCGGGGGACAGGTTCCGTGCGGCGGACGTGGACCTCGTGATCCTGCAGCTTTTGACCTACGCGACGAGCTACAACATGCTCCCCGCCGTCCGGGATCTGGACGTGCCGGTAGTGCTCGTGAACGTGCAGAAGAAAAAGGCGCCGGATTACGCGCACACCGACATCGTGACATGGCTCGGCGAGCTGTACGCGTGCGGGGCGGTCGGCGAGATGGTGGCGGATCTGGAGCGCGCCGGGAAGCGGCACGCGGTCGTCACGGGCGTCGTCGAGGGGGGCGATGCGAAGGTGCAGGCGGAGCTCGAGGACTGGTGCCGCGCCGCGCAGGTGCGCCGCCGTTTCCGCGACACGAACCTCGCGCAGATCGGGCGGCCGTACCCCGGCATGATGGACCTTTACATTGACGAGACGAACCTCTATAACCGGATGTTCCTCTACACGAAGCAGTTCGACTGGGAGAAGATGTGGGCGATCGCCGACGACATCACGGATGAGGATGCGATCCGTAGGAAGGCGCAGGAGATCCTCGACACGTTCGAGATCGAGGGCGGCGGCACCGTCGAGAAGGTCTGGGAGATGGCGAAGTACGTCGTCGCGTTCGAGGCGTGGGTGAAGGAGGAGAAGATCGCCTTCATCGCCTCCCACTACGACGGCTTTGCGACGGGCAAGGCGGGCGTGCTCGATTCCATGCTGATCCCGGCGTTCTCCATGCTCATCAAGCAGGGCGTCGCGTGCGCCGTGGAGGGCGACATCAAGGTCGCGATGGCGATGAGCATCCTGAAAACGATCTCCGGCATGGGCCAGCTCTCCGAGATGTATTCCATCGACTTCAACGAGGACATCTGCATCATCGGGCATTCCGGCTCGGGCGACGCGGACATCTCCGCGAAAAAGCCGACGATGAAGATCGTGCCGGTGTTCCACGGCAAGACCGGCGGCGGGTACCTCACGCAGTTCTATCCGCACCTCGGGCCGGTGACGTATCTCGGCATCACGCAGGACCGCGACGGGCACTTCAAGTTCGTCACAGCGGAGGGCGTGAACGAGGAGGGACCGATCTTCACGTTCGGCGACACCAACATGCGCACGCGCTTCACCTGCGGCGCGCGGGCGTTCTGCAATAAATGGAGCGAGGCCGGGCCGACGCACCACATGGCGGCGGCTTCGGGCCGGCACATCGACACGATCCTGAAGGTCGCGAAGATCTTCAACGTGCCGGTGGACGTCATCACGCGATAAACGAGGAGGAAGACAGAATGAAAGACATTTTGACCGCGCCGTTCCTCACCGAAATGGTGCGCACGGCGAGCAATATGTACGCGCACGGCTGGGATGAGCGCAACGGCGGCAACATCTCCCTGATGCTGGAAGACGCGGAGGCTGCGGAATATCTCGCCGACGCGCCGGTGCTGCGCACGATCCCCACGGGCTTTGCCGCGCCGGAGCTTTCCGGGAAGACGTTTCTCGTCACGGGGACGGGCAAGTATTTCAAAAACGTCGAGCACGACCCGGCCGCGAACCTCGGGATCGTGCGGCTGACCGACGGCGGGCAGAGCGCCGAGCTCCTCTGGGGCTACACCGACGGCGGGCAGTTCACGAGCGAGTTCCCCGCCCATATCATGAGCCATGTCGCGCGGCTGCGGGTCGATCCGCAGAACCGCGTCGTCATGCACTGTCACCCGGGGAACCTCCTCGCGATGACCTACGTCCACGACCTCGACGAAAAGGCGTTCACCCGCACGCTCTGGCAGATGTGCACGGAGTGCATCGTCGTCTTCCCGGACGGCGTGAACGTGCTGCCGTGGATGCTCTGCGGCACGAACGAGATCGGCGAAGCGACCGCGGAGAAGATGCAGACCGCGCGGCTCGTGGTGTGGAGCCAGCACGGGATCTACGGCGCGGGCAAGGATCTGGACGAGACGTTCGGGCTGATCGAGACGGCGGAGAAGGCGGCGGAGATCTACATGAAGATCGCCCACCTGCCGCTGAAAAACACGATCACCGACGCGCAGATGCACCTGCTCGAGGGGCGCTTCGGCGTGAAGGCGAGAGAGGGATACCTCAGCTGAAAAAGCACGAAAAAGGGCCTGCCTCCGGGAAACGGACGGCAAGCCCTTTTCTTTTGCGTTTTTTTACATGCTCTTCGCCCTGTGGATCCATTTGTCGCCCTTGAGGCGGAACACGAGCCAGACGGATTTGATGATGAAATCGATCCGAAGCACGACCAGCACGATGGCAGGATCGAGATGGAGCACAAGCCCGGCGAGCGCGCCGAGGGGGATGGAGGCCACCCACTGGAAGATGATGTCCGCGACCATGAGGAACTTCGTGTCCCCGCCGCCGCGCAGAATGCCCTTGGAGAGCGTGGTCTGGATGGACTGGAAGAAGACGATTACCGCGCTCGCTTCCATCATGGCGACGGCGATCTGTACCGTCGCCGGCTCGATCTCATACAGGCTGATGGACCACTCGCCGAGGATCAGGACGAGAATGCCGGCGGCGATCCCCACGAGAACGGAGAGGAACAGGAACGTCCAGCCCTCCTTCTTCGCGCGTTCGATCGCGCCCTCTCCCACGGTCTGGCCGATGATCACGCCGCTCGCGCTTGCCACGCCCATGATGGCGACGGTCGCCATGCGGTCCATCACGGTGACGATGGCGTAGGAGGAGACGACCTCCTTCCCCATGTGGCCGAGGATGATGGACATGGCGCTCGCCGCGAGCGCGAGGATGGAATCGGAGATCACCGCGGGCATCCCGAGCCGCCGGAACTCATGGAACAGCGCCCGGGAGGGAAGGCGGAAGAGACCGCTCGGACGGTACCGCAGCACCTTTTCGGTCTTCAGGAGATAGACGGTGCAGAAGAGAAACTCCACCGCGCGGGCGATCAGCGTGCCGACCGCCGCGCCCATGACGCCCAGCGCGGGCATCCCGAGCTTGCCGAAGATGAACACATAGTTCGCGCCGATGTTCACCACGAAGGATGCGATGGAGACATACAGCCCGAGCTTCGCGTTCCCGATGGAGCGAAGGACGTTGGAGAGGACGAGGCTGACCCCGTGCGGGAGATAGATGAGCGCCGTGACGCGGAGGTACTGCGCGCCGAGGGCGATCACGTCCTCCTCGTTCGTAAAGATCCGCATGATCGGCTCGGGCAGCAGGACGGTGAGAACGGCGAAGACGGCCCCGCTGAGCAGGACGATCTGCAGGACGAGATCGAACACGCGGCGAACAGTCTTCAGATCCTTCGCGCCGTAATACTGGCTGGAGAGCACCATGCCTGCGGCGCTGATGCCCATGCAGAGAAAAACAAAAATGTTGTAAAACTGGTTTGCAAGGCTGGAGGCGGAAATGGAAGCCTCTCCCAGCCTGCCCACCATGACCGTGTCCATCATGTTGACGCCCTGGTTGATGATGGACTGCAGCACGATGGGGATCAGGATCACGCCGATCTTCCTGTAAAAGCCTTTGTCCCTGACCAGATATCTGTCCAGCCAGGCCGTTCGGTTTGCCGTCATAAATTCGCTTTCCTCTCTGCGCTTCTTCCCGCAAAGGAACGGGATCCGCCAAAGCCCGGCGGATCCGCTGCGTTCCACGGGGAAGGAGCGTTTTTCAGTTCCCGTTTCGGGAGGGCGGGCCGGTCCCGCTCAAAGGCCGGCCCCGCCCGAAGATCCGAGCTGTTGTTACACGTTGAGCTCCATCACGAAGCTGTCCGCCTTGCCGCACGGCTTCCAGACGGGAAGGCCTTCCCCGTTCGGGTCACCGGTCTTCATGAAGTTGGTCCAGTAGTCGAGCATCTTCTCAGAGAGCGCACGGTCGCCGTCGGTCCACGGGCGCCAGCAGCGGTCGAGCGTGCCCATCATGTACCAAAGCTCCGAGGAGTGCCACGCGCCCTGATCGTCGCCCGGGAGATCGCGGGTGAAATCATAGACATAGACGGGCTGCTTTCCGAGCTCCTCCTGCTTTTGCGCAAAGGCGATGCTGCCGCGGTAGAGCGGGCGCTCCTCGGGCGCGGTCTTGTCCGGCTCGACCATGATGTCGTTCTTCGTGCTGCCGACCATGTAGGGGATGTTTTTGATCTCGCCTTTTTCGATCAGCTCGTAATAGCCGCCGGTGAGCAGACGGCCGTCGATGTTCGGGGTGAGGAAGAGGCCCTTCGCCTTCGGGAAGTTCTTCCCCATGAAGAGGTCGGTCGCGGCGAAGATCTCCTCCGTGGTCTTCGCGCGCAGCTCGGCAAGGTTCTCCGCGTGCAGGATCTCCGGCAGCGCGAGACCGTAGTCCTCCTCCTCCGAAAGGGGCATGTCGCGGTGCAGCCCTTCGCCGTAGGAGCCGCCGCTCTGCAAGATGGCGCGCTTGATGAGGCTGCCCGTGAGCGGCGAGGAGATCAACGTCTGCGTGCTCATCGCGCCGGCGCTCTGGCCGAAGACCGTGATGTTTTCCGGGTCCCCGCCGAACGCCGCAATGTTCTCATGCACCCATTGGAGCGCGGCGATCTGGTCCAAAATGCCGTAGTTGCCCGAGGTCCCGGCTTCCGCCGTCAGCCACGGATGCGCGAGGAACCCAAACACGCCGAGGCGGTACTGGACGCTGACAAAGACCACACCGCGCTTGCAGTAGGCCGCGCCGTCAAACTCCTTTTCGCTCGAATGGCCGCCCATGAACGCGCCGCCGTGGATCCAAAACGCGACCGGGCAGTTTTCCGCGCCTTTCGGCGCCCAGACGTTGAGATAGAGGCAGTCCTCGCTGCTCGGGCGCTCAAAAGCGGGGTCGTCGTAGAAATCCTTGTCCCAGGGCGGGGAAGAGCCGTCCCGCTGGACGGACTTCGCCTGGAACTGCACCGCGCGGTACACGCCCTCGAAGGACTCGGGCGGCTGGGGCGCCTTCCAGCGCAGTTCGCCGATCGGCGGCTTCGCGTAGGGGATGCCGCGAAACTCCGTGTATCCTCCTTGGTCCACGCCCTCGATCCATCCGTACTTTGTTTTGACCTGATTGCTCATATTCGAAACCTTCCTTCCGTTTATTTTTTGGCCAGCAGTTCGGCCTCGAGCCGGTCCATTTTTCCGTCCATTCCGTAATCCCGCATGACGCAGCCGTCCGTGCGCAGCGCGAGCGCCAGGCGGTCCGGGTCCTCATACGGCTCCCATCTCGGAAGCCCCTTGCCGTTCGGATCGCCGGTCTTCGCGAAGTTCGTCCAGTAGCCCATCATTTTTTCGGAGAGTTCGTAGTCCGCCTTTGTGAAGGGACGCCAGCAGCGGTCGAGCGTTCCGAACACATACCACAGCTCGCAGGAGTGGAACGCCTCGTTCACGAACGCGTGCGCGCGCTCGCCCGGCAGCAGACGCTCAAACACGAACATGTGCATGGGTCGCCGGCCCTGCTCGATTTGGCAGTGGGCCATCCCGCGCAGCGCGGCGCACAGATTGAATTTCGATTCGCCGAACACCCGATGGACCTCGCTCACCGTGCAGCCGACGATGTAGTCGATGTCGTGGTGGTGCCCGTTGATCACGGCGTCCTCCATGCTTTCGGGGAGGACGTAGCCGTCGGTGCAGATATTGAAGCCGCCGGCCATGCCCGCCTCTTTCGAGTAAGCGGCGAACATCTCCTTTAGCTTCTGCCACGGCAGGGCGCGCAGGTCCTCCAGCGTTTTCAGCCCGAACATGGAGAAGAAACGGTCGCCGCGCGCTTCCAGCACCTCGCGGTCCACGCGCCCCATGGCGGTCATGATGCCGCCCGCCGAGTGGATCGCCGCGTGCCGGACGAGCCCTTTGGAGAGCGGGGAGCAGCAGATCGCCTGCGTGGAGCGGCCGCCGCCCGACTGCCCGAAGACCGTGACGTTTTCCGGGTCCCCGCCGAAAGCGGAGATGTTCTCGCGGATCCATTTCAGCGCTTGGATCTGATCCATGATCCCGTAATTGCCGCTGGCGCGGTGCGGCGACTCCTCCGTCAGCAGGCGGTGGGCGAAGAACCCGAAGATGTTCAGCCGGTATTGGACCGTGACAAGGATCACGCCGCGCTTTGCGAGCGCCTCCCCGTCGAACTCGATCTCATGGCCGTAGCCGTTCTGCACGCCGCCGCCGTGCAGCCAGACCATGACGGGCCGCTTTTCGTCGGCCTGTTCTGCGGCGGTCCAGATGTTGAGGAACAGACAGTCCTCGTCCATCTTCGGCGGGTAGTCGTCGCCGAGGTAAAACTCGATCCCATAGGGCGAGTCCGCGGTGTGCGGCGTTTCCTGCGGGCAGGCCGCGCCCCATGCGCAGCATTTCCGGACGCCCTCCCACGGGGCGGGCGGCATGGGCTCGCGGAACCGCAGCGCGCCCACAGGGGGCGCGGCATAGGGGATCCCCCGAAAGACCGTACAAGAATCCTCCAAGGCGACGCCCTCGAGGACGCCGTATTTCGTTGTTGCCTGTTTCAGCATAGACACAGCTCCTTCCGTTGCCGATATTGCTCCTTTTGCTTTATTTTACCATGTCTTTTCGGGAGGGGCAATACCTGCTTTTTGCGGGGAGTTCCCATTTTTGCGCTGAAGAGAAGGGGCCGCCGAAAAGCGGTCCCTTCCCGGGCGTCAAGCGTTGTTTTTGAAGATCATGCGGACGAAGTCCTTCGCCGCCGCGCGCCAGACGTTCCATTCGTGGTCGCCGGGGTACGCGCGGTAGACCACGTTGTAGCCCTTTTGGGCCAGCTCCTCCACCTGCGGCGCGGTGTATTCGCTGCGCATATCCTTTTCTCCGCACGCGACGAAGGTGACGTCCATCACGCTGTTGTAGTGCTCGGGCGTGGAGAAAAGATCGGAATAGTCAAATTCCACGTTTTGGCTGTTCCCGCGCACCATGAAGCCCTGGCCGGAACTGAACACGCCGACATTGCGGAAAACCTCCGGGTGGCCGTGGGCGAGGTGCCGCGCCTGCCCGCCGCCCATGGAAAGCCCCGCGACGGCGCGGTGCGCCGCGTCCGGAAGCGTGCGGTATGTTTTGTCGATGAAAGGCACGCATTCCCGAAGGAGGATCTCGGAGGCGTCTGCCTCGGCAAAGAAGCCCGGCCCGATCTCACGGTACGCGTTCCCGTGGTTCGCGACGACGATCATCTCCTCGCATTCGCCGCGCGCGATGAGGTTGTCCAGAATATAGTTCAGCTTGCCGGAGAAGAACCAGTCGGTCTCGTCCTCGCCGCCGCCGTGCTGGATGTAAAGGACCGGATAGCGGCGCTCGGGGCACGCGTCGTAGGCGGGCGGCGTGTAGACCCAGCAGGCGCGCATCCTGCCGTTGATCTCGGAGCGGTACAGCTCCCGGGACAGTCTCCCGTGGGGAACGTCCTGAAGGAGCGTGTCCGTATCTTTAGAGGGCAGATCGATGTAATTCACCGCGCCGGCGTATCCGAACGCGATGGGGAGCAGCGGATGCAGGAACGGGGTCCCGTCCACGGTCATGCGCAGGTAATGGAAGCCTTCGCCGACGTCGGGGACCTGCGCGCGGAAATACCCGTCCTCTCCCTTTTCAAAGACGGTCTTTCCGGGCATGTAGTCGATCTCCAATGTCACTTCCTTCGCCTTCGGAAGAAAGACGCTGAACGACGCGCCGCCGTTTTCCATCCCGCGCACGCCCGGCTCTTCGGCAAAATCGCCGGTCGGGAGCATTCCCTTTCTGGGGTCTCCCATCATGGGGGGATGCGGTTCCAATTTGCGGAAAACGGGGTCGAAGCACAGCAGGCTGGAATTGTAGGTCTGATCGAATCGGTTCATATTGCGCCTCCCAACGAAATCGTTTGAAACCATTATATACCGCGCGCGGCGGAGAAGAAAAGAGCCATCTTTTTCAAAGGGTCATTTTTTTGCGCCGCGCCTCACTGTACATGGAACACTTCTTTGAGGAGCGCCATCATTTTTTCCAGATCGATGGGCTTTGCCAGGT
>CANRMW010000015.1 GCA_947631835.1 uncultured Clostridia bacterium | reverse complement strand
TGCACGGGGAAAGCAAGATAGGGGTTTTCGGCGTACAGCAGATCGTCGAGCGTCTCCACCGCGGCGATCTCCTTCTCGGTCACCCACTCCCCATCCGCCATCAGTGCGGGGACGCGATAGGTCAGCGGCATCACGAGCTGCACGCCGTCCAGCTTCCCGGCGTCCATCACGGCCTGCACATGATCCTCGGGGTGATAGGTTTCGCTCCCTGCGATCAAGTCATCCAGCGGGAGGAACACGCCCTGCCGCTTCGCGCGCTCGACGTCCGGGAATGGGAAAAGAACGGCTGTGGACTCTTCCGCGCCAAGATCGCTGTACCCGCACGCGAGAATGAACGCGTCCGGGCCTTTGCCCGCCGTCATCGCGACCCTCATGCTCTTGGACCACGCGTCGAGTTCCGCTCCCCGATCAGACGGCGCGAACGTAAAATCAAAGGGGACTTCCTCGCCGTAAATTTCCCGCCAGAGCTGCAGGACGCCGCTGTCAGATCCCCTGATGTAAGTGCCCGTGACGGCGATCAGCGGCCTGTCGCCGCCGCCCGACGTGCCGGCGTCCGGCAGCGGGAGACCGCTCATTTTCTGAAGATCCGACACGAGTTCTTCAGGAGGTTCGGAGGGCGCGGGAGACGCGGTCGGCGCGGACTGCTCTTCCGACGCGGCCATCTCCACCGCCGTCTTTCCGCAGGAGACAAGGAGCAGCAGAAGAACCAAAAGCGAAACGACTGTCAAAACGGTTTTTTTCACGGCTGCTTTCCTCCTTATTCTGCCTTGCCGCATAGATTCGGTATATTGATATTTTAATTGTAACATTTTCATCATTACCTGTCAATTCTTTTTCATTTTTTTGAAAAATTATCCGTGATTTTCCCACAAATGCAAGCCGCGTTTCGCCGCGCGCCGGAGACGTCTTTCTTCGCGGAATTTTGCCCGCGAAGTTTTTTCATTTCCCTGTTGACAAACGCGGCGCGGTGTGATAGAATGATGAACGTTGTAAAGAAAAAAACTTTACAGGCGCGTTCAGGCCTGGCTTGAGAGCGCTGGAAAGGCGGAGAGGCACGTTGGCAAAGGACCTTCACATCACGTTTCTCCTGGACTTTTACGGCGACATGCTCACCCCAAAGCAGCGCGAGGTGGTGGACTGCTATTACAACGAGGACCTTTCCCTCGCGGAGATCGCCGAGGAGAAGGGCATCACCCGGCAGGGCGTCCGCGACACCGTGAAGCGGGCGGAGCAGCAGCTCCTCGAGATGGAAGAAAGGCTCGGGCTCGCGGCGCGCTTTTACGCCGTGCGGGAATCGCTGACGACGATCTGCGACCGCGCGGTGCGCATCGAGGAAGAAAACGCCAGGACCGGCGGCAGCCCGATCATCCGGGAAAACGTCAAGGCCATTCTGGAGGCCGCCGAAGCGCTGGTGGAACAGGAGGGATGACCGATGGCCTTTGAAGGTCTTTCTGACAAGCTCTCCGGCGCGTTCAAGCGCCTGCGGAGCAAAGGCCGGCTCACGGAATCCGACGTGAAGGAGGCCATGCGCGAGGTGCGCCTGGCGATCCTCGAGGCCGACGTCAACTACAAGGTGGCGAAGGACTTCACGAACCGCGTCACCGAGCGCGCCGTCGGCGAGGACGTGATGGAGAGCCTCACCCCGGCGCAGATGGTCATCAAGATCGTCAACGAGGAGATGACCGCGCTCATGGGCGGCGCGGAGGAACGGCTCAATTCCCCGGCGCACCCGCCCGCCGTCATCATGATGTGCGGCCTGCAGGGCGCCGGCAAGACGACCCACGCCGCGAAGCTCGCGAAGATGCTGATCGGGCGCGGCAGCCGTCCGCTGCTCGTCGCGGGGGACGTGTACCGCCCCGCCGCGATCCGCCAGCTGCAGATCGTCGGCGAACAGGCCGGCGCGCCGGTCTTCGAGATGGGAAACGAAGACCCGGTGAAGATCTGTGAAGCCGCCGTGCGCCACGCGAAGGATTACGGCCATGACTATGTGATCCTCGATACCGCCGGCCGCCTGCAGATCGACGAGGCCCTGATGGATGAGCTCAAGAACATCAAGGCCGCCGTCCACCCCACGGATATCCTGCTCGTGGTGGACGCCATGACCGGCCAGGAGGCCGTGAACGTCGCGAAGACATTCGACGACCTGCTGGACATCACCGGCGTGATCCTCACGAAGCTCGACGGCGACACGCGCGGCGGAGCGGCGCTCTCCGTGAAGGCCGTGACGGGAAAGCCGATCAAATTCGCCGGCACCGGAGAAAAGCTGGGGGACCTCGAGGTCTTCCACCCGGACCGCATGGCGAGCCGCATCCTCGGCATGGGCGACGTGCTCACGCTCATCGAAGAGGCCGAACAGCGGCTGGACCAGAAAGCGGCCGAGCGCACCGCCGAGCGGATGATGCAGAACAAGATGGACTTCAACGACCTGCTCGAGCAGTTCACGCAGGTCAAGAAGATGGGCCCGCTCAAGGGCATCCTCTCGAAGCTGCCGGGCGTGAACAGCTCGAAGCTCGACGAGATGGACATCGACGACCGGATCATGGACCGGACGGCGGCGATCATCCTCTCCATGACGCCCGAGGAGCGCGCCAAGCCCGATCTGCTGCAGGCGTCGCGCAAGCGCCGCATCGCGGCGGGCGCCGGCGTGAAGGTCGAGGACGTGAACCGGCTCTGCACGCAGCTCAGGCAGATGCAGAAGATGATGAAGCAGTTCGGCGGCAAAAAGGGCCGCAAAATGCTCGCCCGCATGGGCGGGCCGGGCGGCTTCGGCGATCTCGGCAGCATGGGCGGTTTTCCGGGCCTGTGACAGGCTGTAATACAGTGTGATACCGCGGAAAGCGGTTCCAAATAAAAAGACCATTCAATTCAAATTTATCTGGAGGAATGCAACATGGTTAAGATCAGACTTCGCAGAATGGGCGCGAAGAAAGCGCCGTTCTACCGCATCGTTGTGGCGGATTCCCGTTATCCGCGCGACGGCCGCTTCATCGAGGAGATCGGCTACTACGATCCGATGGAAGAGCCCAGCGTCGTGCGCGTCGATCCCGAAAAGGCGAAGGCGTGGATCGAAAAGGGCGCGCAGCCGACGGACACCGTCAAGGCGCTTTTCAAGAAGCATGGGGTCATCTGATTTCCCCGTGCAAGCTCAAGAAAGGAATACGACCATGCAGGAACTACTGAAGATCATCGCCGAGGGTCTCGTGGAGAACCCCGACGCGGTCACCGTCACGGAGGACGAGCCCCGCGAGGACGGGACGCTCGTGTACCACCTCCATGTGGCAGAATCGGACATGGGACGCGTCATCGGCAAGCAGGGCCGCATCGCGAAGGCGATCCGCGTCGTCATGCGTGCGGCCGCATCCCGCACCAGCGACAAGATCATCGTCGAGATCGACTGACGGATCCGTTTCGGCGCGGGGGCACGGCGGCGCTTCGCGGCCCGCAAGGGAACAGGCGAAGGGCGGTCCTGCCCGCCGCAGCAAAAAGACGGCGTGAACGCCGTCTTTTTGCGTATTGCCGTTTTTTGAAGCGGCGCTGGCAGAACGTAAGTAATATATTGTAATACAGAAAGGACCGTTCGATGAAGAAACAGTTTTTGGAGGCCGGCAGGATCGTCGGCACGCACGGCGTGCGCGGGGAACTGCGTGTGGAGCCGTGGTGCGATTCCGCCGAATTTCTGCACCGGTTGAAGCGCCTGTACTTTGACGGCGGCCGGACCGACGCGGGCCTTGTCTCCTCGCGGGTGCACAAATCCATGCTGCTCGTTCGGCTCGCGGGCGTGGACACCGCGACGAAGGGCGACCTGTACCGGGGAAAAACGCTCTACCTCGACCGGGACGACGTGCGTCTGCCCGAAAACCGCTATTTCATCGAGGACCTTCTCGGGCTCTCCGTCGTGGACGACGCGACGGGGCAGGTCTACGGGGAGATCGCGGAGGTGTTCGAGACCGGCGCGAACAGCGTTTACCGCATCCGAAACGGGGAAAACGAATACTTCTTTCCGGCGGTCGATCCGATGATCGCCGCGACGGACATCGAGGGCGGCGTGCTGCGGGTCCGCCCCATCCCCGGGATCTTCGGCGGCGCGGAGGACGTGAAATGACGGTAGACATCATCACGCTGTTCCCGGAGCTCTGTGAACGGATGCTTTCCGAGAGCATCCTCGGGCGCGCGCGCAAACGCGGCTTCCTCCAGATCCGGTGCCGCCAGCTGCGGGATTACGGGGAAGGTCCGCACAGCCGCGTGGACGATACCGTTTTCGGCGGCGGCAAGGGGATGCTGCTCATGGCGGATCCCATCGCCCGGTGCATCGACGACGTCGCGGCGCAGCGGGGCGAAACGCCATACGTCGTGTACCTGTCCCCGCGCGGGCGGGTGCTGGATCAGGAAAAGGTGAAGGAGCTCGCCGGCAAGGAACACCTGCTCCTCCTCTGCGGGCATTACGAGGGCGTGGACCAGCGCGTGCTTGACGAATACGGCGCGGAGGAGATCTCCATCGGGGATTTCGTGCTCACGGGCGGCGAGCTGCCCGCCGTGATCCTCACGGACGCCGTCGCGCGGATGCTGCCGGGCGTCCTCGCGGAGGACGTCTGCTTCGAGGAGGAGAGCCACTTCTCCGGGCTGCTCGAATACCCGCAGTACACGCGCCCCGCCGTCTGGCGCGGCCGCGAGGTGCCGGAGCCGCTCCTCTCCGGCCACCACGAGCGCGTGCGCCTGTGGCGGCGGGAACAATCCCTGCGGCTGACGGAATCGGTCCGACCGGACCTTTTCGAAAAGGCGGAGCTCACCGCCGAGGATCTTCGCCTATTGGGACGAAACCGGTCGAAAGACGGGGAACCGCGCCGGTGAGCGAGAAAATGTGTACCGAAATGTTTTCACACCGTCGTGCGAAGTGCACAAAGTCCCTGCGGTCGGAAATGGGCACAAAAGGGCATGTAGCCGAAATTGCAGGGAATCGCTTGACGGTCGTGCGAAATCTGATATAATAGTGTGCAGAACCCGTCAATCCGGGTCCACATCCCCAAAACAAAAACGTGGTCTGAGGTTACAGGAGAGTGAATTTGCATGTGTGTTAAGGAAGTCATGGTGCAGAATCAGGTAGGCCTGCACGCGCGTCCGGCGACGTTCTTCATCCAGAAGGCGAACGAGTTCAAGTCCTCCATTTGGGTGGAAAAGGAAGAGCGCCGGGTCAACGCGAAGAGCCTCCTCGGCGTACTTTCTCTGGGCATCGTCGGCGGGACGTCCATCGACATCATCGCAGACGGTTCCGATGAGCAGGAAGCCGTGGACAGTCTGGTTTCCCTTGTGGAATCTGCTTTTGCTGAATGATCCGCCTTTGCACTGCCGCGCCTACTGGGAAGTCCCGGTAGGCGCTTCTTTTCGGAACGGAGGGATCCCATGGCAGCCAGCACCGAGGAAAAAGAAGCGCGCATCCGCCGCCTGCGGGAAAAGGCAATGAAGCTGCCGCTCTCCCCAGGCGTCTATATCATGCACGCGAAAAACGGGGACATCATCTACATCGGCAAGGCGAAGGCCCTGAAGAACCGCGTCAGCCAGTATTTCGGCTCGGAGAAGAACCACAGCGCGAAGGTGCGGAAGATGGTCTCCAACGTGGAGGATTTCGAATACATCCTCACGGACAGCGAGTTCGAGGCGCTGATCCTCGAGAGCAGCCTCATCAAGCAGCACATGCCCAAATACAACATCCTCCTCAAGGACGACAAGGGATACAGCTACATCCGCGTGACGCAGGGCCCGTGGCCGCGCATCTCGGAGGCGAAGAAGGTGCTCGACGACGGCGCGAAGTACATCGGGCCGTACCTCTCCGCGTGGACCATCCGCGAGACCGTGGAGGAGGCGCGCAGGATCTTCCTCCTGCCCTCGTGCAGCCGCCGCTTCCCGGAGGATTTCGGCAAGGGCCGTCCCTGCCTCAACTATTTCATCAAGCAGTGCTGCGCGCCGTGCCGCGGGCACGTCACCGAGGAAGAATACAACGAATCGGTGCAGGAGGCGCTGGAGTTCATCCGGGGCGGCACAGGCGATTCGATCCGCACCCTGACGGAGAAAATGAACGAGGCCGCCGAGAACATGGAGTTCGAGCGCGCCGCCGGCCTGCGCGACCGCATCGCCGCGATCCAGCGCCTCAACGAAAAGCAGAAGGTCATGGCGAACCGCGTCCCGGAGCAGGACGTCTTCGCGTTCGTCGCGGGCGAGGAGAAGGTCAGCGCGCAGGTGTTCCGCTTCACGGCGGGCCGCCTGAGCGACCGCGAGAGCTTCCTGCTCTCCACCGACGCCGACGACGCAGACGTGCGCGCCGAGTTTCTCGCGCGGTACTACGCCATCCGCGACCGCGTCCCGCCCGCCGTCACGCTGGACGGCCCCGTCACCGAGCCGGAGCCGCTCGTCGAATGGCTCTCGCAGAAGGCCGGGCGGCGCGTACACCTCTCCGTGCCGCAGAAGGGCGAGCAGAAGCAGCTCGTGGAGATGTGCCGCTCGAACGCGGCGGAGGCCCTCGCGCAGGCGATGGGCCGGAACACGGGCCGCGAGACCTCCGCGCTCGACGAGCTGCGAAAGCTGCTGAACCTTTCGAAGACGCCCGCGTGCATCGAATCCTACGACATCTCGAACCTCGCGGGCGGCGAGAACGTCGCCGGGATGGTCGTCTTTGAAAACGGCAGGCCGCTCAAATCCGCGTACCGGCGGTTCAAGATCAAGACCGTGGAGGGGCAGGACGACTACGGCTCCATGCGCGAGGTCATCCGCCGCCGCTTCGAGGAATACAGGGCCGCCGAAAAGCCGGAGGGCTTCGGCCGTCTGCCCGACCTCATCCTGCTCGACGGCGGCAAAGGCCACGTCGCCGCCGTGCGCCCGCTACTGCGGGAGATGGGCATCGACGTGCCCGTCTACGGCATGGTGAAGGACGACCGCCACCGCACGCGCGCCATCGCCGAGGACGGCGGCGAGATCGCCATCAGCGCGAACCGCGCGGCGTTCACGCTGGTCTCCTCCCTGCAGGACGAGGTCCACCGCTTCGCCATTTCCTACCACCGCCAGCAGCGCGGGAAGCGCGCCGTCTCCTCCACGCTCACCTCCATCCCCGGCATCGGGGAAGCGCGGGCGCGCGCGCTGCTCACACACTTCAAAACGCTGCGCGCCGTCGGCGAGGCGGACGAGGAAACGCTGCGCGCCGCGCCGGGCATGAACGCGCCCGCGGCGAAGGCCGTATACCGCTATTTTCACGAAAACGGGGATGAGAATGCGGCTGCGGCACAGAATAATGAAAAATAACAGTTGACAATTTTGTCGAATTGTGCGATAATTAAGAAACCTATGAAACAGGCGTATGGCTTTACAGGTGCGTTTTCTTTTCGGTCCCGGCAAGGGTCCGGCCTTTACGGGAAGCGCGCGTGTCCGCCGCGGACGCGTTCCCGGCGGTGCTGCCGCGAGGAGGATATGCCGTGCGTATCATCACGGGACTGCGCCGCGGGCGCAAACTGACCGCCCCGCCCGGCGAGGATGTGCGTCCCACGCCGGAACGTGTCAAAGAGGCGCTGTTCAATATTCTGCAGTTCTCGCTGGAGGGCCGGAATTTCCTGGACCTTTTCGCGGGCACGGGGCAGATCGGGCTGGAAGCCCTTTCCCGGGGCGCGGCGCGCTGCACCTTCGTGGACAGCTCGAAGAAGTCCCTGACCTTCCTTCGAAAGAACATCGCGGCGGCCTCGTTCGAATCGCAGTCGTCTGTGTTCGAGGGCGATTTCGCCGTTTTCCTTGCGGGGACGCGCGAGACCTTCGATCTCGCGTTTCTCGATCCCCCTTACCGCACCGGTATGCTGCAGCGGGCGCTCCCCGCGGCCGCAGAGCGCATGGCGCCGGGCGGCACGCTGATCTGCGAACACCCCTCGGATGAGACGCTGCCGGAAACGGCGGGAGCGTTTCGGGCCGAGCGGACGTACCGGTACGGCAAGATCATGCTCACCGTCTATCGGCGCGCGGCGCCGGAAGAGACGGCGTAAAGGAGCGTTACTGTATGCGCATCGCGATCTGCCCGGGCAGCTTCGACCCGGTCACGCTGGGGCACATGGACATCATCACCCGGGCCTGCAAGATCTTCGACAAAGTGATCGTGGCGGTCCCGACGAATCCGGACAAGCGCTTCAGCTTTACGGTGGAGGAACGGATGGAGATGCTCCGCGTCGTGACGAAGGGCCTGAACGCCGAAGTGGACTGTGTGGACGGGCTCCTCGCGGACTATGTGCGGAGAAAGCACGCCACAACGATCATCAAGGGGCTTCGCGCCCTCTCTGATTTCGAGTATGAATTTCAGATGGCGCTCACCAATAAAAAGCTGAACCCGGAGGTCGAAACGATGTTTCTCCCCACGAGCGGAGAATACATGTTCCTCAGCTCCTCCATGGTGAAGCAGGTCGCCGGGTTCGGCGGAGACATCTCGCACTTTGTGCCGGAATGCCTCGTGGAACGGATCCGGGAGCGACTCTCAAAGGAAAGGAATGGAAAGGCATGAGCAATAACCAAGCTGCCGTTGAAGACCTGATCGACGAACTGTACGACGTGCTGGAAAAGGGTTGGAACCTCCCGCTCTCCGGCGGAAAATCGTTTGTCGATAGCGATGAAGCCCGCCAGATCCTCGACGACATCCGGGACGCCATCCCCTCCGAAGTACGCAAGGCCAAGGCTATCGTCGCGGACCGCGCACAGATCCTCAGCGAAGCGCAGAAGGAAGCCGAGGGCATCATCAAAGCCGCGGAAGAAAAAGCGAAGAAGCTCGTCATGCAGGAAGAGATCGTCCGCCAGGCGCAGGCAAGGGCCAACGAGATCATGCAGCAGACGCAGGCGAAGTATCTCGAGATGCGCCGCGCTTCCAACGAGTATGTGGACAACATCATGCGCCGCGCCGACGAGACCATGACCATGGCGCTCACGGAGCTCCGCAAGACGCGCCAGGCGGTGAAGGCGACCTCCTCCGGCCAGCAGTGACCCGCTCTCCAACTCCATAAGGCCGAAAAAAGCCTGCGCACCCCGCAGGTTTGGTTTGCTATACCAGACCCCCACGCGCTGGGGGTCGTTTGTTTTGTCAGCCGCTCCCGTCGTCTCCCGCGCGGGAAGCGCTGAAGAAAGGAGCCCAGCGATGCTCTTCCCCGCGTTCGTGCTGTTTCTCTGCGGAACGGTCCTGCTCTTCGCCGCCGCGTGCGCGGTGTACGGCCGGCTTTATAAGCGCCGTCCCGCGCGCCGCAGGCTGCCCCCGCCGTTCCCTGCGGCGGCGGTGCTCGGGGCGCTTTTTCTGCTCGCCGCCGTGCCGCTGGGCTTCGCGCTCGGGCTCCGGCTCGCCGACCGCGGCGCGGACGCGCAGATCGACGTCCACGCGTTTTACGCCGAGGTGGAATCGGTCGGCACGGAAACGCTCGCGGTGCAGGGCCTCGCGATCAACAGCGCGGAGGATCGGGGCGCGCGCACGCTCCGTCTCTACGAGGGGCTTCCCGTCGAACGGGACGGCGCGCCGATCCCGCTCTCCGAGCTTAAGGCGGGCGACCTCGTTTCCGTCGTGCTTTTGACGGACACGGGAGGCACGGAGGAGATCTTCAAGATCGAACTGCTCGAAGGCGCCGGAGATCCTTCCTGCGGCGCTCCCGTTTGATACCGTTTTGTAAACATTTTGTTAATTCTCTGTAAGATAAATTACGAGTTTTGGGGGCAAGCGCCCATATCTTGCGCTTTTCCGGTCCTTTTTTGCGATCCGCCGCAAACAATCCAAAATCGGCGGGTCAACATAAAAACGGTTTGCGGTCTTGATTTTATTTTGGAGATGGAGTATAATATACGCGTCAGGAAGTGCCTTTTGGAGAAGGAAAGGAGAGCGCCATGGAAAGCGGCACGTTTGCAAACGGCACGTTTTGCCATACGCCGGTCCTCCTGCGGGAAACGCTCGAAGCCCTTTCCGTCCGTCCAAACGGTACATACATCGACGGCACCGCAGGCGGCGGCGGACATGCCCGCGCCGTGCTGGACCGTCTCGCCCCCGGGGGCAGGCTCCTTGCGATCGACCGGGACCCGGACGCCATCGCCGCGCTTTCCGAGCGCTTCGGAGCGGACGGCCGCATGCAGATCGCCAAAGGGAACTACCGGGACATGGAGCGCATCGCCGCGGCGCACAGCATCGCGGCGGCGGACGGCGTCCTGCTCGACATCGGCGTTTCGTCCCACCAGCTCGACGACGCGGAACGCGGGTTTTCCTACCACGCGGACGCGCCGCTCGATATGCGGATGAGCCGCGAAGGGCAAAGCGCGGCGGACATCGTGAACACGTTTTCCAAAGAGGAGATCGCGGACGTCCTCTTTCGGTACGGAGAAGAAAAGTCCGCGCGCCGCATCGCGGAGGCCATCGTGCGCCGCAGGGCGGAAAAGCCGATCGAGACGACGCTCGAGCTCGCCGACGTCGTGCGGGAGAGCGTCCCGGCGGCCGTGCGCCGCGCGGAGGGACACCCGGCGCGCCGCACGTTCCAAGCGCTGCGCATCGCCGTGAACGGGGAACTGGACGCGCTCTCCGAGGGGCTGGAAGCGGCGCTGCGGCTGCTCGCCCCGGGCGGCAGGCTCGCGGTCATCACGTTCCACTCGCTCGAGGACCGGATCGTCAAGCGGAAGTTCCTCGAATGGGCCGAGGGGTGTATCTGCCCGAAGGACTTCCCGGTCTGCGTCTGTGGGAGAAAACCGAAAGTCGCCATTTTGTATAAACGAGGGCTCTCCCCTGCGGAGGACGAGCTGAAGGAGAATCCCCGCGCCCGCAGCGCAAGGCTGCGCGCCGTGGAAAAGCTGCCGGAGCAGGCGTGAGCCCGCCGGCGGATGTGAAAAAGGAGCATGATCCCCATGCCAAACACCTCGAGTGCCTACGACTTCGAGCACTTCGCCCCCAAAACGGCGGAGAGCGCCGGAGCGCCCAGCCGGGAAAGCCGGAAAAAAGCACAGGAACAGAACGTCACACAGCTCACCGAGGCGGAGTTGCGCCGGAGCCAGCGCCGCGGTGCGCACACCGTGCGCACGGTCCTCAGCCTCGCGGCGGTGCTTTCCGTCGTGCTGACCATCGGCGCGGTGGTCTTCGGGCAGGTCCAGCTCACGGAGCTGACCGAGCAGATCCACGAGGCGGAGCAGGCGCTTTCCGAAGAAAAGAGCCTTTCCGTGCAGCTCGATATGCAGGCAAATTCCAATCTGAATACGGACCAGATCGCCGCTTATGCGCGCGACCAGCTCGGAATGGAAAAGATCACCGAGAGCCAGACCACATACATAAGCCTTTCGCAGGGAGACAGCGGCACAGTGCTTCAGGAGAACGGCGGCACGGGCTTTTTCGCCGCGATCTGGAACGCCATCCTCTCCGTGTTTTCATAAGGCGCTGCAATTTGGAATATTTATGACCGAAGGGCGGTGTTTCGCCCATCCCTGAGGCTTCGGGAAAAGAGAGTTGAGACGCGATCTTGACTCTCGTTTTTCGGTTTTTCGCCGGAAAGGAAAAAAGCCATGGCCGGTTCGCAGAACTCAAAAATCTGGAAAAAAACGATCGCCATCACAGTCATCCTGCTCGTTTTGGGCTTCGGCGTCGTCATCGGAAACCTGGTGCGCTGGCAGATCGTGCGTGGCGAAGAGCTGCGCATGGACGCCGAGGACCAAAGCCTGCAGTCCACGTCGCTCACGCCGATGCGCGGCACGATCTACGACGCGACGGGCACGAAGATCCTCGCCCAGAGCGCGACGGTCTGGACCGTGGCGCTCGACCCGCAGTCCATCGATGTGGACAGCGGCGACGACGTGGCCATCGCGCGCGTCCTCTCGGAGGAGCTGGACGTCGATTACGAGACGGTGCTCGAAAAGAGCCACCAGAACAGCTACTTCGTCTATGTCAAGCGCAAGATCGAGACCGACCTGCGCGACCGCATCCTCGCCCGGCTGGAGGAGGAGGGGATCGGCGGCGGCGTCATGATGGTGGAGGACTACAAGCGCTACTACCCCTACGGTACGACGGCCTCCACGGTGCTGGGCTTCACCGGCACGGACGGCCAGGGCCTCGCGGGGCTCGAGACGTATTACGACGATGAGCTGACCGGCACGGCCGGGCGCATCGTCAGCGCGAAAAACGGCCTCGGGAACGATATGCCGTTCGACTATGAGCAGTACATCCAGGCGCAGAACGGCTACGACCTGATCCTCACGCTGGACGAGACGGTCCAGAGCATCGTGGAAAAGCACCTGCAGGCCGGCCTGGAGGCGTGCGGCGCGCTCGAGGGCTGCACCGCGATTGTGATGAACGTCCACACCGGCGCGATCCTCGCGCTCTCCACAAAGGGCGACTACGACCCGAACGATCCCTTTACCCTCGCGCCCGAGGTGCTGGAAGCGCTGCCGGAAAAGGCGGACGAGGCGGTGCAGAAGGCGCTGAAGAAAGAGGAGGAGGAGCTCGCGCTGCTCGAGTTCTACCGGGACATCGCCATCTCCGAGACAGAAAAAAAAGAGGCGGACGCGAACCTGCGCGCCTTCCACCGCATGACGGCCGAGGAGATCTCCGCCCTGCGCGAGGAGGAGTACGACAAGGCGTATTCCGAGGCGCAGAACAAGCAGTGGCGCAACAAGGCCGTCAGCGACACCTATTACCCCGGCTCCGTCTTCAAGATGTTTACCGCGTCCGCCGCGCTGGAATCCGGCGCCGCGACGCTCGACACCAGCTACACCTGCGTCGGCCAGTGGGACTTCAACCTCCCGAACGTGGACCCCATCGAGTGCTGGGTCGGCCCGCCGGGCCACGGGGCGGAAACGCTCTCCGACGGCGTGACGAACTCCTGCAACCCGTTCATGATCTACCTCGGGCAGCTCATGGGCAAGGATATTTTCTATAACTTCTTTGAGTCCTTTGGATTCACGGAGCGCACCGGCGTGGATCTCCCCGGCGAGACGGGCAGCATCTATTACAGCGCGGACCGCCTCGGCGTGACGGAGCTCGCGACGGAATCCTTCGGACAGAACTTCGCCGTGACGCCGATGCAGGTCATCACGGGTATATGCGCCGTGGCGAACGGCGGCTACCTTGTCCAGCCGCACATCGTGGACCGCGTCATCGACGCCGAGGGCAACATCGTGCGCTCGGCGGAGACGGGCTACAAGCGGCAGGTGATCTCCAAGGAGGTCTCCGAAGAGGTCACGAAGATCCTGCTCAAAAACGCCACCAGCGAGAGCGGCAAGAACGGCTATGTGCCGGGGTTCCGCATTGCGGGCAAGACCGGCACCTCGGAAAAAATCGCAAAGTGGGAGCAGGAAAAGCTCGAAAACCCGGACGCCGAAAAGCAGTACGTCGTCTCCTACGGCGGCTATGCCCCGGCGGACGACCCGCAGTATGCCCTGCTCGTCTTCTATGACGAGCCGCAGATCGGCACGCCGTCCGGCGGCACGCAGGCCGGCCCGTACTTCGCGGCGATCATGAAGGAGATCCTCCCCTATCTCGGCGTGGACGCGAAATACACCCCCGAAGAATTTGAGAACCTCGCGGCGAGCACGCCGAACATGATCGGCCGGACCATCGGCGAGGCGAAGCAGCTCCTCGAGGAGGCCGGGTTCTCGTGGTCCGTCGTCGGCTATGACGGCGACAACGAAGACGCGCAGCCGGTCTATACGCAGGTCCCCACGCCGGGCACGGAGATCCCGAAGGACGGGAACGTGGCGCTGTTCGTGGCGGAGCTCACCGACGAGGACTACACCGAGGTCCCCGATTTCGTGGGATGCAGTCTCGGAGACTGCGAATACCTCGCCGGCCTCTCCGACGTGCAGCTCGTCATCACCGGCTCGGGCGAGGGCTACGCGCAGACCCAGAGCATCGACAAAGGCACGCGCGTCAAGCGCGGCAGCGTCATCACGGTCTCGTTCGTCAACAACTCGAACGTGGAGACCGCGACAGACTGAATTTTTGAAAGCGAAAGGATCTCGATCCCATGGCCAGCACTCTGACCGCCCTCGCGGCGGTGACAGCCGCCGTACTCACGGGGCTTCTCGGAAAATTCCTCATCCCCTTCCTGCATAAGGTCCATTTCGGCCAGACCATCCGCGAGATCGGCCCGAGCTGGCACAAGTCGAAGCAGGGCACGCCCACCATGGGCGGCGTCATGTTCATCCTCGGCTCGCTCGCTTCCTCTGTGATCTTTCTGAGCTTCCTGTGGATGAACGGCGGCGCGGAAACGCAGCTCTCCCTCGTGAAGCTCGCGGCGGGCATGATGATGGCGCTCGGCTTTGGGCTCGTCGGATTTTTCGACGATTACATCGGCATCAAAAAACACCGGAACCTCGGCCTCACTGAGGTCCAGAAGCTCGTCCTGCAGTTCCTCATCGCGGCGGCGTATCTCGTCTCCGTCCGCCTCGCGGGGGGAACGACGCAGGTCTGGTTCCCGTTCCTCGGGACCTTTGACCTCGGCTTTTCCTATTACATCCTCGCGGCACTCGTCATCGTGGGCATGGTGAACGCGGTGAACTTCACGGACGGCGTGGACGGGCTGAACAGCTCCGTCACGGCGGTGTACTGCGCGGCGTTCTGCGCCATCGCGGCGTTCTCCGGGATGCACGGCATGATGGTCCTCTCCATGGCGGTCTTCGGCTCGCTGCTCGGCTTCCTCTTTTGGAACTGGAACCCCGCGAAGGTCTTCATGGGCGACACCGGCTCCCTGTTCCTCGGCGGCGTGGTGTGCGCGCTGGCCTTCGGCACGGACCGCCCGATCCTCCTGCCGCTCATCGGCGTCATCTACGTCGTGGAGATCCTCTCCGTCGTGCTGCAGGTGACGTATTTCAAGGCGACCCACGGCAAGCGCATCTTCAAGATGTCCCCCATCCACCATCACTTCGAGATGTGCGGGTGGAAGGAGGTCAAGATCTGCTTCGTCTTCTCCCTCGTCACGCTGCTCGCCGGCGCGGCGGGCGTACTGCTCGCGTACTTCGGCTGAGCGCGGCGCATATTTTTTCCAGCTTCGGCCAAACTAGCGGGCGAAGCGATCCGACCGTTTTCATCGCCCGGCGGGAGACACGCGCCGGGAGAAAGGAGGAATCGGGATGTCAGACAACACAAGGGGCGTGGCGCGCGGACTCAGGCGCATCCCGCGGCAAAGGCAGACGGGCGTCGTCACGACGATGGACGGCAAGCGTCTCGTGCGGCGCTTGGAGCGCACGCGGTTCACCCTGTTCTCTCGCGGCGGCGGCATCGACATGCCGATGCTGTTCCTGATCCTGACCCTGCTTTCGGTGGGGCTCGTCATGCTGTTTTCCGCGAGCTACGCCTTCGCGTATTACTACTACGGCAGCAGCTATTTCTTTGTCGCCCGGCAGGGCGTCTTCGCGCTGGTCGGCGTCGCGGCGATGCTCTTCCTCTCCACCTTCGACTACCACCATTACCATAAGCTCAACGTCCCGATCTTCGGCGTCGCGGTCGGGCTGCTCGCGGCGGTGCTGATCTTCGGTCCGCTGCTCAAGGTGGACGCCATCGTGCCGAACCGCAACGGCGCGTACCGATGGATCAACCTGTTCAACATCATCGAGTTCCAGCCGTCCGAGGTCGCGAAGTTCGCGCTCATCCTGATGTTCGCGCACCTGATCTCGGTCAACGGCCCGAAAATGGCGACGTTCCGCCAAGGCGTCGTGCCGTTCTTCGGCATCCTCGGCATCGTGGACGGACTCGTCATTCTCGAAAAGCACGTCTCCGCGACGCTCATCATCTCGCTGATCGCCGTGCTTTTGATGTTCATCGGCGGCACGAAGCTGCGGTACTTCCTCATCATCGCAGGCATCGGCGGACTGGCGCTCTCCGCGATCATCTTCTCCCAGAATTTCAGCTATGCGATGGCCCGCGTCCAGGGATGGCTCGATCCGTTCAACCCGCCCGAGGGCGTCGATACCTGGCAGACCGTCCAGTCGCTCTACGCGATCGGCTCCGGGCAGCTCCTCGGCGTCGGCATCGGGCAGTCGCGGCAGAAATACCTCTACCTGCCCGAGCCGCAGAACGACTTCATCTTCGCGATCGTGTGCGAGGAGCTGGGCTTCATCGGCGCGCTGATCGTCATCATCCTGTTCGCGCTCTTTATTTGGCGCGGGGTCTACATCTCCCTGCACGCGCGCGACCGCTTCGGCACGCTGCTGGGTCTCGGCATCACGTTCCAGTTCGGCATCCAGGCGATCCTCAATATCTGCGTCGTGACGAACACCATCCCGAACACCGGCATCGCGCTCCCGTTCTTCAGCTACGGCGGCACGGCGCTTCTGATGCTCCTTGCGGAGATGGGCGTGCTGCTCTCCATCTCGCGCCACTCCGTGATCGAAAAGACCTGACCCTTTTGCGAGGGCCGAAATCTGAAACCGGAGGGTTTCCTATGCGCGTACTCTTCGCCGGCGGCGGCACCGCCGGCCACATCAATCCCGCGCTCGCGGCGGCGGCTTCCCTTTTGAAGACCGATCCGACCGCCGAGGTGCTCTATGTCGGCAACAAGGGCGGCATGGAGGAGACGCTCGTGCCCGCGGCGGGCGTCTCGTTCCGCTCCATCGTCATCTCGGGCTTTCAGAGAAAACTGAGCCTGAAAAACCTGAAGCGGAACGCCCAGACCGTCGTCCGGATGTTCACGGCGTCTTCCGCCTCGAAAAAGATCCTGCGCGAGTTTCGCCCGGACGTCTGCGTCGGCACCGGCGGCTACGTCTCCGGGCCGGTGATCCGCGCCGCGCAGAAGATGGGCATCCCGACCGTCATCCACGAGCAGAACGCCTTCCCCGGCGTGACGACGAAGCTCCTCGCGAAAAACGCGAAGACCGTCATGCTCGCCGTGGAGGACGCGAAGCGCTACCTCGAACGCACGGACAACTGCGTCTTCACGGGGAACCCCGTGCGCACCGAGATCCTCTCTGCGGACCGCGAGGCCGCGCGGCAAAAGCTCGGCGTCGGCGAAAGGCCGCTCGTGCTCTCGTTCGGCGGGAGCCTCGGCGCGGCGGCGATCAACCGGGCCGTCGCGGAAATGCTCGGGCAGAGCGCGAAGGAAAAGAAATACGTCCATATCCACGGATACGGCACGCACGACGAGAAGTTTCTCGACGAGGTGAAGGCCGCCGGGGTCGATCTCGCTTCGAACCCGCAGATCCGTCTGCTCGAATACATCCACAATATGCCGGAGGTCATGGCGGCGGCCGACGTCATCGTCTGCCGCGCCGGGGCGATCACGCTCTCGGAGATCGAGGCGATGGGCCGCTGCGCGGTCCTCATCCCCTCTCCGAACGTCGCGGAGAACCACCAGTACCACAACGCTCTCGCGCTCTCCTCCCGGGACGCCGCCGTGCTCATCGAGGAAAAGGACCTCACCGGCGAAAAGCTCTGGGAGACCGTGAACGCGCTGCTCAGCGAACCGGGCCGCACCGAGGCCGTCGGAAGAAACGCGAAGGCGCTCTCCGTGCCGGACGCGAACGGCCGCATCGTGCAGATCATCCGGGAGGCGGCGGGCAAGGCGTAAAGGCCGCACCCGCTTTTGAAAAAACGCATACTATGGCCGTATCTCTTTTGAGGTACGAGGTATGCGTATGGAACTGAACGAACTTTTGGAAGACGGCCGCGCCGCGCCGAAAAGCGGCGGCGCGCTCTGCATCGAGGGCGGCGTTCCCCTTCGCGGGGAGCTTCGGGTGCAGGGCGCGAAAAACAGCATCCTGCCGCTGCTCGCGGCGTCCGTCCTCTGCGGCGGCGAGAGCGTCTTTCACAACTGCCCGGAGCTCTCCGACGTGGCGGTGACGGTCCGCATCCTGCGGTATCTGGGCTGCGCCTGCCAGCGCCACGGAAAAACGCTCGTGGTGCGCTCCGGCGCGCTGGACCGCGCGGACATCCCGGACCGCATGATGCACCAGATGCGCTCCTCCATCGTCTTTCTCGGGGCGATCCTCGCAAAATGCGGCGAGGCGTCGCTCTCGTTCCCGGGCGGCTGCGAGATCGGCCAGCGGCCCATCGACCTGCACCTCTCTTCCCTTCGGAAGCTCGGCGTGCAGATCCGGGAGGAACACGGCTGTCTGTTCTGCCGCGCGCCGCACGGCGTGACGGGCGGCTTCGTCTCCCTCTCCTTTCCGAGCGTCGGCGCGACGGAAAACCTCCTTCTCGCCGCGTCCACGGGGCGCGGCACGACGGTCATCGCGAACGCCGCGCGCGAACCCGAGATCGCCGACCTCGCGTGCTTTCTCAACCGCTGCGGCGCGCATATCTACGGCGCGGGCGAGAGCTGCGTGATCGTCGAGGGCGTCCCGCGTCTTTCGGGCAGCGAATTTACGGTTATGCCGGACCGCATCGCCGCCGCGACGTATATGGCCGCGGCTGCCGTGACGGGCGGCACGGTCCTGCTGCGCGGCGTGAACGCCGGCCACCTGATGCCGGTGCTCTCCGCCTTTGAGGAAACGGGCTGCCGGGTGCTGCAGTCCGGCGCAGAGCTCCTGCTCTCCGCGCCGGAGCGACTCGGCCCCGTGCGCCATGTCCGCACGATGCCCTACCCGGGCTTTCCCACCGACGCGCAGGCGCCGATCATGGCGATGGCCGCCGTGGGGAACGGGACCAGCATTTTCGTCGAAAACATTTTTGAGTGCCGATACCAGCACGCCGCCGAGCTGAACCGCCTCGGCGCGAAGATCCGCGTCGAGGGCAAGGTCGCCGTGGTCGAGGGCGTGCCGAAGCTCTCCGGCGCGCCGGTCACGGCGGCGGACCTGCGCGGGGGCGCGGCGCTCGCCGTGGCGGGACTTTGCGCCGAGGGCGAAACGATGCTCCTCCACCCGAAGTACATCGACCGCGGCTACGAACATTTTGAGCGAAACCTGCGCAGCCTCGGCGCGCGGATCGTCCGCGTCTGAAAAGGCGGCGGGCGCAAACGGAAGGAAGTGACAGAGATGGCGAAACGCGGAACTCCCTCGGCGCGGGAACAGCTCGAGCGCGGCCGGGGCCTCATCGCGTTTTACATCGCGGCGTTCGCGGCGGTCGTGGTCGCGGCGGTGCTGCTTTGCATCTTTGTCTTTTTCCGCGTGGAGCACATCGAGATCGAAGGCGGCGAGATCTACCGCCTGCGCGACCTGCTCACCGTCCTCGATATCCCCGAAGGCGACAACCTCGTCCTGCTCCCGACGGAGATGCGGGAGTCCGAGATCGAGCGCCGTTTCCCGTATATCCGCAGCGCAAGGATCGAAAAGCGCCTGCCCTCCACCGTCGTCGTGCATCTCGAGGAGACGCGCGCGTATTTCTCGGTGCAGACCCGGGAAGGGTATCTCTATGTGGACGACGCCGGCAAGATCCTCGAGCGCTCGGATTACCCCGCTGCCGGGAGCGTCACCGTGCGCGGCGGAACGGCCGTGCGCACCGGGCTTTCGCAGACGCTCGAGTTTGACGATCCGGAAATGACGCAGATGATGCTGTATCTCGGCCAGCAGCTCCGCTCCAGCGGCGTTTCGGGCATCACGTCCATCGATCTGCGCAGCCGCTACGACATCACGATGACGTATGATCTGCGCATCGTGTTCAAGCTCGGCGGCATGACCAGCATGGAGAAGAAGCTCGACATGGGCATCGCCGTGCTCAACGAGATGCTGCGCGACGGCGCGGTCACGGCGGAGACGCGGGGCCAGATCGACCTCACGGACATCGACCTCAACTTCGCCACCTTCCGTGCCTACGCCGGGCAGATCTCCGCCGGCGGCGCGGCCGGCCGGGACGATATGTTCAACGCGCGAACGGCCGCGAACCAGACGCCCGAAACGTGACAAGGCGTTCCCCTTTCCACCATCGGTTCGGGGATTCTTATGGAAACGCGGGAGAGATATTTTTTCCGACGGGAAACCGTGTAAAGAAAAAAATTTTCCAAACGCAGATTTTTTCGAAGATTTTGCTTGAATTTTTCCCGATTTCATGTTAAAGTGTATATGTAGGGCTTTTTAGAGCCTTTTTTCCCTATTTTTGGCCTTTTTGTAAAGTATTTTTGCTTTACGCGAGTGAAAAGCCCAGACGCTTTCCGAACTGTCCCCGCTGCGGCGGGCGGCGGGTCCCGGGGAAGAATTACGGGAAACTGCGGCAGACGGCCGCGCCGAGAAAACCACCGGACGGAGAAATACAAGGAGGAACCGCAAATGCCTTTTGAAATTGATAACATGATCGAAGAATCCCCCCAGACCATCAAGGTCGTCGGCGTCGGCGGCGGCGGCGGCAACGCCGTGAACCGCATGGTCTCGGCGGGCGTGCAGCATGTGGAACTGATCTGCATGAACACCGATAAGCAGGCCCTCTCGCATTCGCAGGCGAAGACCCGCGTGCAGATCGGCGAAAAGAATACGCAGGGACGCGGCGCGGGCAGCAAACCCGAGATCGGCGCGAAGGCCGCCGAGGAGAGCCGCGAGCTCATCAGCGCCACCCTGAAGGGCGCGGATATGGTCTTTGTCACCGCCGGCATGGGCGGCGGCACCGGCACCGGGGCCGCGCCGATCGTCGCGGAGATCGCGAAGGACATGGGCGCGCTGACCGTCGGCATCGTCACGAAGCCGTTCGCGTTCGAGGGCAAGCGCCGCATGGAGCAGGC
>CANRMW010000014.1 GCA_947631835.1 uncultured Clostridia bacterium | reverse complement strand
AGCGCGTGACCTTCGTCGGGTCGACGATGCCGGCGAGATCATATCGACATACTCGCCCGTGAGCGCGTTGTAGCCGAGGCCGACCGTGGCCTTTTCCGTCAGCTTCTCGACGATGACCGAGCCCTCGACGCCCGCGTTCGCGGCGATCTGGCGCACCGGCTCCTCGAGGGCCTTGAGGACGATCGCAGCGCCGGTCTTCTCGTCGCCCGTCGCTTCGTCCACATACGCCTTGACGGCCGGGATCGCGTCAATGAGCGCGGTGCCGCCGCCGGCGACGATGCCCTCCTCGACCGCGGCCTTCGTCGCGGCAAGCGCGTCCTCGATGCGGAGCTTCTTCTCCTTCATCTCGATCTCGGTGGCAGCGCCGACCTTGATGACCGCGACGCCGCCCGCGAGCTTCGCAAGGCGCTCCTGCAGCTTCTCGCGGTCGAAGTCGGAGGTGGTCGTCTCGATCTGCGCGCGGATCTGCGCGACGCGCGCCTTGATCGCCTCGGAATCGCCCGCGCCGTCCACGATGATCGTGTTCTCCTTGTCGATCTTCACCTGGCGCGCGTGGCCGAGCTGGTCCATCGTGGTGTCCTTGAGGTCGAGGCCGAGCTCCGAAGAGATGACCTGCCCGCCGGTCAACGTCGCGATATCGACGAGCATCTCCTTGCGGCGGTCGCCGAAGCCCGGGGCCTTGACGCCGACGCAGACGAACGTGCCGCGCAGCTTATTGAGGATCAGCGTGGTGAGCGCTTCGCCCTCGATGTCCTCGGCGATGATGACGAGCTTCTGGCCGGCCTGCACGATCTGCTCGAGCAGCGGCAGGATCTCCTGGATGTTGGAGATCTTCTTATCGGTGATGAGGATGCTCGCGTCGTCAATGACCGCGACCATCTTCTCGGTGTCGGTGACCATGTACGGCGTGATGTAGCCGCGGTCGAACATCATGCCCTCGACGACCTCGCTGTACGTCTCGGCGGTCTTCGATTCCTCGACGGTGATGACGCCGTCGGCGGTGACCTTCTCCATGGCGTCGGCGATGAGCTCGCCGATCTGGTCGCTCGAGGAGGAGACGGCCGCGACACGGGCGATGTCCTTCGTGCCGGAGACCTTCTGGCTGTGGGCGACGATCGCCTCGACCGCCTTCTCGGTCGCCTTCTGGATGCCGCCGCGCAGGACCATCGGGTTCGCGCCCGCGGTGACGTTCTTCATGCCCTCACGGATCAGCGACTGCGCGAGGAGCGTCGCGGTGGTGGTGCCGTCGCCGGCAACGTCGTTCGTCTTCGTGGCGACTTCCTTGACGAGCTGCGCGCCCATGTTCTCATACGCGTCTTCCAGCTCGATCTCCTTCGCGATGGTCACGCCGTCGTTCGTGATGAGCGGCGCGCCGAATTTCTTGTCAAGGACAACGTTTCTGCCCTTCGGGCCGAGGGTGATCTTCACCGTATCGGCCAGCTTGTTGACGCCGGCGAGCAGCGCGCGGCGCGCTTCCTCACCGTAAATGATCTGCTTTGCCATAAAAATCTACCTCCCGATAATTAGCCTTCCACGACCGCCAGCACGTCGGACTGCCGGACGATGGTGTATTCCTCGCCGTCGATCTTGACTTCCGTGCCGGTATACTTGCCGGTGATCACACGGTCGCCGGCCTTGAGCTGCATGACGACTTCCTTGCCGTCCACCATGCCGCCGGGGCCGACCGCGATCACTTTGGAGATCTGCGGCTTTTCCTGCGCGGCGCTCGTCAGCACGATGCCGCTCTTTGTGGTCTCCTCCGCCTCTTCGGCCTTGAGGAGCACGCGGTCTGTTAAGGGCTTAATGGTCATAGCGAAACACCTTCGGCGCTTCTCGCGCCGTTCCTTTCTCCCCGCTTCTCTCTTTTCGCGGCCGCGCGGGGAAAGCCGCGAAACCCGGGGCCGTTTCCGTCCCACGGTAAATCGCCGGATCATTTTCCGTAAAGCGGGAGCCTTCTGCCTCCGCCTCGTTCTTAGCACTCTTTCTTCCCGAGTGCTAACATACATTGTAGTCACAAAGTCAAGAAAAGTCAAGAGGCTTTTTGCCGAATCTGGACTTTTTACATTTCCTTCACATTTTCCTCCCGCTTTTCTGAAGAAAAGCTCGGCAAAAGACTTTTCCCCCGCGCGGCCAGAGGCCGTTTCGTCGCGTTGGTCGCGCGCTGGCGCGCGCTTCGTTGGTGCGTCCGGTATGCCTTGCCCCGCGCCGGGGGCTGGGTTGGCGTGGGAACCCTGCTTCGGCGCGCCGCAAGCCGGAGCGGGACGGGCAAGGAGCTTTTCTCACTTCGTTGACGCCGCTCGGTGCGTTTTGCGCCCGCAACGTTCGTTTTCTTGATGTCAAAAAAGCCCGAAAGGGTTTGCTCTTTTCAAAAAATCTCTTGACAACTATTACGGTTAGTGATACACTTATTACAGTAACCGTAATAAGAAGAGGTTTTATGCGTGACAACGTGAAAGGCGGTGCGCTCACAGAAGTTTCATTTTACATTTTGCTGGCCCTCTATACGCCGAAGCACGGATACGCCGTGATGCAATTCATCGAGAAAAAGACCGGCGGTCGCTTGTCCTTAGGCGCCGGAACGCTTTACGGCGCGTTAAGCAAGCTGGAAGAGAAAGGATGGATCGTACCGTGCGAGAACGGCGGCAGAAAAAAAGAGTATTCCATTACGGCGCTTGGCAGGGAAATCGCGGAAAAGGAACTGGCAAGACTGCAGGAATTGACGCGGACAGCGGCGGAAATCATCGGAGGCGCTTTATGAACAGGAAATGCTATCGCTTTTTTGGCGGCCTGCTTGCATCGCAGGAAAAATGGCTGAACAAGATGTCTGCAAGCGGATACAGACTGATCCGCACGGAAAAGCTGCTCTATGAATTTGAGGAATGCGAGCCGGATCAGTACCGGTATTGCGTGGAATTCATTGGGCAAAAATCGAAGGAAAGCGCGGCCGATTATGCGCGGTTTTTGGAAGACTGCGGCTACCGCGTCTTTTTCAAGAATATCAATCTCAACTGGAACGTCGGAAAAGTTGTGGCGCGCCCGTGGGCGGAGCCGGGCGGAAGGATCGCCGCGAACCGCACGACGTTCAACCGCGAGCTGCTGATCGTGGAAAAGCAGAACGACGGCAAGCCTTTCGCACTGCACACCACCTTTGAGGACAAAGCGGGTTATTGCAAGCGGCTGCGTCGGCCTTGGCTGTTTCTGTTCCTTGTATCTGCGGTCTTGGGAATCGTCCTGCGGTCATGGGTATGGGCGATCTTTGCCGCCCTATCCGCAATCGGACTGATCCTCTTTCAAATCGAATTGGCAAAGCTGAACAAACAGGTAAAAACAACGGAGTGGTGAAAATGAAGATCAAACCCAAAACTGCAAAAGCAACAGGGATCGTCCTTGTCATTGTTCTCGCGGCTGTCATTCTTGCGTATTGTTTCGGGTTTTCCAGCACGCGCTCTGCGGTGCGAATTGGATACATCGGCAGCGAAGGATGGAGCAGTTGGTCTGCCAGCTATGTGAAGCTCCATGGAACGATGAAAAAGGTCCTCCACCCGGATGGCGATACCCTGTCCATTTCGACGGAAACGGAATCCGGATCCATTTCGATTGAAGTGAAAGACAAAGACGGCAACCGCATTTTTGAGGAAGAAAATATCGGGACCGCCGATTTTCAGATCGACGTCTCGGGAAAGGTCGAGGTGCGCATCGAAGCCGATAATCATAAAGGCGGTTTTGATATTCATTAAGCCGATATCATAAAGAGCGGTCCTGCACGCGCAAGGCCGCTCTTTCCATTCGTTTTTTGCGCTCAGAGCAGCCGTGCTGCGCACGCCAACTCCGACTTTGTATGTAATGTGTACTTGACACGCGCTGCGGAATCCGGTATAATGGAGGAGTAAGGTAAACATGACACGAAAGGAGCGGGTTTGTGAAAAACAGGGTAAAGGAGCTGCGGGAAGCGGCGGGCCTGACGCAAAAGGAGCTTGGGGAAAAGGTCTGCGTTTCCCGCCAAGCGATCCACGCGGTCGAAACGGGCAAGTTTGACCCTTCCATTTGGCTGGCGCATGACTTGGCGGACTATTTCGACCTGCGCATTGAGGAATTGTTCGATTTCGAGGGGAGTGTACGGAAATGAAGATCTTGAGAAATCCAAAGGTGAACGCCGCTGTTATTTTCATCCTCACAGCGGTTTACGCATCGGTATTCATTATCACACCGGGACATATCGAGTTTGAACGCCTGTTAACGCATGCCGCCACACTGAACAGCGCGTTTTGGAACGCATGGTCCGCTTTTTTGACGCAAGGAAACTTGCAGTACATCGGCTATGCCTATCTTGTATTGGCAATTCCCATTGTCATCCTATCCCTCATCCGGAAGAAAAACTACGACGAATATCAAACCGGCATCTTGGAAAAGGGCTTTCTTGTTTCCGGGATCGTCACGGCTTGCCTGTTCCCTGCGGCGCTGCTTCTTGTTTTTAGCGACCCGAACTACGCCGTGGAAGCCCTCACGCTGCTTGTCGTCGTGCATTGGTCCACGGTGCTGATCGCAGACCTCGCGTATGTCATAAAGCGGGGGATGGGGTGAATCGCCCCAGCGTCCCGAACGGGCGCGCGCTCCATAGTCAAAAAGGATCGAAAAGCGGCCCTGCACACGCACGGCCGCTCTTTCCATTCGTTTTTTGCGGTCAGAGCAGCCGCCCCTGTGCGTCGTAAAACGCGTCGCAGTAGACGAGCCGGCCCGCCGTTTTTCCCCGCGCCACTTCGTCCAGAAACAAAATCTGCGTGTGCGCGTTCTCGAACGCGTCGTCGGAGACGGTGATCCCGTGCGGCGCGGCGGGTTCGAATCCGAACCGCTTGTAAAAATCGCCGCCGAGCAGCGCGATCCACGGGTACCCGGCGGCTTTCGCCCGCCGGATGCTCTCCCAAACGAGCGCCGAGCCGACGCCGCTGCCCTGCGCTTCTTTCCGCACGCCGAGCGGCCCGAGCGCAAGCCCCGGCGCGCCGCCGATCCGCGCCTTTGTCAGGGCGTTGTACCCGACGACCGCCTTCCCATCCCGCGCGACAAGGCACAGCTCTTTCACATACCCGTCGGACTGGAGCAGCCGTTCGGCAAATTCCCATTCGTTGTAACATTCATCGCTTCCCGCCCGGCGGAACACGCTCTCCAGAGCGGCCTTTGCGCCGGCAAGGTCGGAAGCCGCGAACGTCCGAATTTCAAAACTCATTTTTCCTCCTGCTTCTCCGCTTCCTCCGCGACCGGCCGCCACGCCTCGATCAGCCGCTCGAGGCTCCACGCGGCGTTCGCCGGGCTCGTCGAGGGGAGCTGCGTCTCCGGCAGCGGGACGCGCTCCGCGAGGAATTTACGGTAGAGCGCGTGCGCCGTCGCGCCGTTTGTGAAGACCCTCCCGATGCGCGCGGTCTGCAAAATCGGCGCGAGGTCGTTCGGGACGGCGTTTCGGATGCTCGCGTCGCTGCTCCCCGTCACGTCGCATTCGGCGATCACGTCCCAGAGCGCGACGCCGTGCCGCAGCAGGAGCGCCTTTTTCTCCGCGACCGTCTCCGGCGCACCCTCCCCGAAGAGCGCCGCGAGCACCTTCCAAAATCGGTTCTGCGGGTGGTGATAGAAGAAATTCCCCCGCGATCTCACCGACGGGAACGACCCGAGCACGAGCACGCGGCTGTGGCCGTCGAAGACCGGCGGGATGTCATGCACGATCCGCATCAGTGCACCAGCGCGGCGAAATCCTTCCGCCGCAGTTCGGCCGCCTCGCGGCAAGCGTCCTCAAAGGCGAGCGGCACGCCGTCCGCGCCGAGCTCGCGCAGCAGGTACTTTGCGAAATCCGGGTTCAAAAGCAGGATCGGCCCGACGAGGTACGTCCCGTAGAAATTCCTCACACGGACGCCCTCGAACAGCGCCTTTTTGTTGAGCCCGACGCCCTTCACCTTTCGGAACAGCCCGTATTCCTCGTTTTTCGGGTCCGGGGTATAGGCCATCGTGAACTGCGTCTTGAAGCCCATGATCTCCATCCCGCCGAACGTGCCGAGGAAGACGCTGTTGTGGCGGTGCATCATGTCGCGCTTTGCGGTCATGCGGAACACGCCGAGACATTCGAGCTTCGAGCCGTCCTCGTTTTCAATGGCGTCGCCGAAGAGCTCCATCGCGTTCCCGGTGCAGAGGAAATGCACGCCGCGCTCCACGGCGCTTTTCACCGCCTCGCGGTGAGGCGTCAGGCGTTCGAGCACCAACGCCTGCGTGCGCTCAGTCATCGGGCCCATGTAGACGAGGTCCACCGGCTCTAAGAGGAACCGCGGCGTTTCGTTGAGCGGTGTGCGGAGAAACTCTGCATCGGACAGCGTCTTTTCCAAGAACACCATATTGAACGGATCCCCGAAGAGGTTGCACACCTCGGGGTACAGGATCTCAATGCGCACCGTCCGCGCCTCCCTTCTCCCCGCCGAACCGCGCGCGCAGCCGCCGGACGGTCGCCTCCGCGAGGGGGATGGTATAGATATCGTACAGGACAAAGACCGTGTCCGCTTCGTCGGTGACGGCGGCGGGCGCCTCGGCCTCGTCGCGTATATGCCGCAGTTTCTCCTCGGGGATGCCCGCGAGTAGCGCGCGCAGATAGACGTCGGCGTGCCGCGCACCGGCAGCCACCACCTGCACGATGCTCTCGTCGTTCAGGAACTCAAAATCGGTGTCGTAATACCACGAAATGTTCTCGACCGTGTGCTTCGCGTCGAAATAGTCGTCGAGGAACAGGATGACCGCCTTTTTCCCGGCGGCGTCCCGGACGTTCTCGAAGACGCGCGAACAAGCCACCGGGTTCTGGCCCTTCGCGAGATAGCGGATGACGGTCTTCTCCCCCGCCTTCTCTTCGTGATAGCGCGTCTCGGCGATGCCGTGATGCGCGAGCGAGGCGGCGATCTGTTCCGGCGAAAGCCCGAAGGTCCGCAGCAGCGCCACCGCCGAAACGGAATTGTAGATGTTGATCGTGTCCTTGTTCGCGAGGGGGTAGACGTGCGCCCCGTCCGCCTCCCGCACCGTCACCGTCATGCCGTCGGTGTCCACGTCGCAGGCGAGGAAATCCCGCTCGGGCGAACGGTAGCCGCAGCGCTCGCAGTGGACGCGGCCGATGTGGTGATACCGCACCACGTCGTGCGTGAGCGCGCCGCCGCAGACGGGACAGGCCGCAAGGTCGTTCACGATGTTTTCGACTTCCGTTTTGTCCCCGGGCAGGGATTCGATCCCGAAACACACCCGCTCGTTTTCCGGCGCAAGCCGCGAGGAGAGCGGATCGTCGCCGTTGAGGACGAGCTTCGTCTGCTTCGGGATCCACTCGTCGAGCAGCCCGAGGATGAAATCCGCGTGCGCGTTGCGCTTTTGTGAATCCCGGAAAATATTCGTCACGAGGAGCAGCTCCGGCGGGACATACCGGAACGTGTGCGGCGCGGAACGCTCGTCCACCTCGAAAACAGCGTACTCATGCTTCGGCTTGCCCCAGAAGCGGCTCTCCGCAAGCAGCGTGGAGGCGAGGCCGGTCGCGACGTTCGTGCCGAGCCGGTTGCAGATAAAATCCACGCCCGCATCGGCGAGCACATCCTCCACCATGTTCGCGGTGCTGGTCTTGCCGTTCGTGCCCGTGATGAAAACAACGTGCGCAGGCTTTGGCATCCGCGCGAGAAAATCCGGGCAGAGGATGATCGCCCACGAGCCGGGCATTGAGGTCCCCTTTCTGCCCACGAGCTTCACGGCAAGCGCCGTGGCCCGCGCGAACAGCAGGGCAAAGTAAAATCTCAGATTGCGTTTCATGCGTCTTATCCGCTCCTTCTCTCCGTCCGCCGCAGGGCGGGCGCCAGAGATATTATAGCAAACATCCTTCGCCCTTGCAAGCGTTTCCAACGATTCCATTGTTTCCCCGGGAAGGTGAGAAAACCGCTCTTTTCGGGAAAAGTTTTCCCCGCGCCCCGCAGGGCTTGATTTTTCCGAAGGAAGGCTGTACAATAACAAAGAAGAACGGGATCTTTTGCAAGGGACCCCGAAAGCAAAGATACAGGAGGCGTTGGTTATGAAAAATCTTCCCGTTGCGGTGCAGGTCTATTCCGTGCGCGGAGATGCCGAAAAGGATTTCAAGGGCACGATGAAAAAGATCAAGGAGATGGGCTACGCGGACGTCGAGCTCGCCGGTCTCTACGGCCTCGAGCCCGAGGAGGTCAGAGCCGTGCTCGAGGAGGTCGGCCTCGTCCCGGTCTCCGCGCACGTTCCGTTTGCGGAGCTCACGGCGGACATGGTGGGCACCGTCGCGCAGTACCGGCACATCGGCGTGAAGTACATCGCGATCCCCTACCTCACCGAAGAGGACCGTCCGGGCACGGAAAAATTCCCGGAGAACATCGAGACGATCAAAAAGCTCGGCCGCGTATGCGCGGACGCGGGGATCACCCTGCTCTACCACAACCACGATTTTGAGTTCGTCCGGATGCCGAACGGCCAGTACGGCCTCGACTACCTGTACAGCGAAGTCCCCGCCGATCTGCTCCAGACCGAGCTGGACATCTGCTGGGTGAAGGTCGCCGGAGAGGAGCCGGTCGACTACGTGAAGAAGTACGCGGGCCGCGCGCCGGTCGTCCACCTGAAGGACTTCTATAAAGAGGGCAACCCGGAGAACATGTACGAGCTCATCGGCATCGAGAACGAAAAGAAGGCCCAGACCGGGAAATTCGAGTTCCGGCCCGTCGGCCACGGCATGCAGGACATGCCCTCCATCCTCGCGGCGTCGCTGGACGCCGGCGCCGAATGGGTCGTCGTCGAGCAGGACCAGTCCTACGACACGCCCGCTTTGACGGCCGTCCAGATGAGCCGCGATTACCTCGCCTCTCTCGGCTGGTAACTCCCTTTTCCGATCTTCCCCGGCGTGCGCAGAAACAGCGCGCCGGGGTTTCTTTTTTTCGCTGGATTTCCCGGGACGCAAAGATGCCCGGGGGATCCCGGGCATCTCGGCATTCACCTGTTGTTTCTTATTCCTCCGGCGGAAGCTCGGAGCCGCAGTGCGGGCACTTCACCGCGCCGATCTTCACATCGTCGGAAAGGCAGTACGGGCAGGTCTTCGTCGTCGGCGCGGCGGGGGCCTCCTCTTCCTTTTTCTTCGAGAGCTTCCTCGCGGCGTTCACGGCCTTCACGATGGCGAAGATCACCACCGCGGTGACGAAGAACGTGATCAGCGCGTTGATGAACGCGCCGATGGCAAACCCGCCGGGCGCCCACTCCGCAAACGTCGTGTTCGGGATGAACAGCCCGACGATGGGGGTGACGAGCCCGCTGACCGCCGCATTGACGACGCCGGTGAACGCGGCGGCGATCACGACGCCGACCGCCATGTCCAGCACATTGCCGCGGGAAATGAACTCTCTAAATTCCTTCAGGATCTTTTTCATGTTCCATTCACCTTTCCTTCCCGGCCGCGCCGGAACAAAACTCCGCGCCGCGCCCGCCCGATCTTGGCCGGGAACGGCTTGTTTTTTCAGCCCCATTATAACACGGAACCTTCCCGTTTGCAACTCTATTTTCAGCCCGGGAAACAGCTTTTCCCTTTTCTTAATTCGTGCGGAAGGTCTTGTTTCCCGCAGGGATTTATGTTATACTGAACGCGGCAGTTTATTTTTTCTTTGGGAGCGGGTCTGTATGCCGGATATTTGGGTTCTCTTGTGGCTGTTTTTTGCCGCGTCCTTTGGAGGCTGGGTGTGCGAGGTCGCATACAGCGCGATGGTGCACCGCCGCTTTCAAAACGCCGGCACGCTCTGCGGGCCGTGGTGCCCGCAGTACGGGCTGATGCTCGTCCTCCCATACGGGATCCTGCTCCGGCTGCAGTGGCACCGGGAGGCCCTTCCCGTGATCCTGCTGTGCCTCGCTTCGAGCTTTCTCGTGGAATTTGCGTTCGCGTGGGCGCTCAGGAAATTCACCGGCATCCGTATGCGGGACTATTCCAAATTCCGCTGGAACATCAAGGGGTATGTCAGCGTCCCGATCGTGCTGGTCCGCGCGCTGATGTATGTGCTCGTCATCCTCTTTATCGTGCCGATCCTCGTGACGCTGACCCACTACATTCCCCGGACGCTCGGATGGATCGTCCTGCTGAGCCTCCTCGGGCTTCTGCTCCTCGACATCGTGATCTCCACCGTGACGATCACAAAGCTGCGCGGGCAGTTCAAGCGGCTCGCCCAGCTCGGCCAGATCATGCAGGACGCCCGGAACGCGCTGGGCAGCCGCGTCTCCGAAGGGGCGATCGGCACGGCGGAAGCCATCGACGATCTCGACCTCGACAGCAAGCTCCGCGACGCGCAGCGGAACGCGGAGGAGAGCTACACCGCGCTGCTCAACAAATCCGACTTTTTCAAACGCCGCTTCCTCATGGCGTCCTCGGAGATGAGCTCCGACACCTTCGAGCAGGAGCTCAAGGATTTTCAGATCACCACGGAGCAGCGCCACAGGCTGCGCGCCATCCGCGACGCGCGCAACCGCTACGAATACGAGGGAACGTTCGAGAATCCGGAGGACCGGCCCTTCGCCTTCGGGATGAACCTGACAAAGCTGTTCTGGATCTTCCTCATCGGCTCCGTCGCTGGCTTTGTGCTGGAGGAATGCTGGGCGTTCTTCATCGCGCACAAGATCGAGCTGCGCGTCGGCCTTGTTTACGGCCCGTTCCAGCCGATCTACGGCGGCGGCGCGGCGATCATCACGCTCGCGCTCTACCGTCTTTATAAAGAGAACAGCGTCGTCATCTTCTTCGCAAGCGGCATGATCGGCGCGACCTTCGAATACCTGTGCAGCTATTTCCAGGAGATGCTCTTCGGCACCGTCTCGTGGGATTACAGCGGCACCCCGTTCAACGTGGACGGCCGCACGAACCTGATGTTCGGCGTTATCTGGGGGCTCCTCGGCCTGATCTGGCTGCGGACGGTCTACCCCGCCCTTTCCCGCTGGATCGAAAAGATCCCGAAGCGCATCGGCAGCATCCTGACCATCGCGCTGTTCGCGTTCATGCTGTTCGACGCGTTCATGTCCTGCGCGGCGCTCACCCGCGCGAACGAGCGCGCGAACCACATCCCGGCGACCAGCTCCTTCCAGCAGTTCCTCGACCGCACCCTCGACGACGACTACCTCGCGCTCGTCTATCCGAATATGCAGCATGTCAACGAGGACGGTTCCAAGGCCGAAAAGCTGAAGGACCTCGTGGAATAAGCCGAAACAAAACATACTGGGAGCCGCCCCGGGTCTCGCAGCCCGGAACGGCTCCCTTTTTTCGTGCAAAGATCTATTGTCTCGGCGCACCGTCTTCCGTCCAGCGGTATTTCCGAAGAAGGAACGCGAACACCGCGCAGACCGCTGCGCCGCAAAGCGCGAGGAAGAAGAACAGCGCCGCCGCGCCCGCGCCTTTTTCCGCGCCGAACAGCCGGCGGAGAAGGCCGGTTTCCGGCTGGGCGGAAAGGAGCGGCTCGAACACGCGGTCCACGAGAAAGCCGCCGGAAAAGAGCCCGAGCGGGATCGTGAAAAACTGCAGCGAGTTCCGGCAGGCGTACACCCGCCCCTGCATCTCGGCCGGGATCTCCACACGGAGAATCACGTCGAGGTTCGCGTTCATCAGCGGGACCACTGCCCAGCCGAGCACCGCGCCGACGCACCACGCCCCCGCCGTTTTCCCGAACGCGAGCAGGAGGTTTTCCGCCGTCAGCGAGACGAACAGCGTGCCGCAGATCACGGCCACGCGGTTCTTCGGCCTCGGCAGCACCGCCGCGAGGACGCTCCCAAAGAGCGTCGCCGCGCCAACGCACGCGTTCAAAAGCCCGAGCGTCTCTTCGCCGCCCTCCCGCGGCAGGAACCGTGCGGGCAGCGCCGCGTCGTAGATCGAGGCGAAAAAGTTGACCGCTGCGAGGAACAGGATGAGCTTTGCCACGAGCGGGTCGCCGCGCAGCCACCGAAGCCCGGACGCCGCGAGCGAAAGCACGCTCTCCTTCTCCTCTCCCGCGCGGGGGACCGCAGGCTCCGGCACACGGATGAAGCACAGCAGCGACACGAACGCCGCCGCGAACGTCAGAAGGTCAAACGCGATGACCGCCTCCATGCCGAGCAGGGCGAAAAGCGCCGTCGCGAAGACCGGCGTCAGGATCGAGTTCAGCGACGAGGAAAACGACCGCAGGCCGCTCGTCTTCTGGTAATATTCCCGGGGGACCATGCGCGTCGCCGCCACCTCGCTCGCGGGCTGCTGCACCGCGTTCATCAGCCCGGAGAGCGCGTTCAGAAGGTACAGGTGCCACGGGACGAGCGCGTTCGCCCGCACGAGGACGAGCGCCGCAGCGGAGCCCGCCGCCGCGAGCGCGTCGCAGACGAGCATCGTGCGCTTCTTGTTCCAGCGGTCGGAAAGCGCCCCGGCAAAAATGCCGACGAGCACATAGGGCGCGTAGGTGCAGACAGAGAGCAGCGCGGTTTCGAGCGCCGAGTCCGTCTCGCGGTAGAGCCACAGCACCAGCGCGTAACCCGTCATGCCGCTGCCGAGCGCGGAGAGCGACTGCGTCCCCCAGAGCAGCAGGTACGGCTTTAACTCGGAAAATTCTTTTTTCATTATGACTTTGCTCCTTGAATTTCGGTTTTGAAAATCAAAATGCAAAGCCTGAGGACATCTCTTTATGCCCCATGCAACGTCCTCAAACTCTGCATGGAGCTTTGAGGATCGCAAGCGGAAGTACGATCATTTCGTCCGGCCTCCCTTTATTCTTGAGCAGGTCCGCCCTCATGGGACCGAACCCGCCGTGTTTCGCTTACCGCGCGCGAAACGCGTCCATCTCGACGCGCGCGCCTCCGTTTTTCCGCGACTCCTCCGCCGCCATGCAAAGGAAATGGCTCTCGAGCGCGCTTTCGAGCGTCGCGGTGCGGCCCGTGTTTTCGGCCTTCCCCTCGAGGATGTCGAGCAGGTCCGCGACGATCCCGCTGTCACCGCCGCCGTGGCCCTTGAGGTCCCCGGCGAACTTCGTGGAATCGACGACTTCCTCCGGCTCCCCGAACACGCGGACATGGATCCGGTTCGTCTTCGTGTCCGCCTCGATCTCGCCCTTCGTGCCCATCGCCTTGAAATAGCGGTAGCAGTCCTCGGTGAACGCGCACATCGTAAAGACCATCGTCGCGCCGTCGGTGAAGTGCATTAGGATCTGCTGATGATCGACCACGTCGTTCATCGAGCGGTAAACGCACCGGCCGTAGCGCCCGGCGCGCAGCGCGGCGTAGGCCTTCTCCTCGGTCGCTTCGCCTTCGCAGGCGACCGCCGCCGGCCACTGGTACCCGGCGAGCAGACCAGTCTTTTTCCCGGTGATGTAGATCTTCTCCGCGTCAAACGGGCAGCTCTCCTTCGCCTTGCAGTCGAGGCAGAAATCCGCCGCGCCCTCGGGCGCGCGTTCCGGGCGGAACAGCGTGTTCTGCCCGACGGAGGAGACGCTGTCGCAGGTCTTCCCGAGCAGCCACGGGTAAATATCCATGTCGTGGCAGCATTTTTGCAGGATCATCGGGCTGGTCTCCTTTTCGCTGCGCCAGTTGCCGCGCACGAAGGAATGCGCCTGGTGCCAGTACGCGACGTTCTCGTTCGCGCAGACCGAGACGACCTCGCCGATCTTCCCGCTGTCGAGGATGCTCTTCAGCGAATTGTAGAACGCGGTGTAGCGCAGCACGTGCCCGATGACGATCCGCCCCTTCGCGCGCGCCGCGACTTCGAGGATCCGGCGGCACTCGGAGAGCTCCGGCGAGATCGGCTTCTCCATCAGCACATGGTAGCCCTTTTCCAGCGCCGGGATCGCGTGCCCGACGTGCTGGCGGTCCATCGTCGAGACAACCATCACGTCCGCGAGGCGGTCCTTTTCGAGCATTTCCTCGGCGCTCGAAAAGCACATCTCGTCGGGCAGGCCGTAGAGCTGCTTTGCCATCGCGACGCGTCCCGGGCGGATGTCCGCGACGGCCGCGACCTTCATGCGGTCCGGCCAGAGGTTCTGCATCGAGGCGTAGATCGAGCCGCGGTCGCCGAAGCCGGCGATCGCAAAGGTGATGGGACTTTTCATAGCGGGGCTCCTCTCCGAACGGGCTCTTCCCGTTCCGAAAAACTTTTTTGCTTATGACAAGGCGCGAGCAGGACTGCCCGCGCCTTTCGGAAACGTATTACTTCTTCGCACGCTCCGCGCGGTTGATCGCGGAGACGATGCCCTTGATGGACGCGAGGGAGATGTTGTTGTCCACGCCGACGCCGTAGAGCGCCTCGCCGCCGTGCTCGAGGTGGATGTAGGAGACGGCCTTGGAATCCGCGCCGGAGGAGATGGCGTGCTCGCTGTACGAGACGAACTTGTATCCGGTCACGCCGCAGCTTTCGAGCGCCGAGAAGAACGCGTCGATCGGGCCGTTGCCCTTGCCGCTGATCTTCGTCTGCACGCCGTCCTTCTCGATCGTGCCTTCGAAATCGACCACGACCTCGCCGTCCACGTCGTTTTCCTCGAAGAGGCGGTACTTGCGCAGGTTATACGGCGCGCGCACCTTGACGAACTCGCGCTCGAAGAGATCGTGCAGCTCCTCCGCCGTGAGCGCGCGCCCCGCCGCTTCGCCCGCGTTCTTGACCGCTTCGCGGAAGTCCGGGCGCATCCCGGAAGGCAGCACATAGCCGAACTTGTCGCGCAGCGTGGAGACGGCCGCGTTCGCGCCGAAGTCGGCGGAGACCGCCTCGTTGCTGGCCTCGAATGCCGTGGCCTGCCGAAGCTGCAGCTTCTTGACCGCGTCCTCGCGCATCTTGTACTTGAGGATCTTGCCCGCGGCGTTCATCGGGAAGCCGTCCACGAAATCGACATAGCGCGGGACCTTGTGCTTCGCCATGTGCGTGCGGACGAAGTCCTTGAGCTCCTCCTCGGTCGCGGTCTCGCCCTCCTTGAGCACGACGCAGGCCATGATCTCCTCGCCGTACTGCTCGTCCGGAACGCCGATGACCTGCACGTCCTTGACCTTCGGGTTCGTGTAGAGGAAGTCTTCGATCTCCTTCGGGTAGATGTTCTCGCCGCCGCGGATGATCATGTCCTTGATGCGGCCGGTGATCTTGTAGTTGCCGTCGGGCAGGCGGCGCGCGAGGTCGCCGGTGTGCAGCCAGCCGTCCTTGTCGATGGCGGCGGCGGTCGCCTCGGGCATCTTGTAGTAGCCCTTCATGATGTTGTAGCCGCGCGCGACGAACTCGCCGTCCACGTTGTCCGGGAGGTCTTCGTTCGTCTCCGGATCGACGATCTTGCACTCCACGCCGAACATCGCGCCGCCGACGGTCGCGACGCGCGTCTCGATGGTGTCGGTGGTCTTGCTCATCGTGCAGCCGGGGGACGCCTCGGTCTGGCCGTAGGTGATGACGATCTCGTCCATGTGCATCTTCTCGACGACGTCCTGCATGACCTTGACCGGGCAGGGCGAGCCGGCCATGATGCCGGTGCGCATGTGGGAGAAATCGGTCTTTTCGAAATCCGGGTGTTCGAGCATCGCAATGAACATCGTCGGGACGCCGTGGAACGCCGTGATCTTCTCTTTGTTGATGCAGTAGAGGCCCTTGCGCGGCGAGAATGCCGTGATCGGCGACATCGTAGTGCCGTGGGTCATGGAAGCCGTCATCGCGAGCACCATGCCGAAGCAGTGGAACATCGGCACCTGGATCATCATGCGGTCGGCGGTGGAGAGGTCCATGCAGTCGCCGATGGCCTTGCCGTTGTTGACGACGTTGTAGTGCGTGAGCATGACGCCCTTCGGGAAGCCCGTCGTGCCGGAGGTGTACTGCATATTGCAGACGTCGTCCTTGCTGACGCGCGAACGACGGAACTCGACCTCCTCATACGGCACATTCTCGGAGAGGGCCATCGCCTCGTCCCAGGTAAAGCAGCCGGGCTGGCGGCTCTCCGTCGTGATGACGTTCCGCAGCACGGGCAGGCGCTTCGCAAAGAGGCGGCCGGGCTCGCACTTTTCGAGCTCCGGGCAGAGCTCCTTCATGATCGCCACATAGTCGCTGTCCTTGTAGCCGTCGATCATGACGAGCGTGTGCGTGTCGGACTGGCGGAGCAGGTACTCCGCCTCGTGGATCTTATACGCGGTGTTCACCGTGACGAGCACCGCGCCGATCTTCGTCGTCGCCCAGAAGGTGATGTACCACTGCGGGACGTTCGTCGCCCAGATCGCCACATGGTCCCCCTTGCGCACGCCCATGGCGATGAGCGAACGCGCGAAGGTATCCACATCGTCGCGGAACTCTTTATAGGTGCGGGTGTAGTCCATTTCGGTGTAGACGAAGCACTGCTGATCCGGGAACTTCTCGACCATCTTGTCGAGGACGTCCGGGAACGTCAGGTCGATCAGCGTCTCCTTCGGCCATACATATTCGCCCGTGCCGGCACGGTTCTTCTGCAGCGGGATATCCGCCGCGCGCGCGGACATATAGCCGCGCATATAATCGGCAAAGCGCGGGAACACGACGCCCGGGTCGGAGAGCTCATCCGACCAGTTGCTCTTCCATTCGAGCGAGATGAAGCCCTCGTACCCGATGCCCATGAGGGTGTCGAACATCGCGTCGAGCGGGAGGTCGCCGTCGCCGAGCATCTTGTATTCGAGGCCCCGGCTCGTCATGCGGCTGTCCTTCACATGGACGTGCCGGATGTAGTCGCCGAGGTTCGCGACGGTCTCGCCGGGGTTCTCACCCATGAAGCGGTACGGGTGGTGCATATCCCAGAGCGCGGCGACCGCCGGGCTCGCGACGCTGTCGAGCAGCGCGCGCAGCCGCTTCGTATCGGCGTAAACGCCGGTCGTCTCGACCAGCAGCGTCACGTCAAAGCCCTCTGCGATCACGCCGAGCACATGGAGCACGTCGGCGATGTACGCGTCGTCCGCCGGGACCGCGCTGTCGTTCGGCACGTCCGCCAGCACGCGGATGTACGGCGTCCCGAGCTTCTGCGCGAGCACGATGTACTGCGTCAGCTCCACGATGTTCCGGTTGCGGTTTTCTTTATATTTAAGCCCGCACCCCGAAGCGAGGCACGGGATGGTAAGGCCGAGCTCCCTCAGCTTCTTCAGCGTCAGCGGGATCTGCGCGTCGGTAAACGGGCGCGCCTTCTGCGAGTAGATCTCTTCGCCTAGGCCGCGCACCTCGATGCCGTCAAAGCGCAGGTCCTTCGCCATCGAGTAGATGTCTGCCCACGAGTAGTCCGGGCAGGCGGAGGTAGAAAAACTGATTTTCATGTCTGACCATCTTCCTTTCTTCAGGATCGCCGTGCGTTTCCGTCCGGCGGGCTGTTCCCAATTTTTTACAGCCATTTTTTATCCCTTGAACCGTTTCTCCGCGGCCGTGCCCGGGGAAACTGTATTCCAGAAAATTATAACACGGCAAAGGAAAACTTTCAACGGGGATTTCGGTGGATTCTAAAGCGCCTTCCGGTTCTTTTTGTTGAAGATGCACAGCGCTCTCCGCCCCCAAAACGCCCAAACCGCGCGGCGGCCGGGCGTTTCCTCTCCGAGACGGAAAAGCGGCGCGCCGCAGCGGCACGCCGTTTTCCTTCATTCCGTTTTCGTCTTTGGCTTTTTCGCCACGGACCTCGGCTTTCTGGGCTTCTTCCGGGGCGCGGGCGCGTTCGGATCATACGTCATGAACAGCCGTATGCCCTCCGTGGTGCGGTCATAGTCCTCGATGAGTTTCTCGAGATAAGCCGCGCCGCTCTCTTCCAGATGGTAATAGACCCGAGAGCGGGACCGTCCCATACCGTCCGTTTCAAGCACGACATGGTTGTCGGAGACATACCCCTTTTTGAGGAGCTTGTACATCATGATGTACAAGCCCGCCTCTGCGAGTGCGATCTTGCCCTCGCTGCGGGTGGTCAACGCCTGCACCATTTCGTAGCAGTACATATCTCGTTCACGCAGCAGCGTCAGGCAGAGCATCTCGATGGGAAGTCTGCGGGTGAACTCGTTTGTGGCCATCATAATCCTCTCCCTCTCGGAGCGCACACGGAAAACGCCCGCGAACTGCGGGGTGCGGTACGCCAAACAGCCCGTGCTGCCGCGCTCCAACTTGCTTTCATAATAGCACAAACGGAATTGTTTTGCAAGTAAAAAGTTTGGAGAAAAGAAAATAAAACCCAAATAATCGCGCGTTTGTGGGTTTGAGGGGGTGATTTTTGCAATTTTCCCCTCTATTTTTTGCATTTTCGCCGTTCGGAGAAAAAATCCCGGAGCATCGCGCCGCAAGTTTCCCCCATAAAGCCCTTGTAGAGTTCGGGCCGAAACGCCCCCGGCAGACGGAGCACATCCGCCGCCGTGCCGCATGCGCCCATCGCCTCGTCCTCCGCGCCGTAGACGATGCGTTCGACGTGCGCGTTCACCGCCGCGCCCGCGCACATCGGGCAGGGCTCCAGCGTCACATAGAGCGTGCAGCACGCGAGCCGCCATGTGCCGAGCCGCTCTGCGGCCTCCTCCATCGCGAGAATCTCCGCGTGGGCGAAAATGCCGTGCGTTTCCTCCCTGCGGTTCCTGCCCCGGCCGAGGATCTCCCCGTCGCGGACCACCACCGCGCCCACAGGGACCTCGCCCGCGTCCCGCGCTTCCCCGGCGAGCCGGATCGCCTCCTCCATAAACCGCCGCTCCGGCAAAAACGCGCGGCGCTGTTCCTTAGAGGACACCAAAGAGCGAAAGCCCCGAAACGATCGCGAACAGGACAAGGTAGCAGATCATGCCCGGGTTCGCGAAAAGCTGCCCAAACCGCGCGGGGACCCGCACGCCCTTTTGAAGCGGCTGCGCGAACGGAGACTTCCGGCGAACGCCCCAGCGGATCAGCAGGAAGGCCATGCTGCACACGCCGGCAGCGAACACCGCGAGGGCGACCGCGTCGTTCGCCGGCTCCACGACGCCCTCGCCGAAGAAGTACCCCAGCATGATCGGCAGGGTCGCCAAAAGGTTATTGAGAAAATGGACCGCAATGTTGATCCAGAGATTGTTCGTGCGCACATAGAGATACGCCATGACGAACCCGCCCACAAAGACCACCGGCAGCGAGGGCACGCTGAAATGCGCCAGCGCGAAAAGCAGCGCGGAAAGGAACACGGCGGTCATGTCTCCCCAGCGCCGTGCGGCGGACACCACAATCCCCCGGTAGCAAAACTCCTCCACCACCGGCGCGATGAGGATCACCGCGAGGATCAGCGTCAGCAGATCGGGGATGGAGGCGACCTTCATGGTCTCCGTGTTGACCTCCCCGTTCAGGCCGAGCCGCTCCGCGAGGTCCGAAAGGAAGTTCGCGGGGATGTTCATGACAAAGCAGAGGAACAGCCCGGAAAACGCCAGCGCGGCGCCCGTGAAAAGCGGGGTGCGCGCCGTCCGGATCGTATCCGCCAGCGGCCGCCTTCCGAGAAACAGAAAGAACGAGAACGGCAGCAGGATCGTCAGGAAAGAGAACAGCCCGGTGACAAGGTAATAGAGCGTCGGGATCTCCGTAAAGAGGAGGGGCCGCCCGCCGTTCACCGCCGTGAACAGGACCGTCATCCCGATCGCAAGGAGCTGCGAGACGGGGAACGCGGCGAACGCGCAGAACGCGAGCCGAGACGCGGTCTTTCGGAGCGCGCGCCTCTCCTCCCTGTACGGGTCCCACCCGTTCGCCGGTATGTATGTCGGTACGCCGTAAGGGATCTGCATCATGCTCTCTCCTTTCCTTCCAGTCGTGTTTCCCGCTCCCGCCGTCCGAAGCGGATCAGCATCCCGCGCATCCGCCCGCCGCGCTTCAGCGAGGCATACCCGCCCGCGCTGACCGCAGCCGCGCCGAACGCGTCCGCGAGAAGATCCTTCATCGTGTCCCAGAGCGCGTCGCGCCCGGAGAGCAGCGCGCCGTCCGGCAGGCGGAAGCGCTGCATATTCGTGCCGAGAATCGAATCGGCGGCAAACTCGTAAAATTCCCAAAGCCCGCCGAGCGCGAGCGCGAAGCAGAACGCGAAGACCGCCGTCAGGCCGGCGGCCCGAAACGCTGCGTCCTCTCCGGCAAAATGCGCCGCCGCGGAAAAGCCCGCCGTCGCGAACAGCCCGGCGCTCACCACATGGAGCGCCGTGTCCCAGTGCGGCACCGTGTCGTAAAACCCGCAGACCTCCGCGAGGAACACCGCGCTGAACAGGAACGCCAGGTACAGGACCCGGATCGTGCGCGGCGCGCGCAGCCAGCCGCTTTTGGAGGCGAACGCGGGGATCGCCGCGCCGAGGATCCCGCAGAGGCACTGGAGCAGCACGAGCACACTGCCCTCTTCCCCGCGCGCCGCGCGCACCGCGAACCAAACCGCAGCCAGCGCAAAGCTCAGGAGCACTGCGGCGAGAAACGCCCGCTCCGAGATCCGTTTTGCTTTTTCGCGGTCCACCACACCGCCTCCTCTCTGTTTCCCGTTACCGCGCGATGAGCTTCGCCACCGCGTTCGTATACTTCACCGGATCCTCCAGCGTCCTGCCCTCGATGAGCAGCGCCTGGTCGTACAGGACCTCGGCGTAGAGCGGCAGGAGCTCGCTGTCGCCCTGCACCTTCCGGAGCGTTTCGAACACCGGGTGGGTGCCGTTGAGCTCGAGGATCTGCTCGGCCTTCACCTTTTCCTCCGCGCCCGGCATGGCGTTGAGGACCTTTTCCATCTCCATGGAGAGCGCGCCCTCCGTCGTGATGCACACCGGATGGTTTTTGAGCGTCGCGGAGACGCGCACGTCCTTGACCTTATCCTTCAGGAGCTCCTTCAGCTTTTCGAGGAGGTCCTTGTTCTCTTCGGTCTGCTTCTGTTCGGCGGCCTTTTCCTCTTCGCTCGCGTCCCGGGCGCTCTCTGCGGCGACGTTCTTGAACTCCTTGCCGCCGTACTCGTGGAGCATCATCAGCGCGAACTCGTCCACGTCGTCGGAGAGATACAGCACCTCATAGCCCTTTTCGAGCACCGCCTCGGTCTGCGGCAGAAGCGCGGCGCGTTCCGGCGTCTCGGCGGCGGCGTAATAGATGGCCGTCTGGCCCTCCTTCATGTCCGCGGTGTATTCCGCGAGCGTGCGGAGCTTTCCCGCGGAGGACTTGAACAGCACGAGGTCCTTGAGCGTGTCCTTGTGCGCGCCGTAATCCTCGTACATGCCGTATTTCAGGCGAAGCCCGAACGCCTCGAAGAACTTCTCGTATTTCTCGCGGTCGTTTTTGCACAGATTCTCGAGCTCGGAGGCGATCTTCTTCTCGATGCGCGTCGCGATGAGCTTCAGTTGGCGGTCGTGCTGAAGCATCTCGCGGGAGATGTTCAGCGAGAGGTCCTGCGAATCGACGAGGCCGCGCACGAAGCCGAAGTAATCCGGCAG
>CANRMW010000013.1 GCA_947631835.1 uncultured Clostridia bacterium | reverse complement strand
CACCGCGCGGGCGAGCTTGTTCATCACGTCCCGCGAGGGGTTTTTCATGATGACGTCTTCCGTGAAGAAATCCGGCAGCTCGCGGTTGTCATAGAGCAGCTCGGTGATGCGGCCGTACTGTCGGCGGTCCGGGAGCTTCCCAAAGATCAAAAGCCACACGACCTCCTCAAACCCGTAGCGGCCCTCGGCGCGGCAGCCCTCGATGATGTCCGAAACGTTGATCCCCCGGTAGGTGAGCACACCGGCGTCCGGCTTTTTCTCCCCGTCGGAAAGCACATATCCGTGGACGTTGCACACATGGGTCAGCCCCGCCATGACGCCTGTGCCGTCGCTGTTGCGCAGCCCGCGCTTCACGTCGTACAGGCGGTATGCGTCCTTGTCGATCACGTTGTTGCGCAGATATTCCGCGCAAAGCTCGCTGACCGTCGTGCTGGTCTCGCTCTCCCGAATGAGGCGCTTCATCGCTTTTCCCCCTTTTCTCGTTAAGAACATTGTACCGCGAAAACTTGTTTCCGTCAAGAATTTTGCAGGATTTTATGTCCCATCATTCATTTTTCTGCGTTTTTTACCTTTTTCTTCCGAAAGTTCCCGCGCTTTATTGCAAAAAACACGAAGTAAATGTTCAAAACGGAGGCGCGCATGAAATGGTTTCGCAGGCGGTTCCCGCTGTATTTCACGGTCCTTTTTCTTTGTATGGGACTCTCCCAGCCCTTCGTCCGCCTTCTGAACGGCAGGGGAGATGCCCCCGCGCAGCCGTCCGTGTCCGCTGCGGACACGCAGCCCGTCTCCGCCGCGCCCGCCCGGGACGGGTTCCGCGTTTGGGACGTCGGCAAAAGCGTCCTCTACACGCGCACGGAGGCGGAGTTCCTCCGGGGCTCGGTGCTCTGCGAGATGAGCTTTGAGGCGCCGAAGGAAGCGCTCAAGGCGCAGGCGGTCGCGGCGGCGACGTTTTACACCCGCCGGAAAGCGGAAAACGCTGGCAAAGACTATGATCTCACCTGCGACAGCGAGGCCCGCCTCGTCTACATGACCGACGAAACGGCCGCGTCGTACTTCGGCGCGCGCTGGGACGAAGCGAAAGCGGCGGCGGACGCCGCCTGCGCCGAAGTGTTGGGAAAGCGCGTATTATGGAACGGCGAGCCTGCGGAAACGCGCTGCTGCGCGGTCTCCGCAGGCTGCACGCGGGCATACGGAGAGATCCCGGGCGGGGAGGACCTCCCCTATCTCTGCGGCGTCGCCTGTCCCTTCGACCAGCTCTGGGACGGGTACCTCGCGGAAAGCGCCTTCTCCCCGGAAGAGGTCCGCGCCGCTTTCCCCGAGATCTCCTTTTCGGACGACCCCGCCTCCTGGTTTTCGCAACCGGAGCTCTCTCAAAGCCGCTATGTCCGCACGGTCTCGCTCTGCGGCGAACCGCTTTCGGGAGACGCAGTCCGTGCGGCGCTCGGCCTGCGCAGCCCGGCGTTTTCCGTCGCGTTTGACGGCGAGCGCTTTCTCTTTACCACAAAAGGCTGGGGGCAGGGCGTGGGCATGAGCCAGGCCGGGGCGATCTACCTCGCGGAGCTCGGCGCGGATTACCGGGACATCCTCGCCTACTTTTTCCCGGGGACGACCGTCGAATGAGCGCCGCCCTTCTCCCGCAGACTTTCCGATCCGCGCTCGCCTCATGGGTCCTTCACACCGGCAAAACCGGAACCGAGGACGGCACAGAAAAAGAGACCGCGATGCGGTCTCTTTTTCTGAAGGGATAAAAAATGAAAAATATGAAAGGTAGGTAAACTCTGTTTTGATCCGTCACTGCTTGCGCGCGTTGATGGCCGCAATGATGACGTCCGCCGCCTCGTCCACCGTGTAAAGGGACGAATCCAGCGTCAGGTGGTAGTTCGAGAGGTCGTCCCAGCGGCGATTCGAATAGAAATTGTAGTAATTCGCCCGCTGCTTGTCGCGCTTCACGATCACATCCGGGGCCTTTTTCGGCTCCGCGAGGCCCTTGCGGACGATGCGCTCGATCCGCGCCTCCCGGTTTGCGTGGATAAACACATGGAAGACGTTCTCGTACTCCCGCAGGATGTAGTCCGCGCACCGTCCGATGACGACGAACGGGCCTTCATCCGCCTTCTTTTTGATGATGTCGTTCTGCAGAAGGAACAGCTTGTCGTTGATTGGCATCTCGTTCACGCCGCTGATGCGGCTGCCGAAGGTGTAATTGCCCATCACCATGGAATACAGCAGGCTGCTGCCCGCCTTTTCATCTGCGCGCTGGAAAACTTCCTCGGAAAGCCCGCTCTGCTTCGCCGCCATCGCGATGAGCTGCTTATCCAGCAAAGGAATATTCAGCTTCTCCGCAAGGCGTTCGCCGATCTCGTGTCCGCCGCTGCCGAACTGCCGTGCAATCGTGATAACCGGTAACATAAAAACGCTCCTTTCCGCCGCAAACTGCGGGAAAATGTAGAAAACATCCTAAAGAAATCCTAGCGTGTGCAAATAAATCTATGGATTTTCTATAAATATAGTACCGCAAATTCCCGCTTTTGTCAACAGGGAAAATCAAACTTTTTTCCAAAACGCAGGAAATTGTGGTTTTCTTTAAAAAGTAGTCCTTTCTTTTGTATACTCCGCTGTGTTTTTTCTCGAATTTTTTCTCCCTCCCACAGAGACTTCTTCCAGATTTCACAGTGTATTCACATATTTACGGTATACTTGCGGCAAACGCGGCAAAAGACACGCCGATCCTTTTGCGGGCTTTTCCTTCGGGAAAAGCGGAAGGAGAAGATCATGTACAAGATCCTTGTAGTGGACGACGAAGCGAAGATCCGTCTGCTCATCCGAAAATACGCGGAGTTCGAGGGCCACACCGTCACCGAAGCGGAAAACGGGATGGACGCGGTCTCGCTCTGCCGAAAATCGCCGAACGCGTTCGACATCATCATCATGGACGTCATGATGCCGGAGCTGGACGGTTTTTCGGCCGTGGCCGAGATCAAAAAGATCTCGTCGCCGGCGGTCATCATGCTTTCCGCCCGCGGGGAGGAATACGACAAGATCCACGGGTTCGAGCTGGGCGTGGACGACTATGTGGTGAAGCCCTTCTCGCCGAAGGAGCTCATGATGCGCGTCAACGCCGTGATGAACCGCGTACACCGCAGCGCGGAGCCCGCGCACGAGATCTTCCGCACCGAAGGGCTGGAGATCGACTTCACGGGCCGCATCGTGATGATCGACGGCGTGCGCGCGGACCTCTCGCCGAAGGAATACGACCTGCTGTTCTATATGGTGCAGAACCGCAACATCGCCCTCACGCGGGAAAAGCTCATCACGAACGTTTGGGGCTACGATTTTTACGGCGACGACCGCACGCTCGACACGCACATCAAGCTGCTGCGCCGGAGCCTCGGGCCATACGCGAAAAACATCGTGACGCTGCGCGGCGTGGGCTACCGCTTTGAGACCGCGTCATGAAGCGCGCGGAGAAAAAGCCGAAGAAGCTCCGTTACGGGATCCGAACGCAGCTTCTTTTCGGGTTCGGCCTGTTTACGGCGGTGATCGCCGCCCTGCTCTGGATCTTTCAGATCGCGCTGCTCAACCCGTTCTACCGTGCGATCAAGACGGCGGAGATCGAGCGCGTGGCGGACCGCGTGGAAGCGCTGTTCATCGCTTCCGCGCCGCCGAGCGAATATTTTTCCATCACGCGCGAGACGGACGTCTCCATCCTGCTGTGCGACGCGGCGGGAAACAACGTGGCGCTCTCTGTGGACAGCCGCGGCGACGTGCTCAACCGCTTCGACCGGTTCTCCTGCGTGCGGCTGTTCCTCGAGGTGCAGACGGCGGGCGGCAGCGTGCTGACGGAAAACGTCTCCGAGGCCGCCGCGCCGAACGGCATCGGCGGCGCGGCGAGCGAGGAAAGGACCAACATCATCTATGCGCGCACCTTCTCCGTGCCGAACGGCGGGGCGTACCTCGTGCTGCTGACGAGCCGCGTCGTCCCGGTCGATTCCACGGTGGAAACGCTGAAGATCCAGCTTTGGGCGCTGACCTTCGTGATGGTCGCGCTCGCGTGCGGACTGGCGCTGCTCCTCTCCCGCCGGCTCGCGCGCCCGCTGGAGGAGATCAACCGGAATGCGAAGCAGCTCGCCGCCGGGCATTACGACGTGCGCTTTGCGGAGACGGGCGTGCGGGAATCGGCGGAGCTTTCGGAAACGCTGAATTACGCCGCCTCGGAGCTGGGCAAGGCCGAGGACCTGCGCCGGGAGCTCATCGCAAACGTCTCACACGATCTGCGCACCCCGCTGACGATGATCTCCGGCTATGCCGAGGTCATGCGCGACCTCCCCGGCGAGAACACGCCCGAGAACACGCAGGTCATTATTGACGAATCCACGCGGCTCTCGGAGCTCGTCTCGGACCTGCTGGATCTCTCGAAGCTGGAGGCCGGCGTGCAGCAGTTGAACCGCGAGGTCTTCAGCCTCACGGAGGAGATCGAGGCCATCCTCACGCGCTATGACAAGCTCGCGGACTTCCGGTTCCCGTTCCTGCATGAGGGCGACGTTTTCGTCAACGGCGACCGGCTCAAGCTCTCGCAGGTCGTCTACAATCTCGTCAACAATGCGATCAATTACAGCGGCGAGGAAAAGGTCGTGACGCTTCGCCAGACCGTCGAAAACGGCTCGGTGCGCGTCAGCGTCACGGACACCGGCGCCGGGATCCCGGAAGACCAGCTCCCCTACATCTGGCAGCGCTACTACCGCGTGGACAAGGAGCACCGCCGCGCCGCCGTCGGCACGGGGCTCGGGCTGTCCATCGTGCAGAAGATCCTCGACCTGCACGGCGGGCGCTACGGCGTCTCGTCCGAGCTCGGGAAGGGCAGCACGTTCTGGTTCGAGCTGCCTCTTTGCGAGGGACCCGTTCCCCCGCCGGCCCCCTAAAACCGTTTCCGCCTGCTTTTCCCCTTCCGGGAAAGGCAGGCTTTATTCTACCTTGAGGACCACGGCGGAGACGTCGTCCTCGCGGCCGTCGGCGCGGTCGCGCACGGCGCGCTCCACGATCTGCTCCGCGAGGAGCTGCGGATCGTTCCCCGCAAAATTCTCCACCATGTCGCAGAGCCACTCGGTCCCGGCGGCTGTCACGCCGTCGGAGACGAGCACGAGAAGGTCCCCGGCGTCGAGCTGCTTTTCGCTCTTTGCAAAGCGCACCTCGGGCAGAATGCCCACAGGGGCGCTTTTCGCTTCCAGCCACTCGGTGCGCCGCCGCCTGCGCAGGACCGATCCGGCGGCGCCCGCTTTGCGCAGACGCGTCTTTCCTGTGAAAAGATCGATGCAGGCGATGTCCAGCGTGGCGAGGGATTCTTCCGTGCCCTTCGCGAGCATCGCGGCGTTGATCATGTGCAGCGCGCTCTCAAAGCTGATGCCCGCCTTGAGTAGCGACTGCGCCATGCCCGCCGTCATCGTGCCGTCCACGGCGGCGCGGCCGCCCGTGCCCATGCCGTCGGAAAGCACCGCGAAGAAATGACCGCTGCCGTCGGTAAAGCTCTCCGCGCAGTCGCCGCAAAGCGCGCCGCCGCGCGCCGCGTGCTGCGCGACCCCCTGCGACACCGCGAAGACCGGCCTCTGGCCCATTTGGATGCGGAGCGTCCCGTTCTCGGCGGTGACCTCCGGCTGTGCGAAGGTCCGGCCGCACGCAGCGGAGATCTCCCGGGCGAGCTGGCCCTTGTGCAGCTTGACCTCCCTGCGGCGCGGCGCGCTCGCCTCCACCGTCATCCGGCCCTCGCGGTCCACACGGCAGCAAACCTCCGCCGGATAAACGCCCAGCCGCCGGAGCACTTCCCGGACCAGCTCGGCGCTCTCCTCGTCGAAGCGCTCATACCGCTCGAACTCGTCCGCCATGTCGCCCAGCATCGCGGAGGTGGAACGGAAGTGCTCTTCCACAACGGACCGCATCTGCTCCGCGCGGATCTGCGCGCTCTCCCGCGCGACGAGCTCCCGGTACTCCGCGTTCACCGCGTCGCGGATCTCCGCGCAGCGGCCACAGCGCTTCAGGAACTCCCCGTCGAAATCGCGGCGGTCCACCCGCCCGCGCTCGCGCAGCGGATAGCTCAGCCGTGCAAAGGTCCGCTGCGTTTCCTCTCTGCCCCTTTTCCAGCAGACTGCGCTCTGGCTGCACCCGACGCAGACGCGCTCCGCCGCCCGGCTGTACACGTCCGAAAGATCGCTGACGCCGGTCTGCGCGAGCTTTTTCGAGAGCCCGTCCACCGCGAGCGACGCGCCCTGCATGGCGTCTGCGGCGTACCGCAGGCGAAAGATCACGTTTCGCCGCAGCGAGTCCCCGGGGAGCCTGTCCCGCCGCACCGCGAACAGCGCGGCGAGCTTCCGGCTCTGCGGCAGGATCATGTACAGCACGGAGGAGACCGCGACCTCCACCGCCGCCCGAAGCACCTGCCCGGCGCTGTTCACCTGCAGCGAGGCTACGCCGTTTGCAATGACGAACGCCGCGGCCGCCGCGGCCTTTCCGAACGGCGCGAACACGCCCGCCATCAGCCCGCCGAGGCCATACGCCCCGGAGAGATAGGAAAGCCCCGCCGTGGCAAGGCCCTGCACCGCCCCGGCCGCCACGCCCGCCACCGCGCCACCGGAGACGCCGCCCACCCGCGCGACGGAAAGCACCGCGAGCACCAGCAGGATGCGCCCCAGCGAGATCCCCCGAAAGGACACGCCCTCCACGGAGAGCAGGAGGATCGCCGCCGTGACCGTGACCGCCGCCACGTCGCCGCTGTCAAAGACGGCGGCCTCGCGGCGCGTCTCCAGCAGGCGGACGAACCTCCGAAGGAAATAGGCGGAGCCCGCCGCGAGAAACGATTCCGCAGCGCAGAGCGCGGCGGTGTTGGAGAGCGAACCGTTCAGCAGCACCATCGTGACGCCGGTGGCAAACAGCGGCAGGAACGCGACCGTCGGCGCGAAGAGCGCGTGTCCGCTCACCGCCTTCAGCTCCGAAAGCGCCCAGCGGATCGTCCCGACCGCCAACAGCGCGGCGATGTACCGCGCGGGAACGTCCGTCGGCCCCGGGAACAGATGCCCCAGCGCCCCGCCGAGGATTGCGGCCCACATCCCCTTTCCGGGCACGGCCGCCGCCATCGCCGCGGCGAACGGCGCGCACTTCCCGAAAACGACCCCGCGCGACGCGAGGAACCCCGCCGCGCACTGCGCGAACAGCAGCAACGCGCGCCGGACCGCCGGCGTCTCCAGGGCCGCGAGGATCCTCTCCCTGAAACGAATAGAAACCTTTTCTTCCATCAAGCACCCCTCTGCTCTCTTTTCGCGGTACAAAGCCCCAAAAAGGAGGCCCCCTGTTTTTCGGAAAACCCGATGCATTCGGGCGGATGCGGGGCTTCTCTCTAAGGCTCTGCCTGCCTGTCCTTTTTTGCGGATCCGTTTTCACAGAACGGACCCGGTAAAGAGAGTATACCAGCCGTTCCCTGCGGGAAAAAGCGAAACGCGGCTGGTGTTTGCGCGGGGTTCGGGCGGTTTTAGGGCAGAGGAACCGTTTCGGTGTCGCTTCTCCCCAAACGCTCCGGAAATCGGACGGAAAAAACAAAGCGGAGACCGCTTGCAAACGGCCCCCGCCAAGACTGTGAAATTCAAAAGAGCACGCGCAAAACGGTCAGCCGACCACGCGCTTGCCGTCCACGAAAACGGCTGTGGGCTCGCTCGCGACCTCGAGGAAGTCCCCTTCCATGACGACGATGTCCGCGTCCTTGCCGACTTCGAGCGAACCGACCCGGTCCGCGACGCCGATGTGCTCCGCCGCATGGATCGTGATGGCCTGCAGCGCGTCGAAGGGCTTCATCCCGGACTTCACAGCCAGCGTCGCGCAAAGCGGCAGGTAATTCTCCGGGATGACCGGGGAATCCGTGATGATGCAGACGTGGCAGCCCGCGTTCGCGAGGACGCCGGGCGTCGCGAACGTCTTGTTGCGCAGCTCGAACTTCGTCGCGTGCGTCAAAGACGGCCCGACGGCGAGCGGATACCCTTCCTCCTTGAGCTGGTCGGCGATGAGGTGGCCCTCCGTCACATGCTCAAGCGTCAGCTTCACGCCAAATTCCTTGGCGATGCGGATCGCGGTGAAGATATCGTTCGCCTGGTGCGCGTGCGCCTTGAGCGGCACCTCGCCCCGCAGCACCGGCTGCAGCGCTTCCAGTTTCATATCGAACGGCGGGCGCTTCGTGGGATCGTCCTTCGCCGCCGCGAGCTTCTCTCCGTACTCCTTCGCCTTCATCAGCGATTCGCGCAGCTTCGCCGCCGTGGACATCCGGGAGGCGTTGTTTTTGTCCCGGTAGCAGCGCTTCGGGTTCTCGCCGAACGCGCACTTCATCGCGACGAACGGATCGATCACCATGTCGTCCACGCGGTTCCCGAAGGTCTTCATCGCGAGGAACTGCCCGCCGAGCACGTTCGCGGATCCCGGGCCTGTGCAGACCGTCGTCACGCCGGCGGCAAGCGCCTCACGGAACGTCGGGTCCGTCGGCTCAATGCCGTCGATGGCGCGGATGTGCGGCGTGAGGATATCGGTCATCTCGTTGACGTCGATCCCCTCAAAGCCGATGCCGCTGCCCTCGAGGCCGATGTGGCAGTGCGCGTCGATAAAGCCGGGATAGACGTTCTGTCCCGCCGCGTCGAAGACCTCGGCGCCTTCGGCGGAAAGGTTCTCCCCGATGGCGGCGATCTTGCCGTCTTCGATCAGAAGATCGACATTCTGCGGTTCGGGATGGATGCCGTCAAAAACACGGCCGCTGCGGATCAATAACATAACCATCGTACCTCCAAAAAAGGATTTGGACACCGCATCCGGCCGCACGGCGGCGGGGAGGCGTCCTTTTATGTATCAGAGAGCTTCAGGCTCCTGAGTGCCTTGCAAAGCGCGGCGGAGAGCGGTACGGAGAGCACCACGGCAAGCACCGCGTTGACCGTGCTCGTCGCGAGCCGCGTCACCTGCGCGAGCGCCGCCACCTCCGGCGCGTTGCCGAGCAGCAGCGCCTCGATGAAGTTCTTGCCGATATACAGCACGATGTAGGTGACGCTGCCCAGCACGCCCGCCGCAATGCGGCGGGGGATCTTGACCTCCGCCGTGTTCGGAATGCCGCCGGTGAGCTTTCCCCCGTGCGCGGCAAGCCCGCAGACGAACGCCAAAAGGAACTTGAACAAAAAGGTGAAGGGCGCGTCCGCGATGTACGCCGGGTTCATCATATCATAGAGCGCCCCGCCGATGCCGGAGGCGAGCCCGCCGCCGATCGGCCCCGCGATAAAGCCCGCGAGCAGGCAGAGCACGTTTCCGAGATGGATGCGCGTCACATTGCCCACCGCGACGGGGATCGGGAAGCTGAGGTAGTTTCCGGCAAAGACCAGCGCGGCAAACAGCCCCACGGTCACGACACGGAGAATGGATTTTCGGTTTTGCATATTGACTGCTCCTTCCAAAGGGAAAGACTGCGGATCCCTTTTGGAGGAGTATAGCACCGTCTGGCCTTTTGATAAATACCCAGTTTAAGAATAATTTACAGGTCCAGAATGCGTTCCGGCAAAACCGAGGCGAAAAACACGCCGCTTCCTCTCTAATCATATATCAAAAACGGTCGAAATGCAACCCCCTCGCGGCAAGGCCGGACCGCCCCTTGCCCGTGCAAAATTTTTGCAAAATTTTGAGGGCGCGGGTGTACGTCGGTTGAAGCGGCTCGGAGATTATGGTATACTTAATCCCGGGAAAGGAGAAGATTCTATTGGATATTCGGGTACTGATCGTAGAGGACGACACGAGCATCGCGAAGATGCTGGAAGCGACGCTCGCCATCGGCGGATATCGATACGAGTGCTGCGCGGACGGCGCGCAGGCGGTGGACCGGATCGTCAGCGGGCGGTACGACATCGTGCTGCTGGACGTCATGCTGCCGGGCAAGGACGGCTTTCAGGTATTGGACGACGTCCGGGAGGCGGGCGACCGGACGCCCGTCATCTTCCTGACGGCACTCGGGGAGGTCGCGGACAAGGTCAAGGGGCTTCGCGGCGGCGCGGAGGACTATGTGGTCAAGCCCTTCGAGACGGTCGAGCTGCTCGCGCGCATGGAAGTTGTCCTGCGCCGCGTCGGAAAAGGGGAGCGGGAGCTGCGCTACGACGACATCACGGTGAACACGGAGCAGCACACCGTCACAAAAGGCGGCGAGCCGGTGACGCTCACGCCGAAGGAATACGCCGTGCTGCTCTTTTTCATGCGCAACCTCAACGTCGCCATCACGCGGGAACAGCTTCTCGCGAACATTTGGGGATACAATTTTGCGGGGGAATCCCGCAGTGTGGACATCCATGTCCAGCAGGTACGGCGCAAGCTGGGGCTGAAGGGAAAACTCATCACGATCCCGAAGCTGGGGTACCGGCTGGAAAAGTAAACGCGCGCAAAAGGAGGGACCTCGGATGAAGCTCTGGCAAAAACTGGCGCTCACGTCTCTTCTGTTCGTCGTGCTCGCCGTCCAGCTCACGCAGTTCCTCATGCTGGAGCGGAATTTCGAATCCGAGCTGCGCCGGGAAAAGGACGCGGCGGTCGCCGACCATGCCGCCATCTCCGCCGCGCTCGCGAACCGGGTGGACTACGCGCGCGTCAAGGCGGGGCGTTTCTTCCTGAGCGAAGAGGAAACGGACGCGGTCCTGCTCGAAGCGGTGCGGGAGGAGACGTTCGACGCGCCGATCGCCGTGCTGAAAAACGGCGAGCCGCTTTCCGTCCCTGCGGAGGCCTCCGTGCGGTCGATCCTCGAAGGGTCGCTCGCGCCCATCGGGGCGGAGATCCCCTCCGGCGGCGGTCTCGCAGCGGTCGTCTCCCCCGGCGCATCGCAGCAGCGCGCCGTCGCGGTCGTCTCCCCTCTGGCGCTCTCCCCCGACGGGTACCGCCTGCTCACGGTGCGCGACGTCACCGCCGTCTTTGAGGAACGCAGCACCGCTTTGCCCGCGGCGGGCAGAAACGGCCTGCTGATCGGCTGCTGCATCTCGGCGGCGCTCGTGCTGCTGCTCTTCGTGCAGCTGCACCCGCTGCGCGTCTCGGTGAAGACCATCCGGGAGATCGCCGGCGGGAACTACGCGCTTGCGCCCGAACCGAAGGGCAGCGACGAGCTGCGGACGCTGCAGCAGAGCATCAACGACATGGCGGGGTCCATCCGGGAGCGGGAAGACCGGCTCCGCGCGATCGCCGACAGCCGCAAGCGGTTCGCCGACGCCATGGCCCACGAAATGAAAACGCCGCTCACCTCGATCCTCGGCTTCGCGGACATCCTGCGCATCAAGCGGGTCGTTTCGGACGCGGAGCGCCGGGACTTCGCCTCGATGATCGTGGACGAGGCAAAACGTCTGCGCGGCCTTTCGGCGAAGCTGCTGCAGCTCGCCTCCACGGACCATTCGCAGCTCGATCTCGCGGACGTGCCCGTGGAGTCGCTCTTCCTCGAGGTGCAGAGCGCCATGCTCCCGGCGCTTTCCCGGCGCGGCTTGAAGCTGGAGACCGCGCATCAGGGCGCGGTGATCCGCGTGGACCGGGAGCTTTTTCTCTCCCTGCTCTATAACCTTGTGGACAACGCCGCGAAAGCCTCCCCGGACGGCGCGACCGTCTGGCTCGTGCAGGGCGCGGTGGACGGGCGGACCGTCCTCTCCGTCATCGACCGGGGCATCGGCATGAAGCCGGATACGGTCCGCCACGCGACCGAGGCGTTTTATATGGAGGACAAGGCCCGCAGCCGAAAAGCGGGCGGCGCGGGGCTGGGGCTTTCCCTTTGCGAGGACATCTGCCGCCGGCACGGCGCGCGGCTCGAGATCCGCTCCAAATACAAAGAGGGGACGACGGTCGTCATCCACATGGACGCCGCGCCCAAAGAGCCGGAACGCGCGCCCACCTCCCTCGGGCAGCAGGAAACGTCTTCCCCGAAAAACCCCGTGCGCGCCAAAGCGCGCGGCGCATCGAAGCGCAAAAGCGGGAAAAGGAGGCACAGCGCATGAAATTCCGCACCTTCTGGCTGCCTCTGCTCCTGTGCGCGGCGATCCTCGCCGGGTGCTACTTTTCTCCGGAGCTGTTCCGGCGCGTCGTGCCGGACCCCCTCACCGAGGCGGAACCGGTGGAGATCGGCGGGCGGGACAGCGGCCTGTATCTGGAACGCACCTCTCAGCTTCCCCTGCCGCCGTGGGATACGCTCGAGGCCGCCGAGAACAACGCCTCCTACCCGCTTTCGGACCCGGAGCCGTGGTTTTCCTGCCTTCCCGTGTGGCTCGCGCTTTACGACGGCCTCTCCGTCTCCGACCTTCAATTTTCCGGCCCCGCCCTGATCCACCTCTCCCTCGACGATGCGATCTATTTTCAGCGGGGGATCGGGCTGCGGCTTTCGAGCGGAACGAATGCGGCCGACATGGAGGCCGAGAGCTTCCCTTACGAAGGTCGCGTTCCCCCCGAGATGCCTTATGGAGCGCAGGTGGAGCTCGGGACCCCGTCCGCGGGGACGCTCGAGATCTCCTGCACCGAAGCGGACGGCGCGGACTATCTCCTCGATCTCGCGTCTGCGGAACCGTATTCCGACGGCGTGCCGCCGCTCTCCCTGCATCTCTCCGTGCCCGGCGCGCCCGCCGAACCTTATGACGGGGACCCGGAGCGGCTGATCGACGCGGTGCGGGACGCCGCCGTTCTCCTGACGTATTTCACGGTCGGCGATGCGGATATGTGGCTGAACGAGCACGGCTATCCCTTCTGGCCGGAGATGCTGCGGCTCTACCCCCGCGAAGCGATCGACGTGCTGCCGGAGATCATGGATGCCTGCGCGCCGGTTTCGCAGAGCAGCGAGGCGCTCGCGCTGCTGCACTTTTTCGCCGTCGCGTATGGACTTTGGGACGTGGACAGCGACGCCTGCGCCTCCATGCTGGAGCAGTGCGCCGTTACCGTGGAGGAATATAACGGCGAAACGCTCCTCGTTTTCACGCGGCGGAGCGAGGAGCGTTTTCTTCTTTACTATGACGGCGCGCGGGACCGCGTCACCGGTTTTTCCATGACACAGGCGTTTTACCGCCGGCTTTTCCCCTGATCCAAGGGAAAGGCCGGTTTTCGCGTCTGCGGTCTACCGGATGCGCAGCAGGCGGTCCTCCAGCCGTGCGCATCCCTTTTCCAGCTTCCCGCAGAGCCAGTCGGCAAAGCGGCGCGTGGCCCGCTGGACCGTCAGGGCATAGAGCGCGGAGACCAGGAGCACCGCGAGGAACAGCGCGGCCGCGAAGGGCAGCGCCCAGAGGATCGCCCGATCCGTCCCGAAGGCGCGGAAGATCGCCTGCCAGACCGGGTACCGGTAGTATTCCCGAAGCAGGAGATTTTCATGGATGATATAGATCAGGAGCGAAAGCCCGGAAACGCGGTTGACCCAAACGCTGTGGAACTTCCACTTGCGCGCGAGGTTCAGCGACGAAAAGGCAATCAGCACGAAAAAGAGATTGTCGGAGCGGATCCAGCGCAGCAGCCCATCGGAAGAGAACGGGTCGCGCAGGAGCGAGAAATTCGTCGCCCACACCAGCAGGAACAGCCCGGCGACGCTCGAGAGCAGGACCAGCACGTTCGCCTTCGTGCTCTCCGCCGCGCCGCGCGCGTACTTCTTAAAATACGCGACGATAAAATACACGGCGATCCAGACGATCAGGTCGTTCTGATACAGCACGTTCCAAAAATGGTAGGAGACGGCGATCGAAAGCACAAAGTAGAGCCCGGTCATCGCAAGCACGATGCGCAGAAGGCCCCTCTGGTCCACGTTCCGGATGATGAGGTTCAGGAACGGATGGGCGAGACAGAACAGCAGGTAACAGGTGAGGAACCAGTTGTTGGACGCGGTCGTCGGCAGGAGGCTCGCAAAGATCTTGTCGCCGGCTACGTTCCCGCCCCGAATCGCCAGAACGGCCGCGAGGATCAGTACGGAGACCGTCCAGATGTCCACGACCATGCGGAGGAGCTTCCGCTTCGCCGTCGCGTCCCGGTCCACCAAAAACCACGCGGAGCTGACAAAGAAGATCATGTTCCCCACAAATCCGGTGTAGCGGAAAAAGGAAAGCGAAAAGCGCCACGGGTCCGCCGTTTCCCGGTCGAGAGACATCGGGCCGTCCAAAGTCTGCAGGACATGGCTCACCACGATCAGAAAGATGGCGATCACCTTGAGCAGCTCGACCCCCGAATCGCGCGCCGCCCGTCCTCCTGTGCCGTTTTGTTCCTTTGCCAAAGCATCCATCCCCTTTCCGGCGCTTCTCCCGCGCGGGCGGAAACGCCTTCGTTTCTTTTGCGATCATTATACTATGCTTTCCTTCCTTTTTCAAGGGGCCGCGCATCTCGCTTTTTGGGGTTGCTCTCTTTTCGCTAAAATTAGCACTCTTTTAATTGAAGTGCTAATTTTAACGAAAAGTTCATAAAAGTGCCATACAAAAATCAAAAACCGGGGGTAAACTATACCTTGGAAACAGGGAAACGGGCGGCGCGCCGGGAAAACATCCCGCTCCGCTGCCGCCGCAAAAAATAAGCCCTGTATTTGGGAGGTTTATATTATGTTTGAGATGAGACCTTATCGCAGTCACCGCGACCTCGCGGGCACGAACCCGTTCAGGGAGATGGAAGCCATGGAGCGCCGGTTCTTCCGGGATCCGTTCAGCTTTTTCGGCACCGACACCTTCGCCGCATTCCGCACCGACGTCACCGACGAGGGCGACCACTACGCGCTGGAAGCCGATCTTCCGGGCTTTAAGAAGGAAGACATCCAGCTCGATGTCTCCGGAGACACGCTCACCGTCAGCGCGGAGCGCCATTCCAGCCGCGAGGAAAAGAACGACGAGAAGAAATACGTCCACACCGAGCGCTCGTGGGGGCAGTACAGCCGCAGCTTTGACGTTTCCGGCGTCGATACCGACCACATCAAGGCAAAATACGAAAACGGCGTGCTCCAGCTCACGCTGCCGAAGAAGCAGAACGCTCTGCCGGAATCCCGCCGTCTCGAGATCGAATAAGCGTCAAAACGCGCGGGAGCGCCGTCCGAAAGGACGGCGCTCCTTTTCTGCTGTTTCGGTTCAGTTCAGCGAGTCGAAAAACTTATCGTGGATCGTCTGCACGGCGCGGGCCCCGTCGTCCTTGTCGATGAGGACCGAGATCTTGATCTCGCTCGTGGAGATCATACGGATGTTGATGTTCGCTTCGAAGAGCGCTTCGAACATATCCGCCGCGACGCCGGGATGGGACTCCATGCCGGAACCGACGATCGAGACCTTCGCCACGTTGTCGTCCGCCACGATGGACGTTGCCCCAAGCGTCTGGATATACGCCTCCAAGAGCTCGACGGTCGCCTGCATCTTGTCCTTTTCCACCGTGAAGCTGATGTCCTTCGTCCCGTTGCGGCCGATGGACTGCAGGATGATGTCCACGTTGATGTTCTTCTGGGCGAGCTTCGAAAAGATCTTAAAGGCGAGGCCGGGACGGTCCGGCACGCCGAGGATCGAAAGGCGGGCGATGTTTTCGTCCTTCGCCACACCCGTGATGAGCATTTTTTCCATATTTGTAACCTCCTTGACGATCGTTCCCTTTTCCCTTGTCAGGCTGGAGAGGACTTCCAGTTCGATGTGGTATTTCTTCGCCATTTCCACGGAGCGGTTGTTCAAGACCTGCGCGCCGAGCGTCGCGAGCTCCAGCATCTCGTCATACGAGATAAAGTCCAGCTTTTTCGCGCCCTTCACCTTTCTCGGGTCGGCGGTGTACACCCCGTCCACATCGGTGTAGATCTGGCAGAGATCGGCGTGCATCGCCGCGGCGATCGCCACCGCGCTGGTGTCGCTGCCGCCGCGCCCGAGCGTCGTCATGTCGTCATAGCGGTTGAGGCCCTGAAAGCCCGTGACGACCACGATGTTCCGCCGTGCGAGCTCCGCGCGGATGCGCTCCGGGTCCACGCGCTTGATGCGCGCGCTGCCGTAGGCGGAGGACGTGGTGAAGCCGGCCTGCCAGCCGAGCAGCGAGACCGCCGGGAACCCCATGTTCTCGATCGTCATCGCGAGGAGCGCCGCGGAGATCTGCTCCCCGGCGGTCATGAGCTGGTCCATCTCGCGCTTCGAACCGTTCGGGTTGATCTCCTTCGCCTTCTCGATCAGGTCGTCGGTCGTGTCGCCCTGTGCGGAAACGACCACCACCACATCGTTCCCTTCCCGGTAGCGGGAGGTCACAATGTCGGCGACGTTCCGAAGATGCTCCGCGTCCTTCACGGAGCTGCCGCCGAATTTCTGTACAATGAGTGCCATTCGTTATCCCTTCTTCTCTGCGGCCTTGCCGCAGTTACTCAACAATGATCCTCGCGCCGTCCGGGTCGGCGGAGAGCAGCACCACGCGCCACCCGGTGACGCCGCGTTCGGCGAGGTGCGTCTCGCAGGACGCCGCAAACGCTTCCGCCTCGTCCGCATGGACGAAGGAGATGATCGTCGGCCCGGAGCCGGAGACATACGTCCCGAGCGAACCGAGCTCGTAGCTCATGCGGAACACGTTGTCGAAATTCTCGATCAGCCCCGAGCGGTACGGCTGGTGGATGCGGTCCTGCACGGCGACGCGCAGGTTCTGCAGGTCGCCGGAAAAGAGCGAAGCCGTCATCAGCGCGGAGCGCGAGAGGTTGTAGACCGTGTCCTCGCGCGAATACGTTTTGGGCAGAAGGCCGCGCGCCTTTTCGGTCTTCAGCTCGAAAGGCGGGATCATCACCGCAAAGCGGATCTTCTCCGAGACCGGCACCGAAACCGAATACACGCGCTCTCCCTCCATCGCGGAGGCGACGAGCCCGCCGGAGATCGCCGGCGAGGTGTTGTCCGGGTGCCCTTCGATCTTCGCCGCAATGCGGATGATGTCGTTTTGGGAGAACGGCGTGCCGAGCATCCGGTTCGCGCCGAGGATGCCCGCCACGATGCACGCGGAGCTGCTCCCGAGGCCCCTGGCCATCGGGATGTTGTTCTCCTGCCGGATGCGCAGCCCCGGGAGCGCCTTGCCGCACTCGTGATACAGAAACTTCGCCGCCCAGTAGATCAGGTTGCTCTCGTCCGTCGGGATGGGCGTGTCGTCCACCGACTGGATCTCCAGCGTATCGTATTCTTCCATCCAAACGCGGTTATACATGGTCAGCGCGATGCCAAGCGAATCAAAGCCGGAGCCGAGGTTCGCGGAGGTCGCGGGAATGTCGATGCGGATCATGAGCCGTTCCTCGCTTTCGTCAAGTATAATCCCTTCAAAACCCGGAGCACCCGGATCAGTAATCCGAAATGCGGATGCGGCTCTCCACGCGCACGCCCCGCGCCGCAAGCGCGCCGAGCTTTTCCGCAAGCGAGGCTTCCGTTTCGCCGTCCACGACAAACCCGGCCTCTTCGGGCTTCGGCGTGTTCGCAAGGAGCCGCTTGACGTTCTCCCCGCCGAAGATCTCCTGCGCCGCCGTGAACGCCGCGTCGCCCGTCTCAGCCGAGGCGCGCACATACGCCGTGACCTCGGCGACATTCGGATCCGCGACGAACCCGGGCTTCGCGTCCTCCCAGAAGAGGTATTTCCGCGCCGCCATGTGCTTCACACAGTCGATCACATCCGCGACGACAGCGCTCGCCGTGGGGAGCTTGCCCGCGCCCTTGCCGTAAAACACCACGTCGCCGGTGACGTCCCCGCGCACGAGGATGCCGTTGAACACGTCGTCCACGCTCGCGAGCTGGCTGCCGCGATGGACAAACATCGGGCAGACCATAATATGCACCTGCCCGTTTTCCAGCCTCTTCACCGAACCGATCAGCTTGATGACGCCGCCCCAGACGTCCGCGAAATCGACGTCCTCGAGCGTCACGCCGGTGATGCCCTCGGTGTAGACGCAGTTCGGGTAAACGTGCGTTCCAAACGCGAGCGAGGCGAGGATGCAGATCTTCCGGCACGCGTCGGTGCCCTCCACATCGGCGGAGGGGTCGCGTTCGGCGTAGCCGAGCTCCTGCGCCAGCTTCAACGCCTGAGAGAAATCCATGTGCTCCCGGATCATCTTCGTCAAAATGAAGTTCGTCGTGCCGTTCAGGATGCCGGCGATCTCCGAGACCTCGTTCGCGGCGAGGCACTGGCTGATCGGCCGGATGATCGGGATCCCGCCGCCGACGCTCGCCTCAAAGAGGAAGTTGAGGTTGTTTTTCTGCGCCAGCGCCAGCAGCTCCGCGCCTTTTTCCGCCACGAGCTCCTTGTTGGACGTGACCACGCTCTTGCCGTTTTCGAGGCAGGCCCGCACATAATCGTAAGCCGGGTGCAGCCCGCCCATGCACTCCACGACGATCCCGATCTCCGCATCGGAGAGGATGTCCGCAAAATCCTTTGTAAAACAGCCGCTATACGCCAGCCCGGGGAACTCGCGCAGGTCGAGGATGCGCTTCACCTCGATGCGCTCCTTCGCCCGTTTCGCGATGCTTTCCGTGTGTATCGTGAGCACTTCCAGCACGCCGGAGCCCACAACGCCGTGTCCGAGTACCGCTATGTATGCCATAATTCCCGTTCCTTTCCTCCGGCAAGGTCCGCCCGCCAAACGCTCGGCGGCGCGGCCCGGCCGTCTTTCCCGAATCAACCCAAAATATTTTCAACGTGCAGGACGCCCGGCACATCGAGAAGCTCCCGAAGCAGCGTGTCGGCGTCCCCGCGCATTCGGTCGCTCCGCGCGGAAACGGTCACATACGCCTTGCCCTTTGCCGGGATGTTCTGGTTGATCGTGAGAATGTTCGCGTTTGCCCGGTAAAACACCGTCAGCAGGTCCACCAGCACGCCGGGCTTGTCATGGAGCACCGCCTGTACCGTGAAAATGCCGCCCGTGTCCCGCCTGACATAAGGGAACACCGCGTTTTTATATTTGTAGTAGACGCTGCGGGAGATTCCGGCCTGCCTTGCCGCCTCCGCTGTGCTCGCGGCTTGCCCGTTCTCGAGCAGCTCGTTCGCGAGCACGACCTTACGGTAGATCTCCGGCAGAACGCTTTCGTCGATGAGAAGATAAGAAGGCTTGTCCATTGTCCGCCACCTGAATACGTCTGTATTGTCGCAGAATACAGTTTATCATACTTTGCAGAAAAAAGCAACCCGGTATTCCGATAAAAAACCCCCGGCGGCCCCGGGGGTTTTTGTATAATCCATCGTTCCGTCTTCCCGCGCGGCGTCGGCGCCGCCCGGGAAGCGGGCTAGGCGAAGGGATCGTGCTCCGGCAGAGAGGACGCTGACGATCTCGCGCTTTGCGGGAACTCCGTCGGCGCGGGTGCCGCAGACGGCGCCGGCCTCGCGGTGGGAGACGGCGTCGGGGAAGCGGCGGGCGTTTCCGTCTCACGCGCAGGCACAGAGCCGGAAGAAGGACTCTCGGGCGGCGCATTGAACTGGAACCCGCCTCCTTCAACGATCGGCCCTTGCGTCGGCTGCGGCTGCGAAGTTCCTCCGTTGGTCCAGTTGCCCCACAGGGTGCCGCCCGGGCTCACCGTTGTCGGGTATCTCGGCGTCGGGCTCGGCGAAGCGTTCGCGCTGCCCACCGCGATATGGTCCGACTTTCCGTTGCAGATACGCGGCAGGTCGTTCTGGTTGAACCAGCCCATCGCAAGGTGATCCTGCGCGCAGTCGCTTCCGGGGCGCAGGCCGCTGTCCCGGCAATAGCTCATCTGCACGACGTTTGGGCTGAGGACGAACGTCCCGCTGTGCAGGAAATCGTAGTAATTCTCTTCCAGCCAGTCCACGATGCCGTTGTACATCTTTTTGGCGCCGTTCGTATCGTTGATCTCGGATTTTTCCTCATGGCCGTACCAGATGCCGGCGATGAAGGACTGCGTGCCGCCCATGTACCAGATGTCCATGAAGTCCTCCGCCGTACCGGTCTTCGCGATCTGGTCGAGGTCCTCGCGGTAGCACATCCGCGCGGTGCCGACGTATGTGTTCGTCAGCGGCTCGTGCAGGAGCTTGTTCATGATCGTCGCGTTCTCCGGGGAGCATGCCTGCTCCGGAACGCGGGAGATCTTGTAATCGTAGATCACGTTTCCTTCATGGTCTTCGATGCGGTACACCGTATAGGGCTCGTTGTAAACGCCGCCGTTGCCGAAGATCTGGTACGCGCCCACCATCTCGCGGACCGAAACGCCCTGCTGCAGGCCGCCGATGGAAAGGCCGCCGAGGTTGTAGGAGTCCTCTTCCGTCAGCGAAGAAAAGTGCAGCTTCTCCGTCATAAAGCGGTAGCTCGTCATGACGCCGATCTGGTTCAGCAGGTTCGCGGCCGGCGCGTTCAGGGACTTCGCGATGGCGTAGTCCACGCTCGCGGTGCCGCTGTACGTCCCGTCAAAATTCGAGGGGCCGGGCGTCAGGTCCCCGATGCCAAAGTAATTCGGGACCGGTTCGTCCTTGAGGACGGAGCCCCAGGTCATGGCCTTCTCCTCGAGCGCCTCGATGTAGACGCCGATGGGCTTGATGGAGGAACCCGGCTGGGTCGTCGTATCGGAGACGATGTTCCAGCCCCGGTTCTCCTTCTTCTCGACCAGCGTCCCGTCGCCGACGCCCTTGTTTCCGTTGACGCAGAGGATCCGCCCGTCGTATTCCATCAGGCACGCGCCGGTCCAGATATCCCAGTCACTCTCGACCGTGTACTCCTGCCAGTGGTCCTCCAGCAGCTCCTCGAAACCCTCCTGGAGCGGAACGTACTGCGCGGAGTAGATCTTCAGCCCGCCGTTGTAGATTAGGTCTATGGCGTTCTCCTCGCTATAATTGCCGTATTTCATGAGGAGCTTGATCGTGTCGTCGAAGACCTCCTCGTCGTACTCGTTCCACACCCGGTTGACGGAGTTCTGCTGCGTCTCGTCCTGCTCCTCGGTCTCGGGGGGCACATAATCCTCGTCCGCGCGCGTCTTGAGGTGGTCCGAGTCATACTGCGCCTGCTCGTACTCCGTCCGGGTGATCAGCCCTTGGTTCCACATCTCGTCGATCACGGTGTCGCGGCGCCGTTTGTTCTCCTCGGGATAGTAAAAGACGCAAAGCTGCGAAGGGTTCTGCGTTGTCGCCGCAATGGTGGCGCACTCGGCGATGTTGCAGTCCCATATATTTTTGCCGAAATACCCCTTCGCCGCCGCCTGCACGCCGTAATAGCCGTTGCCGAAATTGACGCGGTTCAGGTAGGCTTCGAGGATCTCCTCTTTCGAATACTCCTTTTCCAGGTTCAGTGCCATGAAGATCTCCTTGATCTTTCTCGTGATGCTGAGCTGGTTCTGGCCCGTGACGTTCTTGATGAGCTGCTGCGTGATCGTAGAGCCGCCGACCGTCTCCGAAGCCCCGGTGGCGAGCCCGATGACCGCACGCGCCGTGCCGATCCAGTCCACGCCCTTGTGCGTCCAGAAGCGCTTGTCCTCGATGGCGGTCATCGCGTCCTGCATGATCTTCGGGATCTGCGAAAACGGGACGCTCGTGCGGATCTCTCCGCCGCTGTAGCGCATGTGCTGCGTCCAATGCGCGGTGTCCACGCTCTCGATATGCAGCGTGTCCGCGACATAGACCATGCTGTTTTCCGCCACGGTAAACGACCGCAGGTTGCCCATGCGCTCGTCCTTGAAGCTCCAAATGACGGAGAGCACGCTCAAGAGCACGACCGTCCCCGTGATGGCGAGGATGCAGAACGCCGTTTTCAGGAGCTTCGTGAACATGCCAAAAACCGTGCGCGCCGTCGCGCCGGCGGAACGGGCCATTTCGCCGTCCGTGCGGCCCATGCCGCGCACGGAGATCTTCGCTGTATTGTGCCGGTTTAAATCCTCTTTCATCAGCAATCCGTAAACCTCCCTTGCCCATCCCTTTTTCAAAAACAGACCCCGCCCGCTTCCCGCGGCAGGGCTTCCCAATCCGTGCATAAACTGGCAAAGTCCGCAGAAACTAATCCCAAAGGCTGCAAAAAAGCATCTCAAATCTGCCGAAAGGAACCTGAATCGTTATGAAACACCAAGCCCAAAAGCCCGCCTCCGAGACGTTTCGCCTCTGGAC
>CANRMW010000012.1 GCA_947631835.1 uncultured Clostridia bacterium | reverse complement strand
TTTGTCACTATGGATTTTCTTTTTTGAAAACTTTTACCCAGTGGGGTATTGCAACTTCATTTTACAACGCGCCAAAATTTTTCTTTTTTTCCGTTGACAGAAAACCGCAATGTTGGTATAATAGTAGGGCTGTGAGACCCATTAGCTCAGTTGGCAGAGCACTTGACTTTTAATCAAGGTGTCCGGAGTTCGAATCTCCGATGGGTCACCAAGCGCCGGTGTAGCTCAGCTGGTAGAGCAGCTGATTTGTAATCAGCAGGTCAGGGGTTCGAATCCGTTCACCGGCTCCAGAGGGAGACGGGAGATTTTTGATCTCCCGTCTCCCTCTGGTTTTCCGAGTGAACGGATTCGGACCCGAGAGGTTTTTTTGGCGTTAAGCAAGAAAGTGCAAATGAGAGGTGTTAATATGAACCAACCAAAACAACCTTTACCATATTCTGCATATACAATTTATTATGAGCATGGTCATGTTACAAAAATCGTTCCCGCTCCTCCCAATGGATATTATGAAGATCGAGATATAGTTTATAGTGGAACAAATATTATTATCGACGGGCAACCGTTTGACCTTACCGATGTTAGATCGATTTATTCAATTCCAATTCCAAAATATCATTTGCACACTAATAATCCAGTTAGCAATTCTCTTGGCGTTACAGGGACTTTAGATTATGCTTTGCGGATGAGGTCAGGCAGATATTGGAATGAACGTTCCTTTTTATTATCCATGGCGTGTATAGAAAAAGCGACTCAACTTATGCGTTTCTCGTCTGTAGGATGGTCAAAGAGGGATTATTATCGCGTCGTAAACGATCTAAGAGGCTTAGGTTGTCTAAAAAGAGCTCAACAATGGAAAAAATGGATAGATGCGCATATTCCTGACGATAAAGAAGTAGTAGCTAACACTATTAGAGAAAGGTTTATTTCTGCTAAAGAACTACACTCTGATCTAGTCGAAGTAGGAGATATCTGTGCGTGCTGTGAAAAATGTGCGAAGTACAGGCGGAGAGTGTATAGTACTACAGGGCGTGATAGGCGATTTCCTAAATTTCCAAAAGACTTCCACCTTGATTGCGGTTTAAGTGTGTGGCCTTATGTCTATGGTGTTGGTAATCCCTCCTTTGAATGTGTCGATGTCATTGCATATAGTAATCGTCCTTTTGTCGATGATCGCACTGAAGAAGAAAAAGTAAATTATGAAAAAAGGAAACAAAGCATTAATCAAAGAAATGAATATGAATATCCTATAGAACTTAATAAAATCATATATTATCAACTATGTATGCTCATTCCATCCGAGGTTCCGAAATCGCTTTCTGGCTTTTCCAGAATGAAAAATGCAAACTCCAAGCGGTATCAAGACTTAGTTCAAAAAGCTATCGACGCTGGTTTTGTTTTTCCACAGTCCATTGATGACGTTTGGAACTGGAATATAAACCGCTAAATGGTTGAGTGCGACTCATTAATGTCACACCGGGCAGCAGAAAACTGCTGCCCGGTGTGCGTTATGCGAATAAGGTCCGCTCCTTCACCCCGCCTCGGAAATGATCCCCCCGCCGACGACGGTCTCGCCGTCGTAAAGCACGACGGACTGCCCCTTCGTCACGGCGCGCTGCGGCTCGTCGAAGGTGACGCGCAGCGCGTCCTCGCCGATCTGCTCGGCGGTCGCCTTCTGCTCCTGCTGCCTGTAGCGCACCTTCGCCTCCACGCGCACCGGCCCGGTGAGCCGTTCCGCCGCGATGAGGTTCACGTCGCGCGCGACGAGCGTCTTCGAGAAAAGCGCGTCGTTCGGCGCGAGCGTCACGGTGTTCGCGGCGGGGTCGATCTCCCGCACATAGAGCGGCGCGGGCAGCGCGAGGCCGAGCCCTTTCCGCTGGCCGAGCGTGTACCGGATCACCCCGCGGTGTCTCCCGAGGACGTTCCCGTCCGCGTCCAAAAAATCGCCGGCGGGGTACGTCTTCCCCGTGTACCGCTCGATGAACGTGCCGTAGTCGCCGTCCGGGACGAAGCAGATATCCTGGCTCTCTTTTTTCCACGCGTTTTTGAGGCCGTGCGCCTCGGCAAGCGCGCGGACCTCCGCCTTCGTCAGCTCCCCGAGCGGCAGGACCGTCCGCGAGAGCGCGAACTGCCGCAGCGGCCAAAGCACATAGCTCTGGTCCTTGGCGCGGTCCCGCCCGCGCCGCAGAAGGTACCGCCCGGAGCCCGCGTCGAACCGCACCGAGGCGTAGTGTCCCGTCGCGATCTTCCCGCAGTCGAGCTCCTCGGCCCGCTGCAGGAGCCGCCCGAATTTCAGGTACCGGTTGCAGTCGATGCACGGGTTCGGCGTCTCCCCGCGCGCATACGCGCAGACGAAACGCTCCATCACGTCCCGCGCGAAATCCTCCGTGTAGTTGAAGACATAGTGCCCGATGCCCAGCGCGTAGGCCGCGCGCCGCGCGTCCTCCACGTCCGCAAGCGAGCAGCAGCCCTTCTCGCTTTTCTGCGCCTCGTCCCCGTCATAGAGCCGCATCGTCGCGCCGACGCAGTCGTATCCCTGCTCCAAAAGCAGGATGACCGCCGCGCTCGAATCGACCCCGCCGCTCATCGCGACGAGGACCCGCCGCTCCGCCCCGCCGCTCAAGACGCTTTCGCCTCGACCGTGCGCATGGCGAGGATCGTCTCGCTGATGAGGTCGTCGAGCGTCCAGCCGAGCAGTTCCGCGCCCTTCGAGATGACCTCCCGCGAGCAGCCCGCCGCGAAGTTCAGCGTCTTGAACTTCTTCTTGACGGATTTGAGCTCGAGGTCCATCACGCTCTTCGAGGGCCGCATGATCGCCACCGCGCCGATGAGCCCCGTCAGCTCGTCCACCGCGTAGAGCACCTTTTCCATCTCATGCTCCGGGGCGATGTCCACCGTCAGGCCCCAGCCGTGGCTCGCCGTCGCGCGGATCAGCCGCTCGGGCAGCCCGCGCTCGCGCATGATCTCCTGCGATTTGACGCAGTGCTGCTCCGGGTACTTTTCAAAATCGAGGTCGTGCAGCAGCCCGACGTTCCCCCAGAAATCCACCTCGTCGCCGTAGCCCAGCTTCTCCGCGAAATACCGCATCACGCCCTCGACCGTCTTGGCGTGCTTCAGGTGAAACGGCTCGCTGTTGTATTCCGTGAGCAGCGCCCACGCTTCTTCCCTCGTGATGTTTTTCTCCATGACCGCAACTTCCTTTCCGTTTTCCGTTTTTATTCCCAGCGCCCCAAGGGGCGTTTTTCACAAGAGATTCCTCCACACCGCAAACCCGACGCCCAGCGCCGTCACGGCGGCAAACGCGGTCCACGCCGCGGGGTACCCGGAAAGCGGCCGCTTTCCCATGAGATACCGCACCGTCTCCGCCGCGGCGAAGACCAGCGCCGCCGGGAGCAGGAAGAACATCAGCGGGTTTTCGGCGAACGCCCCGGCAAAGTCTCCCCGCAGCAGGAGCAGCGCCATCCGCGTCGTCCCGCAGGCCGGGCAGAGCACGCCGAAAAACTCCCGAATGAGGCACGGGGGCCGCACCCAGAGCGCCGCCGCGCAGAGAACAGCCGCCGCGCCCCAGCAGAGGAGGACCGTTCGTACCCTGTTTTTTTGTACTCTTTCCAAGCGAACGCCTCCCATCTTGCAAAAGCCGCCGTTTTGTGCTATACTTTTCCAAAAACGCGGCGCCGTCTCTATTATACCTGACGCGCGCGCCGCCGTCAACCGCCGCCGGAGCGGCAAAATAAATTCTTTGGAGGAATTGCGATGAACAAAGGTTATCTCGGCGAAAGCATCCCGAAGCTCGGTTTCGGCCTGATGCGTCTCCCGATGAACGGCGAAGAAGTGGACATCGAGACGCTCAAGAAGATGGTGGACACCTTCCTCGCGAAGGGCTTCACCTATTTCGACACCGCCTACGTCTACACCGGCGGCAAGAGCGAGGTCGCCGCGCGCAAGGCGCTCGTGGAGCGTTACCCGCGCGAGCGCTTCCAGCTCGCCACGAAGCTCCCGCTCTGGGACGAGGTGGAGACCGAGGCCGACATGGAGCGCATCTTCAACGAATCCCTCGAGCGCGCGGGCTGCGGCTATTTCGATTTTTACCTTCTCCACGCCATGGGCAAGGACCGCTTCGAAAAGGCCGACCGCATCGGCGCGTGGGCGTTCCTCGAGCGCATGAAGGCCGAGGGCAAGATCCGCCACATGGGCTTTTCCTTCCACGACGCCCCCGAGGTGCTCGACGAAGCGCTGACGAAGCACCCGGAAGCGGAATTTGTCCAGCTCCAGATCAACTACGCCGACTGGGAGAGCGAGAACGTCCAGTCCAGAAAGTGCTATGAGGTCTGCCAGAAGCACGGCAAGCCGGTCGTCATCATGGAGCCGGTCAAGGGCGGCTCCCTCGCGGGCATGATCCCCGAGGTGCAGGACCTGCTCCGGTCCGTCCGCCCGGAGATGTCCATCCCGTCGTGGGCGATCCGCTTCTGCGCCGGCCTCGACAACATCGTCACCGTCCTCTCCGGCATGTCGAACGAGGCGCAGATGAACGACAACGTCTCCTTCATGGAGCACTTCGAGCCGCTCTCCGAAAAGGAGCAGGAGACGCTTCAAAAGGCCGTGGAGCTGCTCAACGCCGTCCCGCAGATTCCCTGCACCGCCTGCCGCTACTGCACGGACGGCTGCCCGATGCACATCAACATCCCGGAGATCTTCAAGGCCGTGAACGGCTACAAGCAGTACGGCAACGCCGCCGGGACGGACAAGCCCTACAACATGGGCGCCTACGCCCGCGCCACGAAGGACGGCGGCAAGGCGAGCGAGTGCCTCCAGTGCGGCGCGTGCGAGGCGCACTGCCCGCAGCACATCGGGATCATCGAGGAGCTCAAAGCCGCGGCGGCGGTCTACGAGAAGTAAGCGCGCGGCTCCCGTCCCCGACCCATCCAGATCCGTAAAATGCAGGATCCCCCGGTTTTGCCGGGGGATCCTTGTTCATTCGGTCAGGAGCTTCGGCGTCTCCCTGCGGCAGCGCTCGATCTTCTCCTCCGTCGGCAGCGCCGGGATCGCGCCCTTTTTCATCGCGCAGACGGCGCCCGCCGCGTTCGCGAAATCGGCGGCCTCGCAAAGCTCTTCGGCCGTCATCCGCGCGACGGGCTTTCCGAGCCGCATCAGCTTCGCGAGGAACGCGCCGAAGAAGCTGTCCCCCGCGCCGGTCGTATCCGCGACCTTCGTGTCGTAGGTCGGCAGCTCGAAAACGCCGCCGGGCAGGCAGAGCGCGCAGCCCTTCGGCCCGCGCGTGACGACCGCCGCCTGCACGCCCAGCGCAAAGAGCGCCTTCGCGCCCGCTTCGATCTCCGCGCAGCCCGTCAGCATCTCCAGCTCCTCATCGGAGGCCTTCACCACGTCGGCAAGCGGCAGCAGGCTCTTCATCGCGGCGATCCCGGCCTCCCGGCTTTTCCAGAGCGGCGCGCGCCAGTTGGGGTCGTATGCCGTGAGCGCCCCGTGCTCCCGCGCGTAACGCACGAGCGCCGGCACCGCGCCGCGTCCCGGTTCCGCAGTAAGGAGCAGAGAGCCGAAGCACAGCACCCGCGCCTGCTCGAGGACGTCCTTGTCCACCTCGTCGAAGGTGATCTGCGTATCCGCCCCGGGGTCGCGGTAAAAGCTGAAATCCCGGTCGCCCGTCTCGGAGAGCCGGACGAACGCCAACGAGGTGGCCGCCTCCCGGGAGAAAAACAGGTTCGCGGTGTCCACGCCCTCTTTCGAAAGGACCTCTCTCAGGAACCGGCCGAACATATCGTCGCCCACCTTCCCGACAAAGCCCGTCTTCACGCCGAGCCGCGCGGCCTGCACCGCGACGTTCGCCGGCGCGCCGCCGGGATTCTGTTCAAAGACGGGAACGCCGGCCCCGGTCCTTCCCGCCGGGGTAAAGTCGATCAAAAGCTCGCCGAGCGCAAGAAAATCCGTCATATCCGTCACCTCAAACGATCCCTTCCCGCACGCACCGCAGCGCAAATTCGCTGAACAGCGAATTGGACCACGCGAACCACGGCCGTGTGAATTTCTCCGGGTCATCCTTGTGGAAGCCCTCGTGCATGAAGCCGGTCCCCGCGTCGGTGTTCTCCAGCATCTCCAGCAGCGCCCTGCATTCGTCCGGGTCGCCGCTCGTCAAACCCTGCATCGAGAGCGCGATGTGCCAGATAAATTCCGGCGGCGTGTGCGGGCTGCCGACGCCCTTCGCGGCGCTCCCCTCAAAGTAATACGGGTTCGCCCGGCTCAAAACGAACCGCCGCGTGTTTTGATAAACCGGATCGTCCGCGCCGCAGTACCCGATGTACGGGATCGAAAGCAGGCTCGGGACGTTCGCGTCGTCCATCAGGACGTAATTTCCGAGACCGTCGGTCTCATAGGCGTAGATCTTCCCGAACTCCGGGTGCTCGAAAACGCCGTACCGCTCGATCCCCTCCCGGATCTCCCCGGCAAGCGTTTCCGTCCGCGCGGCGAGCGCTTCGTCCCCGAGGACCTCCCGCGCGACCTGCGCGGTGTACCCGAGCGTCACGGCGGCGAACATATTCGCCGGGACGAGGTACCCGTAGGTGCACGCGTCGTCGCTCGGCCGAAAGCCCGACCACGTCATGCCGGTCCGCCCGACCGGCGCGCCGTGCCCGTCGTGCGAAAGCGTATCCTGCGGGGGGCAGTGCTCCCGCCGGAAGAAATACTTCGAAGCGCCGTGGTCCTGCTCGAGCGTAAAGACGGAGAGGATCTTCTCCACCGCCTCGCGGTAGACCGCGTCAAAGAACGCGGTCCGGCCCGTCTCCTTCCAGAACAGGTACGAAAGCAGCATCGGGCTGCAGAGCGAATCCACCTCGTATTTCCGCTCCCACACCCACGGGGAGTCAAAATCGGTCGCGTCGCCCGCGCCGCTGAAAAATCCCTCGGGCGCGACGCCGCGGTATTTCTCCGCCGCAAAGCGCGGCCAGTTCATCCCGTTCGCGGCCTCGTTGAACGCGTTTGCATAAGGGTCGATGCAGACGCAGGAGAACTGCCTCCGGATCAGCCCCTCGATCACGTCCGCCGTCTCGCCGTCGTCCTTTGCGAGCGGCAGATAGTGCCGGACCTGCGCCGTGGAATCCCGCAGCCACATCGCCGGGATGTCCCCGGTGATGACGAACGTGTTCAGCGGCGCGATGCGCTTCACCGTGGTGTCCATCGTGTTCGGATAACAGTTCAAAAACAGCTTTTGGAGCTTTTCCCTTCCCGCGAGCTTTTCCGCGACGCGGGCCGCTTCTCTCTCAACAGCTTTCATGCGTTTCTCTCCTTCTCACCGTCCGCGCGGCCGTTCCCGCTCAAAGCGTCTTCAGGAACGCGCCCGCGTCTTCGATCCATCTCGCCACGCGCGCGATCTTCCCGTTCTCGTCCCACGCGGTGATGTCGTTCGCGAGCGCCAGCCCGTGCCCGCCGTCCGGATAGATGTGCAGCTCGAAGCGGATGTGCTTTTCCCGCAGCGCGGCAGCCATCCGCAGGGAGTTCTCCACCGGGACGAGCTCGTCGGCCTCCGTGTGCCAGAGGAACGTCGGCGGCGTGTCCTTCGTCACATGATCCTCCAGGGACATCATGGCGCGCTTTTCCTCATACGAATCCCCGAGCAGTTTTAGAATCGAATCGTGGTGGGCAAATTCCCCGGAGGTGATCACCGGGTAGCAGAGCACCTGCCCGCTGGGCCTGAGCAGCTCCTTTTCCACGCCGACCGTCTCGGCGACGAACGGCTCCGCCCAGAAATCGCCGTAGCTCGCCGCGAGATGCCCGCCCGCCGAAAACCCGACGGTGAAGACCTTCTCGGGGTCGCAGCCGTGTCGCACGCCCTCCGTGCGGATGTACGCCACGGATCTCGCGACCTCCAGCAGGGCCGTGGGAAAGACCGCCGGCGCCACCGAATACCACAGCACGGCGGCGCGGAAGCCCATCGTCAGAAAGCGCAGCGCGATCGGCTCCGCCTCGCGCGCGCTCGTGAATGTGTACCCGCCCCCCGGGCAGACCAGCACCGTCGGCAGTCGGTCCTGCCGCGGCATCTCGGGGGAAAGATCCGTGAAGTAGGTGTCGAGCCGGGCGTAATCGGCGGAGCCCGGCACGCGGATGGGAATGGTTTCGTGGAACATGATCGTTTCTCCTCCCTGTTTTTCGTTTCCTCCGGAACGTCCCGCCTTTCCCCAAGGGAAAGCGGACCGGCGCCGCTCGAAAACGCGGTCTTCCCGCGTTCGGGCAGCGTTCCTCCCCGGGCGTGTCCGGGATCTTTTTTTCAGTATATCAGCTTTCCCCCGGGTTCGCAAGAGGAAAGCAAAGAAAAAAGCACCCGAAACCCGGATGCTTTTCGCGCCTCACCGCTTCGCGCACGGCAGCGCCTCCTGATCTCCTTTTTCAAAGCCGACGCCTTTCCCGGCTTTTTTGCCCGGCTTCAGCTCTTCGGCGATCCATTCCTGGTTCTCGCCCCGCACAAAATCCCAGATCTGCACCGCCGCGCCTTCCTCGTCGCTGATGTCGCGGATATCCGCCACCCGCCCGGAATGAACGTGCGTGATCTTCCGGAACCCCTTTGTGGCCGTCGTGATCTTCCAGATCTGCTCCACGGAGCTCAACGGGGCCGCGACGCACACGCCCTTGCCGTTTTCCGCCTCGCCGAGCACGGAAAGATACAGGCCGGTCGCTTCGTGCTGGATGCGGACGGTGTTGCCGGCGGCGGGGACCGTCCGCCAGATCTGGTCCGCTTCGCCCGTGGCCTTCAGCTGCACCGCCGTCATGCCGCGCACGCCCAGCGCCATCCCGGTCCTCCGATTGCGCAAAATGTACCGCTTCTCTTTTCTCGACACCATCCCTGTCCGCTCCTTCGCTTCCGTATTTCCCTCGTCCGTATATTCAGTATACTCGATTGCGGAAATTATGTCAATTCATTGCACCCGGTTCATCCAAGAGAAAATGTATCGTATACATTCCACATGTTGCGCGAAAAAACGTTCCGCCCCCAGATTTGCGTTTTCCCCCGCAAAGCGTCTTTGATTTTTGTAGAATCTAAACAATTCATCTCGAAAAAACGCTCGAATTTTCTCTGAATCGGTATTTTTTTATGTAACGCTCTTGCATTCCTGCGGCAAATCGTGTACACTTTTTTTGACTGGGTTAGAAAAGAACTGTGCCGTGCTCGAAAGGGGGCAAGGAGATGGACGGAAAAGACGCGCGGGAAAGGACGGATCCCGTTTCCGGCCTGAGCGAAGAAGAGGCCGTGAGACGCGCTGCGGCGGGCCTTGGCAACAACGGCGGCGGCGTGCGCACCAAAACGGAAAAGGAGATCCTGTTTGAAAACCTGTTCACTTTCTTCAACATTCTGAATTTTGTCCTCGCGCTGTTGATCCTGCTCGTGGGGTCGTTCCGCAACCTGCTCTTCATGGGCGTGATCGTCTCCAACACGGTGATCGGCTCCGTGCAGGCGATCCGCGCGAAGCGCACCATCGATAAGCTGTCGCTGATCTCCGCGCCGCATGCGGAGGTGCTGCGCGGCGGCAAGCTCCGGCGCGTTCCCGTGACCGAGGTGGTCCTCGGCGACGTGCTGCGGCTCACCGCCGGGCAGCAGGTCTGCGTGGACGGCTCCGTGCGCGAGGGCGAGGCCGAGGTCAACGAATCCCTGCTCACCGGGGAGAGCGACCCCGTGCGCAAGCGGCCGGGGGACCGGGTGCTTTCCGGGAGCTTCATCGTCTCCGGCGCCTGCCTGATGGAGGCCGAGGCCGTCGGCGCGAAAAGCTACGCGAACCGCATCGCGAACGAAGCGCGGTCCGTCGAGCGGGAGAAGTCGGAGATCCTGCGCTCCCTGAACGCGCTCGTGCGGGTCATCGGCTGCGCGCTCATCCCCATCGGGATCCTGCTCTTTGCGAAGGAATACTTCCTGCTCCACGGCACCCTGCAGGCGTCGGTCGTGGGCGCCGTCGCGGCGATGATCGGCATGATCCCCGAAGGGCTGATCCTGCTCACGAGCGTCGTTTTCGCGGTCAGCGTGGTCCGGCTCTCCAAATACAGGACGCTCGTGCAGGACCTCTACTGCGCCGAATCGCTCGCCCGGGTGGACGTGCTCTGCCTCGACAAGACCGGCACGATCACCGAAGGCACGATGCAGGTGGACCTGCTCCTTCCGCTCCCCGGCTTCACCGAGGCGGAGATGGCCGAGGCGCTCTCCGCGCTCGCATCGTCGCTTTCGGACGACAACGCCACCGCGCAGGCGATCCGGGAGCGCTTCGGGAACGGGAGCGACTGGGAGGCGGAGGTCCTTTCGCCGTTCTCCTCCGCGCGCAAATGGAGCGGCGCGTCGTTCCGGGATAGGGGCTCGTTCCTGATGGGCGCGGGAGAGTTCCTGCTGCCCGGCGGTTATGAAGCGCTTCGGGAAAAGACGGAGCGCTTTGCGGCGCGGGGCGAGCGCGTGCTGCTCCTCGCGAAAAGCCGCGCCCCGCTCGCGGAAAGCGGCGTGCTCCCGCCGGACGTCGTCCCCATGGGCTTTATCGCGCTTTCGGACCGCATCCGGCCAGAAGCGCCGCAGACGCTGCGGTATTTCGCCGAGGAAGGCGTGACGCTGAAGGTCATCTCCGGCGACAACGTGCAGACCGTCTCGAACATCGCGAAAAAAGCCGGCCTGCCGGACGCGGAAAACGTCTGCGACGCCTCCGCGCTCCGGACCGAGGAGGAGGCATACGAGGCGATCTCCCGCCACACGGTCTTCGGCCGTGTGACGCCGCAGCAGAAGCTCGCGTTCGTCCGCGCGCTCAAGGCGGGGGGGCACACCGTCGCCATGACCGGCGACGGCGTCAACGACGTCCTCGCGCTCAAGGAGGCGGACTGCTCCGTCGCCATGGCGAGCGGCAGCGACGCCGCGCGCACCGTCTCGAACCTCGTCCTGCTCGATTCGGATTTTTCCGCGCTCCCGCAGGTGGTCCGCGAGGGGCGCCGTTCCATCAACAACCTCCAGCGCTCCGCGTCTCTCTTCCTGCAAAAGACGATCTATTCCTCCATCCTCGCGCTGCTCTTCCTCTTCCTCAACGCCTCTTACCCCTTCGAGCCCGTCCAGCTTACGTTCATCAGCTGCCTGACGATCGGCGTCCCGTCGTTCGTCCTCGCGCTCGAACCGAACAGCGACCAGCTCAAGGGGATGTTCCTCCCGAACGTCATCGAAAAATCCTTCCCGTGCGCGGTGGGCATGGTCCTCACGGTGATGCTCGCAAACTGCCTCTGCCCCGCGCTGGGCTTCAGCCCGAAGGAGATCTCCACCATTTGCGTGGCGATCGCGTTCACGGCGGGATTTACGCTGCTGCTCCGTCTGAGCTGGCCGTTCAACACGCTGCGCGCGGTGCTGTTCGCGCTGATGCTCGCCGCCGCGGTCCTCGGGCTCCTGCTCTTCCCGCATCTCTTCTATCTCGCGCCGTTCACGCTGGAAACGGTCCTCTTCCTCCTCCCGGCGGCCGCGTTCCTGATCCTCTTCACCTCCTTCACCGGCCGCCACATGGAGCGGGCGGCAAAGGCGGTCGCGGAGCGCCTGCTCAATCCGCGAACGCTCCGCCAGATCCGTGCGGAACGCAAACGGAAAACGAAGTCATAAAAAAGCCGGACGGCCTCACGGGGCTGTCCGGTTTTTTGATCCTCTCCGCCGCGCGGCGGTTCAGCCGAAAAGCGAGCGGATCCAGTTCGCGAGCGCGTCAGTGCAGAGCACCGTGACGGTCACAAGGATCAGGAACGCGAGGATGGACACGGTCTGGATCAGCATCCGCCTGCCCTTCGGCATTTCCTCCTCCCCGTCGGTCTCCGCCGTCTTTGCGCCGTCCCGCGCGGTAAAGAGCGCGTTCGCGCGCTCGAGATCCGCATACGCGACATAGATCTCCCGGTCGCCCGGCAAATATTCGGGGTCGTAAACGCCCGCCGCAAGCCCGCCCCGCACGGGCTGCGCGCTGTACCGGACCGCCTGCTCCTCAAAGACGCGCTCCATCTCCCCGGCCTCCGTCTCCGAGACCTTGAGGAAGAACACCTCGTCCTCGGCCCGCACGGGCCGCAGCGCCCGGCTCCGCCTGCAGTTCGGGCAGGCGCGGGTGGAATCCGGGGCAAGCGTCCTGCATTTCGTACAGTACAGCATTTTCATCCTCCTGTTCTTTTTCCCTCTTCCGCTTTATCATATCACGAACGGGCCGAAAGCGCAAGCCTCATCCGAGGACGGGCTGCGCCTGCCGGTCGAGGAACGCCGCCTCGAGCGTCTTTGGAAGCTGGGCAAAATCCGCGACGAGCGAGTTCGGCTTATTGAGGGGGTCGTCCTGTCTGAGGGGAACAAAAAAGACGTGCTTCGTGTTCATCAGCAGGCCGATGTTTTTGAAGGACGCCCCGAGCGCGTCGTTCGTCGCAAGGCAGAGCACGACCGGCATCCCGACGCGCAGCGCGGATTTCGCGGCCATCGTGACCGCCGTGTCCGTGACAGCGTTCGCGAGCTTCGCCGCCGTGTTGCCCGTACACGGCGCGATCACAACAGCCTCGGCGAGCCTTTTGGGGCCGAGGGGCTCGGCGGCGGGGATCGTGTGGACGATCTCCCGCCCGCAGAGCGATTCCACTCTTTCCCGGAAGGATGCGGCCGCGCCGAAGCGCGTATCGGTCGAATACGCCGTTTCGCTCATCACGGGCAGGATTTGATACGTCTCGCGGAGCACACGGAGCTGCTCCAGCGCTTTTTCAAATGTGCAGAACGAGCCGCACATGGCAAACGCGATGGTTCGCATGGGTCTCACTTCTCCTCAAGCAGATCGTAAACGGCGTCCCGGATCAGCTCCGCCGCCGTCTTCGGCGCGACAAGGCCCGGGAGCCCCGGCGCATCCGCGACGCGCAGTCCGAGCGACGACGCCGCCTCCCGGTCGATCCCGCCCGGAGCGGAAGCCAGCTCGATGAGGAGCGTATCCGGCTTTTGCCTCCAGAGGATCGGCGCGGTCAGCACCGTTTGGGGCACCGTGTTGAATATGATGTCGTAGGGCTGTGTGATCTCGTCGAAGCGCAGGGGCCGCACGCCGAGCGTCCGCATCCGCATCCGGTCCTCGCTCTTTCTGGCGGCGCCGGAGACCTTCGCGCCAAAGGCGAGGAGCTTCGGCGCAAGGCTCTTCGCGATGCGCCCAAAGCCCGTGATCAGGCACTCCGCGCCGAAAAGCGCCGCCGGGTGCTCCCGGATCGCAAGCGCCGCGGCGCCTTCCGCCGTCAGCGCGGCGTTCCCGAGCGTCAGCGTCTCGAGCGCGAAATAGTCCTTCGCCCGCACCCGCGCCCATGCCTCCGTTTTCGGGACCTTTTCCGGCATCCCCCAGAAGACCCGCTTCCCGGCGAGCCGTTCGGCGAGGCCGTCCGAAAGCGGCATCGCGAGGCTTGAAAGCGGGGCGAACAGCGTTTTCCCGTCCTTTGTGACGGGCAGCGGGAGGATCACTGCCTCCGCCTTTTCGAGCAGCGCCGGGACCGGGACGTGCCGCACCCCGCGCGGGGGATCGGCGTCCATCGCCGCCGCGAGCACCGGCACGCCGTCCGCGCCGAGCAGCTCCGCGAGATACCGCATCCGGCGGTCCCCGCCGAGAACGCCGTACTTCATGGGATCCTTCATCTAAGACCACGCCTTTCCCGTCCAGCATCCGGTGCTGTCTCCACGTCATTCTATGCGCGGGAGAAGTTTTTTGCGTTTTTTTCATTTCCCTATTTATTTTTCAGCGATTTGGCATTATAATGTATAGGAGGGGCTTTTGCGGCTCCGTCACCCAACACGAAAGGAACTGAGAACCAGATGTCGATAAACCGTTATCCGGAACCTCTTTCGACCGCCCGCAGCTTTCACTTTGTGGGCATCGGGGGTTCCGGTATGTGTCCGATGGCGGAGCTTCTCCACGACATGGGCTATACCGTCACCGGCAGCGACCGCAGCGAATCCGAATCCATCGAGCGGGACCGCCGCCACCACATCCCGGTGTACATCGGGCAGCGCGCGGAAAACGTCGGCGACGTCGATGTCGTCGTGTACAGCGCCGCCGTGAAGCCTGACAACCCGGAGCTCGCCGCGGCCCGCGAACGCGGCATCCCCGCCTTTGAACGCTCCGTCGTCCTCGGGTGGATCGCCTCGCGCTTTGCGAACTGCCTCGCGGTCTCCGGCACGCACGGCAAGACGACGACCGTCGGGATGCTGACGACGATCTTCCTCACCGCCGGGCGCGACCCCTCGGCGATCATCGGCGGGCGGCTGCCGCTGCTTGACGACAACGGCCACCTTGGCTCCAGCGAGAACATCGTCGTCGAGGCGTGCGAATATGTCGATACCTTCCTGCAGGTCTTCCCCTCGACCGCCGTCATCACGAACATTGACGACGACCACCTCGATTATTTTGGGAACGTCCAGAACACGATCCGCTCGTTCCACCAATACGCGTCGCAGACGTCAAAGCGCGTCGTCGTGAACCGCGAAAACGCGAACGCGATGCAGGCCGTCGAGGGCGTTAAGGGGCCCGAGATCGTGACCTTCGGCCTCGACCGCGCCGCCGATTACTGGGCGGGCGACCTCAACGAGGAGGACACCGTCTGCGAGGACTTCACGCTCTACCACCACGACACGCCCCTTTGCCGCATCAATCTGACGGTCCCCGGCGAGCACAACATGATGAACGCGCTCGCCGCCGCCGCCGCTGCCGCCGAAGAGGGCATCGACCCCGCCGTCATCAAAGAGGCGCTGGAGACGTTTTCCGGGGTCCACCGGCGCTTCGAGATCCGCGGCAAGTTCGAGGGCGTCACCGTCGCGGACGACTTCGCCCACCACCCCACAGAGCTTTCCGCCGTGCTGGCGAGCGCCGTGCGCATGGGATACCGGGAGGTCTGGGCGGTGTTCCAGCCCCACACCTATTCCCGCACCGCCGCGCTGCTCGACGACTTCGCCCGGGTTCTCTCCATCCCGCACCACGTTGTGATGACGGAGATCCTCGCCGTGCGCGAGCAGAACACCTACAACATCCACACGAGCGACCTCGCGGCGAAGATCCCCGGCAGCCGGTGGTTTGGCAGCTTTGAGGAGATCGCCGACTATGTGATGGCGAACGCCCGGCCGAACGATCTGATCCTCACACTCGGCGGCGGAGACATCTACAAATGCGCGAACCTCATCGTGGAAAAATACAGGGCGAGAGCGTGACGCGCTTCGCCGAAAAGCCGCGCCGAAAGGAGGGTCGCCATGCGCCTGCCAAAAGCCCCGGTCCGGGCCATCTTCTTTGACATCGACGGCACCCTCCTCGGGTGGGACCATAAAATGCCGGAAAGCACGCTGCGCGCCCTTTCCCTCGCGCGGGAAAAGGGCGTGTTGCTCTTCATCGCCACCGGGCGCTACACGGAAATGGCGCTCTTTCTCCGGGAGCTGTTCGATTTTGACGGCTACCTCGCGCTCAACGGCCAGTATTGCTTCGACCGCGCCGGGAACGTGCTCCACGCGCTCCCCATCGACCCGGCGGACATCCGCCGCCTGATTGAGCTCGAACAGACCCGCACGCTCCCCTGCATCGTCTGCGAGGACAAAGCCTGCTTCATCGCGGGCGACGGCGAAGGCCCCCGCCTGCACTTCACCTCCCACGGGCTCACGCCCCCGCCGCCCTACGACGTCTCCCGCCTCGAGACCCACCCGGTCTACCAGCTCTGTACATACGACCCGCAGACGACGGACCCCGTCCTCCTCGCGCATCTCCCGCATGTACGCATCACCTGGGCGGCCGCCGCCGCAGGCCGCATCCACGACGTGCTCCCCGTCGGCGGCGGGAAGGACGTCGCGATCCGCGCCGTCTGCGCAAAGCTCGGCATCGGGCTCGAAAGCATCCTCGTCTTCGGCGACGGCCTGAACGACGTGGACATGCTCCGGAACACCGGGTTCTCCGTCGCCATGGGAAACGCCGTGCCCGAGGTGAAGGCCGTCGCGGATCACGTCACCGACGACGTCGATGCAAACGGCGTCCTGAACGCGCTCCTCGCCCTCGGCGTTCTGTAAACGTCCGCCGCGTGCGTCCGAAGGACAAACGGAACAAAAAACACGGAAAAGCACAAAGCCCCCGGCCCGCGCCGAAACGCGGACGGAGGCTTCTTCGTTTTCAAACTGCCCGCCGGAACGGTTTCGTCCCTTCCCGGCGGCACCTTTATTTTTTCTTTCCGAGCGCCCAGACCGTGTGCGCGAGCAGCGCCGCGGCGATCAGGCACGCGCAGATCGAAGCGCCAACGGAGATCCCCTCCAGGCCGAACGGGCCCGTCGCCATCGCCGTCACCGCAGCGGCGGCGGCGAGCAGGATCAGCGCGAGAAAAGCGCCCTTATCGATGGCATTCTGCGGATTCTGTTTCATTTTCTGCCCCATTCCTTTCCCGCTGCAGCGCGGCGCCAAGCGCGGCGAAGTCCTCCAGCCGGAGCGATTCCGCGCGCGCGTTTTCCGAAATTCCCGCCGCAAGGAACGCTTCCCGCACCGCTTCCTTGCGCATTCCCAACGTATTCGATACCGAATTGACCGCCGTCTTCCGCCGCTGCGCGAACGCCGCGCGCACCACGCGAAAGAACATTCCCTCGTCCTCCACAAAGACCGCCGGCTTCTCCAAAAGCCGCAGACGGATCACCGCCGAATCCACCTTCGGGGACGGGTAGAAGCTCCCGCGCCCCACCCGAAAGAGGATCTCCGGCTCGGAGAAATAGCGCACCGCCGCGCTGACCGCGCCGGACGCGCGCGTCCCCGGTTCGGTGCAGAGGCGCTCGGCGGCCTCCTTCTGCACCATCACGGTCACGGCGTCCACGGGCAGGCGCTCCTCAAGGAGCCGCATGATGAGCGGAGACGTGATGTAATACGGCAGGTTCGCGCAGACCACCGCCCGCTCCCCGCCGAACTGCTCCGAAAGCAGGGCGCGAAGGTCCATCTTCATCGCGTCCCCCTCGATGAGACGCACGTTGGGGCAGTCGGAGAGCGTCTCGGAAAGCAGCGGGAAAAGCCGCCTGTCCAGTTCCACCGCCGCGACCCGCTGCGCCTTCCGCGCGAGCTCATACGTCAGCACGCCGATACCCGGCCCAATCTCCAGCACGTTCCCCGTCTCCGCCGCGCCGCAGAGCGACGCTATTTTCGGGCAGACAGAACCGTCCACGAGGAAGTTCTGCCCGAGCGCTTTCGAAAAGCGAAATCCGTATTTTTCCAGCAGCGGGCGGATCACCCGCAAATCGGAAAGTCCCTGCACAAACGATCCTTTCTGCCGGCGCTACGCCTGCGTCACCGCGAAGATCTGCGTTTCGCCGTCGTCATATACTTTCTCGAAGAGCTGTTCGAACTCGGCCCCGCTCACGCCGTAATCCATCCGTTCATACACGGAAACGAGCACATAATCCACGCTGTATGTTTCAAACAGCTCCCGGCTCCCCTCCGGGTCCATATACATGGAGAGCACGGCGGAGTTCTGCGTGCCGTACTCCAGCCCGTGGTAGTAGAGGAAGGTGCCCGACCCGCAGAAGATGTTCCGGCCAGTCAGCGCGGCGATCTCGTTGTTGTGGCGCGTGCCGGTCAGCACCGTATCCTCCGGGTCCGTGTTTTCCGAGATGAACGCGGCGGCGTTCACCTGCGTCTCGGAGTAAAGCTGGTATTCCGCGACGCACTCCCGCCCGATGGTGAGCACGGCGGAAAGCGTGCAGAACAGCACGAAGAACCACGAGAGCACCCGGCGGTAGGGCAGCTCGCGCAGCGATTCGTACAGGTCCGCCGCAAAGCCCGTCACCGGCCCGCAGAGCAGGAAATACGCGATGTAGAGCAGCTTGTTGTTGTCGTATACATTGGGCTGGAACACCACAAATTCACAGATGAACCAGATCACCACGGCGGGCGCGGCGAGCCGGAACGCGCTCCCGCGCGCCGCAAAGAGCGCGGGGATCACCAAAAGCCCGAAGATGCCGAGGTTCACGAGATAGAACCAGAAGTAGCTGTCCCCCTGGTTCGCCCAGTTGTACCAGCCCCGCACGAAGCCCCCCGCGCCGGCCTGCGAAAACGTCCAGATCAGAAGTTGCGGCAGCGCCAGCGCCAGCGTCACCGCGAGGTAGATCCCCCACCCCGCGAACGCCCTGCCCTTGCCGTTGCGGATGACGCGCACCAAAAGCGCGAGGAGCAGCAGCGAGAAGGCCGCCGCCAGCCCGACCGTGATCCACAGGAACGCGCCGGAGCCGCGCGGGATCATCGCCGGCACCAAGAACTGCGCGAGCACCGGCACCGCAAAGAGGACATAAGCCCCTCGCTTCGTGTAATTGAGGAACCGGCTCTGCCCCTTCGGGGAGGCGAACTTCCCGAGCGAAAACAGGAGCCACACGCCGCTGATGATGCCCAGCGCGAGGAACGAGTGCGTATGGATCATCACCATCGCGCCGGCGAAGATGCCGGCCAGCGGGAAATAGGACTTCTCCCCCCGGAAGACCGCGCGGAACAGCAGATACATCGCGGGGAACAGCAAAGACCAGCCGAACAGCGACGCGCGCTGCGGCAGCATGATGTCCACGATGACGTTCACCCAGCGGATGTTCCGGTCCACGAGGTTCGTCGGCGTCTCATAAAACGCGGTGAAGATGCGCGTGAAGTTCTGCGGCGCGTCCTTCGCTCCGCTGAGGAAATACGCGAACCCGAAGCCGCCGTTGAGGAAAAACAGCATCATCGCGACGGCGGTCCGGCCGGGCTTTTTGAGCCACAGGCAGAACAGCAGCCAGCCCCCGAAAAACACATGGGCCGCCGCGACGAGCATCGGGAGCGCATAAGCGAAGCGCAGCGGTGCGCCGAGCAGATAGAGGCTCGAAGAGATGCTGTCGGAAAGGAACGGATACGCGAGCTTCGTCCCCGGCAGGATCGAATACTCCGGCGGGAATTTTCCCTGCTCCGCAATGCTCGTGATGAATCCGAGGTGCATGTTCATGCCGCCGTAGGTCGCCTGGCTGGAGAAGATCTGCCCGTCCCGGAAACGGAACCCGTGGAACACGAGAAACGCAAAGAGCAGCCAGAGGGCGATCGGGAACAGCACGTCCGGCCTCTCCCGGAAAAACGACCGCACGCCGGAAAAGCGCACCGCCGTCCATTTCGGCCGCTTCACCGCGAAAAGGACCGCGCCCGCGGCGCACACCGTCAGCGCGGCGGCGATGTGCGAGGCCGCCGTGAAGCCGAACAGCAGCGACCAAAGCGCCGGGATCCACATCAGAAGGAGATTTCCGAACGCGCTGCCGAGGAACAGGCGCGGGATCATCCGCTCCTGCCGCACAAATACGGAAATGACAAAGATCCCCGCCAGTTGAAACAGCAGCAGGTATCCCACGGCAAGAACGCCGCCCAAAAAGCCGCCGCTCACATCGCACCGCTCCTCTCCAAAAAATTCGTCTGTATCCATTATAACAGCAGAAAACACAAAAGTAAAGCGGTTTTCCCCTTGCGGTCCCGGGGAAATTCCGCTATAATGGTGGTATCCTGAAAAAAAGGAGCGCATCGATGATGAATACGATAAAGGAACGGCGGGACAAGACGAATTACTACCTCGACCTCGCCGAGGCCGTCTCCCAGCGCTGCACCTGCCTGCGGCGGCATTTCGGCGCGGTGATCGTGAAAAACGACGAGGTCATCTCCACCGGCTATGTTGGCGCGCCGCGCGGGCGGAAGAACTGCACCGACATGGGCTACTGCCTGCGCGAAAAGATGGCCATCCCGCGCGGCGAGCGCTATGAGCTCTGCCGCAGCGTCCACGCCGAGGCGAACGCGATCATCAGCGCCCCGCGCGACAAAATGATCGACGCCACGCTCTACCTCGTCGGCAAGGAATGCGCCACCGGGGAATACGTCAAAAACGCCGTCTGCTGCTCCATGTGCAAGCGGCTCGTCATCAACGCCGGGATCCGGACGGTGATCGTCCGCGACGATCCCGACCGCTTCCGCACGATCGACGTCATGGACTGGGTCCTGCACGACGAATCGGTCGAGGGCGTGTTCGGGTACTGACCACCGCAAAATGGAGCGCCGCATGAGATCTTCCGAACGGCGCGCGGACCGCGTCGCGGCTGCCGACGGTCTGCGCGCCCTCTCCATGCTCATCATCATGGGCTTTCATTTCTGGCAGCAGTCGTGGCTGCAGGGGATCTTCCCGCCGGATCTGCTCTCCCCGCTCGGCGTGCCGGTCTTCAGCCTCACATGGATCCCCCGCACGGGCTATATGTTCGTGGACGTCCTGCTGCTCCTTTCGGGCTTCTGCCTTTTTCTGCCCGAGGCGCGCCGCATGGCGGACCCCCTCGCGCCCGCGCCGGACGCGCCCGGCGTGTATTTCAAAAAGCGTCTCGTGCGCATCCTGCCGTGCTACTGGCTGGTGCTCGCGGTCTTTCTGCTTTTCTGGGTCCGTCCGTCGGATTACGCAAGCCCCGCCGATTTCTGGGTCGATACGCTCTCGCATTTCACCTGCACACAGGTCTTTTTCCCCGGCGCGTATTACTTCACCCATTTTCCCACGAGTCTCTGGACGGTCAGCGTGGAGATGCAGTTTTACCTCGTCTTCCCGCTGCTCGCGCGCCTTTTCCGGCGGTTCCCGCTCCTCACATGGGGCGGGATGTCCCTTGCCGCCGAGATCTACATCGCCTTTCGGGCGCGTCTGCCCGAGGGCATGGCGAACGCCTTTCACATCAACCAGCTCCCCGCGATGCTCGCCGTCTACGCGAACGGGATGCTCGCGGCGGTCGTCTGCGCGGCGCTGCTCCGGTGCGGCGTGAAAAAGCGCGCGCGCCTCTGCGCGCTGGGCGTCTGCGCCGCACTCTACATCGCCCTCGTCTGTATGCTGCGCGACGGCCTCGACCGCGCTGCCGAGGTCCAGCGCTGGCAGGTGGATTACCGCTTCTGGTTCTCCGCGCTCACGGCCGCGCTCCTCGTCCTGCTCGAATGCACCCCGCGCCCCGTGCGGGCGCTCTTTTCGAACCGCGCGGTCCGCTTCGTCTCCCTGCTCTCGTACAATCTCTATCTCTGGCACCAGACCGTCATGCTCAAGCTCAAGGCGTGGCGCCTCCCGCCCTATCCGGACGGCGGCCCGGACGCCTACGCGTGGCCGCAGTCCGCCTCCGGCGCGCCGTGGCACAGCGCATGGCAGTGGCAATACGCCGCGCTCTTTTGGTCCGTCTCGTTCGCGCTCGCCGCGCTCGGGACGTTCTGCTTCGAGCGTCCCGTCTCGCGCCTGCTGCTCGGGCGCGGGAAAGCGGCCGAGCGCCGCGCCCGAAAGCGCACCTCCTGAAAGCATAGAAACGCCCCGCGCCGGACGCACCGCCGCGGGGCTTCGCTTTATTCCTCGTCCTCTTCTTCTTCGGGATACGCCCGCCGCGCCGCTTCCCGCGCGATGTCGAGGAAGGAATACTCCCTCGGCGCGTTTGTCTGCGGCAGCACGGGCAGCTTTTGGAACACCTCCGCCGCCATCCCGCGGCTCCAAAGCATAGGGTCGATCCGCACGGAATACCCCTCGCCGTTCGCGCACATCCAGTCTGTCATTCTGGCGCGCGGCAGGCCGTAGGCCGCGAGCAGCGTCATGATGACCCCGCCGTGCGTCACGAGCACCGCGCTCCCGGTCCCCTCCACCATCATGTTCTTCACGAGCATCTCAAAGCCCGCGCAGACCCGCTGCATGAAGACCGCGCTCGATTCCCCGTTCGGCGGCGCGGCGTCCTTTTCGCCGTTCATCCAGCTTAGGAACCTCGGATCCTCCCGCAGTTCCTCTGCCGTCTTGTTCTCCCAGTCCCCGAAATCGCACTCCGCAAGCTCGAAGATCACCTCCGGGTCCTCGGCGGGGTAAAGCACCTTCAGCGTGTCCACACAGCGCACGCAGGGGCTCGCGTAGTATTTTTCCGCCTCGGGGAATTTCCCCTTCCCTTTCAGCCGCAGCAGGTCTTTGAGGCCCTCCTCGGCGAGCGGCGACTGCGTCCGCCCCACATACCGGCCCTCGAGGTTCCCCTCGCAGATCCCGTGCCGGATCAGATGGATGACATACGATCTCATGCGCGTCCTCCCTTTCCCTCCCGTCCGCGCCCTTTCGCGCAAAACCGGGAAAAAATTCTGGGTATCGGGAAAATTCCCCATTTTAG
>CANRMW010000011.1 GCA_947631835.1 uncultured Clostridia bacterium | reverse complement strand
CTCCACGCGCCCCTTCACCTTCACGGTGCGCAGCCCCTTGCGGACCGCCTCCTCGGAAACGCCCATTTCGGACGTGACCGCCAGCGCGCAGAGCGCGTTGTAGACGTTGAACTTTCCCGGGATCGCGACGTCCGCCTCCATGCTTCTTCTGCCCGAGACGGAAAAATGCACCCCGAGGAACCCGCCGCCGGAGAGCAGGCCGTCTCCGTGCGCGACGTAATCCGCGCCCCCGTCATATCCGTAAGTCACAAGGGAGCAGGTCGCGCCCGCCGTCACGCCGCGCCAGTTCGCGTCGTCGATGTTGACGATCCCCACGCGGCAGCGCCGAAAGAGCATCGCCTTGCAGGCCATGTATTCCGCCATGTCTTTGTGCTCCGCGCCGCCGATGTGGTCTTCGGAGAAATTCGTGAAGAGCCCGTAATCGAACGTGATGCCGTCCACGCGGTGCTCCTTGAGGCCGATGGAGGAGACCTCCATCACGCAGTTTTTGCAGCCCGCGTCCACCATTTTCCGGAGCAGGCGCTGCACCTCGCAGCTTTCCGGCGTGGTGTTCTCCGTGGGGATCCGCTCGTCGCCGATCAACGCGCCGATGGTCCCAATGATCCCGGTCTTCTGCCCGGCGGCCTCGAGGATCGCCCGCGTCATGAAAGCGGTCGTGGTCTTGCCCTTCGTGCCCGTCACGCCGATCATCGTGAGCTGCTTTTCGGGGTGGCCGAAAAACTCCCGCGAGAGCAGCGCCAGCGCCGCGCGGCTGTCCTTTGTGAGGAACACCGGGACAGAGACCTCCACCGGCTCCTCCGCGACGACGGCCGCAGCGCCGTGCTCCACCGCCATCTTCGCGTAGCGGTGGCCGTCGGAGACCGCGCCGCGCAGACAGACGAAGAGGCACCCCGGCACGGCCTTTCTGGAATCGTAGACGATATCGCTGATCTCGATCGCCGGGACCTCCTTCTCGTCCCGCCCGATCGCCAAGAGGATCTTATTCAGCAGCATTCTCGATTTCTCCCTCCAAAACCGTTCTTTCGTCTCCCTTTTTGAGAAGAAGATATTCCACAGAGTCCTGCAGCGCGATGAAGCTCGCGTCCACCACGTCGTCGGAAACGCCCACGGTGGTAAACGCGTCCTCGCCGTCCGTGGAGGTGATGAGCACGCGCACGCGCGACGCCGTGGCGCTGCCGCCGTCGAGCACGCGGACCTTGTAGTCCGTCAGCTTGATGCGGTTCATCACGGGGTAAAACACGGTGAGCGCCTTGCGCAGCGCGAGGTCCAGCGCGTTCACAGGGCCGTTGCCCTCGGCGGCCATCAGCTGGATCTCCCCGCCGACGCGCACCTTGACGATCGCGCTCGCCCCGGCCGTCTCCGCCGCGCCCGCCTCCGAGCTGATCTTGTAATACAGCAGTTCAAAATGCTCCCGGAGCCGTCCGAGCATCCGGCGGACGAGCAGCTCGAAGCTCGCGTCCGCGCCCTCGAACTGGTAGCCCAAAAGCTCCAGCCGCTTGATCTCGTCGAGGATGCGCGCGCTCTCCGCGGAATGGAGCTCGAGCTCGGGCAGGAACTGCTGCACCCGCGCGAAGACCACTGCCTTGCCGCTGATCTCGCTCGTCGGGAAACGCCGCCGGTTCCCCACGAGGAACGGATCGACATGCTCAAAGGAGCGCGTGGTCTTGATGACGCCGTCCGCGTGCATCCCCGCCTTGTGGGTGAACGCATGGCTCCCGACATACGGCGCGCCCGAGGGCACCTGGATGTTCGCGACCGACGCCACCTCGCGCGCGTACCGCGTCAGATGCCCCATGCTCTCCTGCGGGATGCAGGCGATGCCGCGCTTGAGCTGGAGGTCGGGGATGATCGCGGAAAGATTCGCGTTGCCGCAGCGCTCTCCAAAGCCCAGCAGCGTCCCCTGCACCTGCGTCGCGCCCGCGAGGACGCCCGCCACGCTGTTCGCGACCGCCATGCCGCAGTCGTCATGAAAGTGTACGGCGACCGGGACGGAAAGATGCGAGACCGCGTACCGCACGATCCGTTTCGCGTCGTCCACGAAGGTCCCGCCGTTCGTGTCGCAAAGGCAGATCCGCTCCGCGCCGCCCTCCACGGCAGCGTTCACGGCGCGCATCGCAAATTCCCGGTCGTCCTGAAAGCCGTCAAAAAAATGCTCCGCGTCAAAGATCACCCGGCGTCCCTGTTCCCGGAGAAAACGCACGCTCTCCCGGATCATGCGGAGGTTCTCCTCCTCCGTCGTCTCGAGGACATGGTCCACATGGAAGCGCCAGCACTTCCCGAAAACGACGCAGAGCTCCGTCCCGCAGTCGAGCAGCGCGCGCAGCGCCGGGCTCTCCTGCGCCGCGACGTCCTTCCGGCAGGTGCTCCCGAAGGCGGCGATCTCGGCATGCTTCAGCTTCATGCTCCGCACGGCTGTGAAAAACGCCGCGTCCTTCGGGTTCGTGCCGGGATTCCCGGCCTCGATGACGCCGACCCCGAGCTCGTCCAGAATGCGGACGATGGCGAGCATGTCTTCTACGGAATAGGAGATCCCCTTCCCCTGCGCCCCGTCGCGCAGGGTGGAATCGAAAATAGAAACGGATTGCATGGTCCAAGCTGCCTTTCGAAAGGATGGGTTCTCATAAATCCATTCTATTATACATCGAACGGGAGACGTTGTCAAAAGAAAAAGCGGGCCCGCGTCAAAAACACGGGTCCGCCGCAGATCATTCTCCGGAGTATGGCTCGTCGTGGATCAGCCGGTTCAAAAGCGCGATGCTGTCCGCCCGGTATTCCCGGACCGATTCCTTGTCGAACGCCACGCCGTCCTCGGTGCGCACGGAAACGTGGAGCTTTCCGAGCACGTTGAGCGCGCTCTCCGTCGTCGCGCCGCTGGAAGAATACTTGTCCACCACGAGCGTGTTCAGGCCGGGTATGTCCGCCCAGAGCATGTTCTCGCCCGTCATATCGCCCGCCTGCCCGATATATCCTTCATATTCATTGAGCTTGAAGAACTCCGCGCAGTAATCGTCATAGAGATAAATGATGCTGTCGCCGCTTCCCGCATCTGCGGCGAACTGCGCCTGTGAAGCCTGCATCTGCATGAACTCGTATTCGCTCTGGGGGTTGTCCGTAAAGAAGAAGTGCGAGATCTGCACGACGGTCCTTCCGTCCCCGTTCCGGTCGTCCGCGTATTTTTCGATCATCGTCTGCACGTCCTCCTGCAGCTCGACCGGCATCACATAGCTGGTCATCATCGCAATGGTATAGTCCGGGTTGATCTTCGTCACCATCGTGTAGATAAAATATCCGACAAACGCCGCGATGAGGATCCCTCCCACCACGAACCACTTGTAATAATACCACCAGTTGGCGCGTTTCTCCTTCGCGGTCGTCGGGACGATCTGATTCTGATGGATGGTGTCCTCCGTATCATCCAGAAGATAACGTTCTCTCGCCATAGTCCTTACCCTCTCACCCTTTATTTCCCTATATTATAGGCACTCATTTTAACCGCAAAACAAAGAATATTTGAACAATGCGTAAACTCATTTTTCCGTCGAAGTCAGCCAAATTCACAGACATGACACACTTTCCCGTTCCGCCTGTGCTATGATGGAACAAAAGGGAAAGGATCCCGCCGCGCCAGGCCAAAGGCAGTCCCCGCGCGGCAAAGGAAAAAGGAGGTCCGCCGCCATGAAAGAGCTTCTCACCGGGAACACAGTCCTCGGCATCGCCTTGCAGGTCCTGCCGTTTTCGCTCCTCGCCTGCTTCCTCTACATGCTGTTCCGCATCCGGGACAGGAAGCGGCGGGGACGGGCCGTCCGGGCGGCGGATGAGGCGCTGCGCGCGGTCTTCGCGCTGTACTGCGTCTCGCTTTTCGCCCTGCTTCTCACGCCGATGAATTTCTGGTCCAGCCTGTGGCGCACGCTTCTCTACGGCGGCGCGGAGTGGGATCGCTGGTCGCTCGGTTCGTTCAACTTCGTGCCGACGTTCTGGAAGGTCCTGCAGGGCGAATACGCCGTGAACGGCTGGGGATGGGTCGGGGAGATGCTCACCCTCAACGCGCTGATGTTCGCGCCGATGGGCCTCTATCTCCGCTTTATCATGTACCGGACCGAGGTCGCGCGGCCCGTCCGATACGCGCTGGCGATCCCGCTCGCCGTCGAGCTGATCCAGCCGCTTGTCGGCCGCAGCTTCGACATAGACGATCTCATCCTGAATTTTCTCGGGTTCCTGCTCGGCTATTACCTGATGTCCCTGTTTCTGCTCCCGTTCCGGCGGCACGCGAAATCCTCCAAAAAATAACGAGACAGAAAAGACGCACGGTGCGCAAACGCGGCCGTGCGTTTTCTCTGCCCGAAAATCGCTGTTCGCAGGTTCAGGCGCGGGGCGAAAGCCCGCTTTTCCCGAGCGCCGCGCGCACCGCCCCGGACGCCGCCCCCGCCAGCACGACGGAGAGCACGTCCTTTGCGAGATACGGGACGGAGGCCGTCAGGAACGCGGCGGCCGCGCCGGCGCCGGAAAGCAGCCCGTACTGCACCGCGCCCAGCGCGTGGCAGGCGGCGAGCCCGCACACCCCCAGCGCGAGGGAAACCGCCCGGCTCCCATTCGCTTTCGCGCCGCAAAGCGCGGCCATCGGGAGAAAACCCCAGAGATAGCCGCCCGCGGGCCCAAAAAACGACGCGATCCCGCCGGAAAAGCCGGAAAACACCGGCAGCCCCGCCGCGCCGAGCGAGAGATACAGCAGCACAGCGAGCGTTCCGTCCCGCGCGCCGAGCAGATACCCGACGAACGCGACAGCAAACGTCTGCAGCGTCACCGGGATGCCGGAGGGCAGCGGGATCTGCACCTGCGCGAGCACCGCGAGCAGCGCCGCGCACACACCGACCAGCGTCATTCGAAGCGTTTTCTTTTTCATGCGGTTTCCCCTCCCGCACGGTGCATGGAGACTTCCCCGGCGGAAAACGCCTGCGTCTCCCCTGTATCCAGCCGGACCACGAGCCGCGCCTTTTCGTCGATCCCCTGCACGACGCCGGAAAACTGTTCGCTGCCCAGCGTGAACGCCACCCATTTCCCGTCGAGGAACGAGCGTCGCCTGTATTCTTCGAGGAACGGCGCGTCCTCCAGCCGTTCATACCATTCGAAGAATCGGCGGATGACCGCCGCCGCGAGCCGGCTGCGCACCGACGCCGGACATTTCCCGGGAAACAGCGCGCCCGCCGTCTCCCGAAGCTCCGCAGGGAACCCGCCTTCCGGCCCCGCGATGTTGATCCCGATCCCGAGCACGGCCCAGTGCAGACCGCCGCTTTCAAAATCGACCGAGGCCTCCGTCAGGATGCCGCAGACTTTCTTCCCGCCGATATACACGTCGTTCACCCATTTGATCTTCGCCTCGACATCGGCGACCTCTTCAATGGCCTGCGCGACCGCGACCGCCGCCGCCGTGGTAATGAAAAGCGATTGTTCGGCGGAGAACTGCGGCCGCAGCAGAATGCTCAGATACAGCCCCGTGCCGGGCGGGGAGAGGAACCGCCGCCCGAGCCTGCCCTTTCCGGCCGTCTGTTCCTCCGCGATGAGGACCGTTCCCTCCGGCGCGCCGCGCTCCGCTTCCGCCTTGAGCACGTCGTTGGTGGAACTCACCTCGCGGCGGACCTCCACCCGGACGGGAAACGGCGTCATGAGCCGCCGCGCGACGCTCTCCGCCGTCAAAACGTCGGCCTCTCTGCCGAGTGCATACCCGCGCCCGGTGACCGCCTCGATGTCGTACCCCAAGGCCCGCAGGCCCTTTACGCCCTTCCAGATCGCATTCCGGCTGACCCCGAGCGACGCCGCAAGCGATTCCCCGGAGAGAAATTCCCCCTGCTTTTCTTCGAGCTTTTGCAAAACCGCATCCTGCACGCGCATCTTTCCGCGCCCCTTTCCGTTTGTTCCGAGGATCATTGTACCACAGCGCGGCCCTCTCTGTCAACCAAATTCTCAGCTTTTAGGTGACAGCAGCAGACGGAAAAAGGGACCCGCGCGGGGGTCCCTTTCTGTTCCGTTTTCGATCTCAGCCGAGCTTGAAGCTGTCCTTCAGGGACACGGAGCGGTTGAAGACGAGATGTTCCGGCGCGGAATCCCGGCTGTCCACGCAGAAATACCCCTGCCGCATGAACTGGAAGCTCTCGCCGGGCTTCGCGTCTTTCAGGTTTGCCTCCACCTTGCACCCCGTCAGGACTTGCAGGGAGTCGGGATTCAGCACCTCAAAAACGTTTTCCGCCGCATCCGGCGCTTCCACGGAGAACAGGTTGTCATAGAGCCGGATCTCCGAATCGACCGCGTTCGCGGCGTCCACCCAATGGATCGTCGCGCCCTTCACCTTGCGGCCGTCCGCCGGGTTCCCGCCCTTGGAATCGGGGTCGTATTCGGCGGTGATCTCGCACACATTGCCGGCCGCATCGGTGCTGTACCCGGTGCAGCGGATCAGATACGCCCCCTTGAGGCGGCATTCCGGCCCGCCGGGGTAAAGCCGCTTGTACTTCGGCACAGGCTCGGCGAGGAAGTCCTCCGCCTCCACCCAGCACTCGCGCGAGAAGGTCACGGAACGCGTCCCGTCCTCGGGGCGGTTCGGGTTGTTCTCCACCTCGAACGTCTCGGCCTTTCCGACGGGATAATTCGTGATGACCAGCTTCACCGGGCGCAGCACGCCCATCACACGCCGCGCGACGAGGTTCAGGTCCTCGCGCAGACAGTGCTCCAAAAAGCCGTATTCCACGGTGGAATTGACCTTCGCGACGCCGATCCGCTCGCAGAAATTCCGGATAGAGCGCGGCGTATACCCGCGACGACGCAGCCCGCAGAGCGTCGGCATACGGGGGTCGTCCCAGCCGGAAACGTACCCGCCCTCGACAAGCGCGCGCAGCTTCCGCTTGCTCATCACGGTGTAATTGATCCCGAGCCGCGCGAACTCGATCTGCCGCGGCTTGTGGTACGGGATGGAGACGTTGTTCACCACCCAGTCGTAAAGCGGGCGGTGGTCCTCATATTCCAGCGAGCAAAGGCTGTGCGTGATGCCCTCGAGCGCGTCCTGGATCGGGTGCGCGAAATCGTACATCGGGAAGATGCACCACTTTGTACCCTGCCGGTGGTGCTCGATGTACCGGATGCGGTAGAGCACCGGGTCGCGCATATTGAAGTTGCCGGAGGCGAGGTCGATCTTCGCGCGCAGCGTGTATTTTCCCTCCGGGAACTCGCCGTTCTTCATCCGCTCGAAGAGATCGAGGTTCTCCTCGATCGGCCGGTCGCGCCACGGAGAGCGCGCGGGCGTGGAGGTGTCCCCGCGGTATTCGCGGAACTCCTCGGGCGTCAGCTCGCAGACGTAAGCGAGCCCCTTTCGGATGAGCTCGAGCGCGTACTCATAGGTCTGCTCAAAATAATCGGAGCCGTAAAACATCCGGTCGCCCCAATCGAACCCGAGCCAGTGGATGTCCTCCTGGATCGCGTCCACGAACTCGGTGTCTTCCTTCGCGGGGTTCGTGTCGTCAAAGCGCAGGTTGCAGATCCCGCCGAATTTCTCCGCCGTTCCGAAATCGATGGTCAGCGCCTTGCAGTGGCCGATGTGCAGATACCCGTTCGGCTCCGGCGGGAAGCGCGTGTGCACCTGCATCCCGGCGAACCGCCCGCCCTCGGCGATATCCTCCTTCACGAAGTCGTCGATAAAGCCGCCGCTTTCGATCCCGTTTTCCAATTTGATCTCATCGCTCATATTTTGTCCCTTCCTTTTGGGGTGTTTCCTTACAGTTTCGCTAGCCCTGCATTCAGCCGGCGCAGGGATTCTTCCTTCCCGAGCACGGCGAGGATCTCCATCGCGCCGCCGGGCGTCACGGTCTGCCCCGCCGCGGCGATCCGCACCGGCCAGAGCAGCGTGCCGTTCTTCACGCCGAGCTTCTCCGCGAGGCCGATCAGCACGTCATGGAGCGTATCGACATTCCAAGTCTCCACGCCCTCCAGCGCCGCGACCGCATTTTCCAGCATGACCTTCGAATTTTCGAGGTTCGTCTTGCTCTTTTTGTTGACGAAAAGCTCCGCGTCGTATTCCGGGAGCGCCGCGAAAAAGCCGAGCAGCCCGGGAATATCCGTGAATTTCGTGACGCGCGGCTGCAGGATCGCGTCCAGCACGTCCCAAGGCTTCTCCGCGTCTCCAAAGACCGCGCGGTACTGCGGCATCGCGTGCTGCCGGAACGCTTCGGGGGACATCCGGCGGATGTACTCGCCGTTCATCCACAGGAGCTTGTCATAATCGAACACGGCGGGCGACTTGCTGATCCCGTCGGTGGAAAACACCTTTTCGAGCTCCGGGAGCGTGAAGATCTCCTCGTTGTCCTTCGGCGCCCAGCCGAGCAGGGCGATGTAGTTGACGATGGCCTCTGGGAGATACCCTTCCGCCACGAGCCCTTCGAAGCTCGTCGAGCCGTGGCGCTTCGAGAGCTTCGAGACCGTCCCGTCCGCGTCCTTGCCCATGATGAGTGGGAGGTGCACATAGACCGGCTTCTCCCAGCCGAACGATTCATAGAGCAGATCGTACTTCGGCGTGGAGGTCAGATACTCGCTGCCCCGCACGACGTGCGTGATGTGCATCAGATGGTCGTCGATGACGTTCGCAAAGTTGTACGTCGGGTAGCCGTCGGATTTGAGGAGCACCTGATCCTCGATCTCCTTGTTCTCGATCGTGATCTCGCCGTACACCGCGTCGGTGTAGGTCGTGGAGCCCTCGAGCGGCACGCGCTGTCGAATGACATAGGGCGTGCCGGCGGCGAGCAGGCGGTCGATCTCCTCCTTCGGCAGGTCGCGGCAGTGGCGGTCGTAGCCGCCGAAGCCCTTTTCGTGCATCGCCTCGAGCCGCTCCTTCGTGCAGAAGCAGTAATAGGCTTTGCCCATTTTTACGAGCTGTTCCGCATATTTCTTATAGAGCGGCAAACGCTCGCTCTGCACATACGGCCCGTATTCCCCGCCGACGTCCGGCCCCTCGTCGTGCTTAAGGCCCACCGTCGCGAGCGTGCGGTAGATGACCTCCTCCGCGCCCGCAACGAAGCGCTCCTGGTCGGTGTCCTCGATGCGGAGCACGAACCGGCCCCCCGCCGACTTTGCGACGAGATATTCATAGAGCGCCGTTCTGAGGTTCCCGACGTGCATCATGCCCGTGGGGCTTGGCGCGTATCTGGTGCGTACTGTCATGTCTTCCCTCTCCATCCGGATAAAATAACAGCTCTATTGTATCACTTCGGACGGATTTTTGCAACCTGCTTTTCCCCCGCTTTTTGAAAAGAAAAGCAAAAAGGGGACCCGGTTCAGGTCCCCTCCTCTTCGTTCGTTTCCGTCAGCGTGTCCGCGTTTTCCTCTTCGTCTGCTTCCTCGCCGTCTTCGTCGTCCGCATCGACCGGCGTTCTCCCCGGCGGCGTCGGTCTCGGCTCGATGGGCGTCCCTTTGAGGTACATACAGTATTCCTCCAGGCACATCCCCAGCTCTTTCATTTTCTTCGCGTGCTCCACGCCCACATAGCGGTAGTGCCACGCCTCGTAGTCGATCCCCGTGAACCCGGCCTTGTCCTTCGGGTAACGCTGCACGAAGCCGTAGTCCGCCGCGTTTTCCTCCAGCCATTCGTATGCCACCGTCTTCTCGAAATCGCGCGAGACGTCGTTGAAATCCACCGCGAGCCCGGTATGATGCTCGCTGTGGCCCGGCGGCTGGATCGTGCGCAGCGCATTTTCCGCCGCCTCCTCCACGGTCATCCCGTTTTCATACATGCGGTTCTGGATCGCGCGCGCAAGGATGATCTCCTGTTCCTCCACGCTCCGGTACCCGGAAGCGACCCAAAGCGAAACGTCCGCGTCCTCCGCGGCGGCGAGGAGCGCCGAGAGCGGCTCATAGATCAGGCTGCCGACCTCCACGCTCGCATACAGTCTGGGCGTCACCGCGTAATCCTCGGGCAAAGCCACGTCGCTGTTGACAAGCACCAGCCGCCAATCCTCGAGCTGCGTGTAATACGGCTCGGGCGTCGGCTCCGCCGTGGGAGAAGGCGCGGCCGTCGCCGTGGGAGACGGCGAAGGAACCGCCGCCCCGGAAGCAGCGTCCGCCGCGGCAAACACCCTCTGCGCCGTGCCGGGTTCCGCAGGCGCGCCTGCGGGCAGGCCGCGCATCTGCCAGTGCGGGAGCGCAAGCACCGCCGCGAGAAGCAGGATCGCCGCCGCGCCGAACACCGCGCTGAGGACCGCGAGCCCTTTTCTGTTCCGCAGCGCCTTTTCTATGTGCCGCGCCGGTTCGTGCGGGTCATATCCGGGCGCGTCCGCCGGGTAGAGCGGTCCGTCCTCCCGCCTGCTGCCGTTATCCTGCAAAAAGCTCCATCCTTTCCGATTCACTGTTGAAAAGTATACCACACCCATGCTATACTATACAAGCAAAGATTTTGTAAATCTTTCGACGGGAAACCGTGTTCCCCGCCCCGACGCGGCACGGTCCGTGCAAAAAGGATACAATGGGAGGTTCTTTATGGTCCGCATATTTATCCGGGGAGAAGCCGGAAAATTCGAGAATTACGAGGCCGCGCTCACCGCGCTCGGCGCGCAGCCCGTCGTCTCGCTCGATCTCTCTCTTTCCGAGGGCTGCGGCGGCCTGCTGCTGCCCGGAGGCGCGGACATGGACCCCGCGCTCTACGGCGAGGCCAACACCGCGAGCGAGGGCATCGACGCGGCGCGCGACAGAGACGAGCTCGCGCTGTGCCGCCTGTTCTTCGAAAGCGGCCGGCCGATCCTCGGGATCTGCCGCGGGCATCAGGTGTTGAACGTCTTCTTCGGCGGCAGCCTGATCCAGGACGTCCCGCACCGTGAGACGCACGTCTGGAAGGAGACCGGAGACAGCATCCACCGCGTCCGGGCGGTGCATCCCTTTCTGGAAAAGCTCTACGGAGCGGAATTTTCTGTGAACAGCGCCCACCATCAGGCGGTGAAGGCGCTCGGCGCGGGCCTTCTTCCCACCTGCGAGAGCGAAGACGGGATCAACGAGGGGTTCCTCCACGAAAACGGGCGGGTCATCGGCGTGCAGTTCCACCCGGAACGCATCGCCTTCGCCCACGCGCGCCCCGACGCGGTCGATGGCAGGAAGATCTTCGAGGCCTTCCTCTCTCTGATTTGATCCTTTGCGCGCAAAAGCGCCGCCCATGCGGGCGGCGTTTTTGCGACCGATCCGAATCTCAGCTCTGCGCCTTATAGCGCAGGAACGCCTCGAGCACGCCCCTGTCGTTCTCATAGGTGACGACGGCCCGCGCCTCCTCGGGAGACGCCCACCGCATTTCCGTGACCTCCGCCTCCTGGCGGCGCAGCTCCCCGCCCACAGGCGCGGCGGCGAAATAGATCACGTCCTTCATCACACCGGGCTTTGGAGAATACGTCACCGTGTGGCGGAATCCCGTATCCAGCAGGACAGCGAGCCCCGTTTCCTCCCGGATCTCTCTCTCCGCCGTTTCGGTCTCCGTCTCGTTCCCCTCCACATGGCCCTTCGGGAACGCCCAATGCCCGCCGTTTTCATGCCGGATGAGCAGGATCTCCTCTCCCTTAGGCGTTTGGCGGGCGATGACCGCTCCGCACGATTTTTCCTTCTGCATGCTTTTCCTCTTTTCTCCGGTTTTCCCGGCAAACGGGAAGAGGCTGCCGAGGCAGCCTCCTCTCCTTTCATTTCACGGAAAATCGGTATACGGTCCGGCTCACGAGGGGTTTTCCCGGCTCCACATAGCGGAACGGGAACTCGGGCCGGTTTGGAGAATCGGGATAGAACTGCGTCTCGAGGCAGAACGCCGTATGCGGCTGCATCGGGGTGCCGTCCCTGTTCTTCTGCACGGGAGAAACGCGGTTCATCGTGTAGAGCTGCATCCCGGGCATGTCGGTCAGCACCGTCATTTCTCTGCCGCTTTCCGGGTCGTATGCGACCGCGGCTTCCCGCAGTCCCTCGCCGTCCAGACAGAAATTGTGATCGTAGCCGCCGCACTTCACCATCAGCGGGTCCGCGTCCCCGATGTCCCTTCCGATGGACTTACCCGCACGGAAATCCAGCGCGGTCCCCTCCACGGGCAGGAGCTTTCCCGTCGGGATGAGGTCGTCCCGGACCTCCGTCACATGGGACGCGCGCACCGTGAGGGCGGTATCCCGGACGGTTTTCCCGCAGTCGCCGGAAAGGTTGAAAAACGCGTGGTTTGTCGGGTTGAAGACCGTTTTTTTGTCGGTCTCCCCGCGGTAGTCGATGACGAGCTCGCTGCGCTCCGTCAGGGTATACCGGACCTCCACCTGCAGCGTGCCGGGATAGCTTTCTTCCCCGTCGGGACTGGTATACGCGAACGTGATCGACGGTTCGTCGCCGTCCACGGTCTCCTTCACGGAAAAGAGCACCTGGAAGAAGCCGCCCCGCCCGCCGTGGAGACTGTTTCGCCCGTCGTTCTGGTCCAAAACACAGATCAGCCCGTCGATCCGCATCCGCGCGCCGCCGATGCGGTTCGCGTAGCGCCCGACAAACGCGCCCTGGAAATCCCCGCCGAGGTATTCGGCAAGGGTCGCGTGGCCGAGCACCACATCCCCGGGCACGCCGTTTTTATCCGGCACCAGGAGCCGCAGGATGCGGCAGCCGAAGGGCGTCACGGTCAGCGAAGCGCCCGTCCTGTTTTGCAGCGTGTAGGACCTGACCTCGGTCCCGTTCGGCAGCGTGCCGAAGACCGCTTCGGAAATGGACATTCCTCAGTCCTCCGTCTCCTGCTTGCCCAGCAGCGCGGCGCCGATGATGCCGGCGTCGTTGCCGAGCTGCGCGCGGACAATGACGACCTTCTTCGTGGAATACATGGCATACTGGTGCCCATAGACGAGCTCGCGCACCGGCGCGAGGAGCGTCTCGCCCTCGTTGCAGATGCCGCCGCCGATGCAGAGGATGTCCGGCTGGAAGATGTTCACCATGTTGGTGAGGCCGATGGAGAGGTACTTGATATACTCGTCCACGATCTCCTTGCCGATGGGATCGCCCGCGCGCATGGCGTCAAACGCGGTGCGGCCGTTGACCTTCTCGATGTCTCCGCCGACGATGGTCCACAGCGGGGAATCCTTCGGCGCCTTCTCCATGTGCTCCTTCGTCGTCTTGATGAGGCCCGTCGCGGAAGCATACGCCTCCCAGCAGCCGTTTCTGCCGCAGGTGCAGGGACGGCCGTCCGCGACGATGACCGTGTGGCCGAGCTCGCCGCCCGCGTAGTTGCTGCCGGAATAGACCTTGTGGTGGATGATGATGCCGCCGCCGATGCCGGTGCCGAGCGTGATCGCAATGCCGTTGTCCACGCCGTGGAGCGCGCCGGCCTGGAACTCGCCGTAAGCCGCAGCGTTCGCGTCGTTTTCGAGGATGACCAGCTTGCCGCCGAAGCGCTGCGCCATCATGTCGCGGAGCGGGAAGTTCTTGAAGTAAAGGTTGTTGGCGAACTCAATGATGCCCGTCTGACGATTGACGGTGCCCGGGCAGCCGATGCCGACCCACGGGATGTCGTTCATGGAGATATTCGCCTTGGCGAGGGCCTCTTCCGCCACGTTCAGGATGGTGTCGCAGAAGACCTCCTCCGAGCAGGGCACCGGCGTCGGCTGGGACGCCTTCGCGATGATCGCGTTGTTTTCATTCACAACGCCCACGGCAATGTTGGTGCCGCCTACGTCTACACCGAGATAATACATAAATACAGGCTCCTTTGCTGATAGTTTTCGGCACACCGCCGAATCTGCTTTAAGTATACAATATTCGAGGGTGGTTTGTAAATGGATTTGTGAAAAAATTTCCGGAAAACTTGATTTTCCGCGTTATCCGTGTTATAATGCTGAACGGTGCGGTCCCCCGCGCGGGCGAAAAAGTCCTTTTGCTCGCTTCCTGGAAAGACCCTCTCCCCAAAGCGCGGACGACAAAAGTCTTCTCGCTGCCTTACGGGAAAAGCCCTCTCCCTAAACCGCAAACGATAAAAGCCTTTTCACTTCCTTACGGGAAAGTCCCTCTCCCCTAAGTGCAGACGGTAAAAGTGTTTTCGCTGCCTTACGGGAAAAGCTCTCTCCCCTAAGTGCAGACGGTAAAAGTCTTTTCACTTTCTTCCGGGAAAGGCCCTCTCCCCTAAATGCAGACGGTAAAAGTCTTCTCGCTTTCTTCCGGGAAAGGCCCTCTCCCCTAAGCGCAAACGATAAAAGTCTTTTCGCTTTCTTCCGGGAAAAGCCCATCTGCCCAAAGTGCAAACGATAAAAGTCTTTTCGCTTCCTTTTCTTCAGAAAAGGAAGAAAAAACGCTGGCGTGGCGAAATCGGCAGACGCAAGGGACTTAAAATCCCTCGGTGGCGACACCGTACCGGTTCAAGTCCGGTCGCCAGCACCAAGCCCAAAAAGTCCCGGCATGTCGGGGGTTTTTGGGCTTTTCTGTTTTCCCTTTTCCAAAGCAATAAATCGAAAGTTTTTTCATTTTTCGACTTGGGAGGGAGGTCCATTGGAGGGACATTGTTGAAAACTTCCGGGATAGAAGTCGAGGATTGCATTTGCCGACGCTATTTTTGAGCTGAAATCAAGGTGGGTGTAGATATTCAATGCCGTGGAAATGTCGCTGTGTCCCAACCACTCCTGGATGTCTTTCGTTGACGTAAATATAACCGAGGTACTTCTTGTTATACATCCTGCCGCACAGCTTTCGGTTTGCCTCCTGCTGGGCTTTCAGACGATATAGAAGTTCCTCAAAGGGCGGCACCAGCGGCAACGTCCGAAAAAGCTCATCGGAGAAAAAGTCTTCACATAAAACAGAATATATTGGCTGAGCGACTAGAGATTTCTAACAACCATTTGTCAGCAATAGAAACCGGGAAGGTTTCACCTAGCTTTGATCTTTTTCTTAGTATTTGTAAAGAATGAAATGTGACTCCTGATTATCTTATTTTAGGTGCAATGCGGTCGAAAAACATTCCCAAAAGTATTGAAGAGGGACTAAGACTGTGCTCACAGGATGATCTAAGTTTAATCTATGCAATTGTACAGTTTTGTGTAAAAAGGAACAAATAATGGGCGTGACTTTTGATAAGAAGTATGGTATAATAGAAGCCTCCTAGGAGGGTTTCAAATGAAAATAGTCATTTGTGATGACGATCCCGTAGTCCTTTCTGTCTTGAATCAGTGTGCTTTAGAATTTTTTTCTAACCGTGGGCTGAACCGTCCGGAGCTGTTCCAGTTCTCCTGCGGAGAGGACGCACTCGAATCCGGCATATCGGCGGACATCGCTTTCCTTGATGTGGAGATGCCCGGGCGCAGCGGAATCCATGTTGGAGCAGAGCTCATGAAGCGAAACCCCTATGTGAAGGTTTTCATTGTAACCTCATTCCCTGATTATCTGGATGAGGCGATGGAGTTTCATGTTTACCGTTACTTATCCAAGCCGATAGATAAAAATCGTCTGTTTCGTAATCTACAAGCGGCAATAAAGCAGCTTGAAACAGAAACAAAACGAATCAACGTATTGACCGAAGAAGGAGGAACTCTTGTACAAGCAGACTCTATCTTATGTGTTGAGAGAGTGTCTGGTAAAGTTTTTGTTATTCAGGGCAATCAAACCCTCGACACGACAATGAAATTTGAAGAGTTAGCAGAAATACTGCTGCAGTTGCCCTCCTTCTTTCAATCGCACCGCAGTTTTATTGTCAATCTCAAGTATGTTTCGGAATATAGGCGTGACTGTATCCTGCTGAAAGCAGGAGAGAAAACAGTAAACGCATATTTGACAAAACGAAAATTAAAGGAGTTTCGACACAGTTATTCTTTGTATCTGGAGTGTTTCCGATGATTGATAGGTGGATCATCCCCTGGGTATATGCAGTAGAAGGTATCATTGCCGTACAGTATTTCAGATACCTTTTTTCTAAAAAGGTAGGCCCTGTTCAGCTCTCCGCCGCGTTTTTCTTTGGATATGCGCTGATCTACGGTCTTTCTCTTTTTGACAACGTCATTTTAAATGTCGTTGACTTCTTTGTGATGAACCTTTTTCTTCAAATATGCTGTTTTCAGGTGGGGCTTAAGGCCGCGCTGTTTCATAGCGGGATCATGACTTTTGTAATGACTGCGTCCGAATTCATCATGAATCTCCTTCTTACGGCAATCGTTGGAGATTATTCCGCGTATGAATATAACCTGCTGGTCTGCATCACTTTAGGGCTGTTGAGTAAGCCGCTCTTCTTTTTTGTGATGCAATCTGTTGCGCGCGTAATCGGGCCGAAACAGGAGGGAATTGGAGAACCCAAACTGCTTTTGCTGCTTGGGTGTATGCCTGTGATCTCCACTGTCGTCTCCATCGCTGTTATTTATGTGGGACTGACAACAGTTTTGGAGCCGGTCACTGAAATATTGCTTGCAATCAGTGTAATCGGGTTATTTATTGCAAACTTTATCGTTCTTTTGATTTGTGATTCAATGCATAAATTGTATGAAGACAATTTTTCCGCTCAGCTTTCATCTGCTCGTGACCGCGCAGACGCTGAATTTTACAGGATGATGCTGCGTTCCGAGGAGGATCAGCGTATCCTGATCCACGATATGAAAAAGCATCTGTCAACCATATCGTATTTGGCAGAATCAGCAAACTATCAGGGAATCCAGAATTATATTTCGGAATGGGAAAAGCAGCCAGGCATGAAAAAGATTCCTCGGTACTGCGACAACAATCTGCTGAACGTCATTCTCGCGCGGCACTCGAATATTTGCTCCGTTAAGGACATCACATTCCAGGTGGACGTCCGAGTCCGAACATTGCAATCCCTGAACGATTTGGAGCTTACGGCGTTGTTCGAAAACTTGCTGACCAATGCAGAGGAAGCGGCGGAAAAAGCGGAGGAGAAAGAGATCGAACTGTCTGTCTACGCGAGGCAGGAGAGCCATTCCGATGTGATTGCTGTGGTCAACACCTGTGATTCAGCCCCGATCGCGCACCCTTCCGGGCTTTTTCAGTCTTCCAAGACGGACAAAGAGCATCACGGACTAGGCATGAAAAGTGCGCGACGCGTCGTGACTCAAAAGGGCGGAAAATTCGAGGCTTTCTATGAGGAGAAAGAATATCGCTTCTTTGTTATTATTGAGCTGCCACTGATGGAATAGAACGCAATTCAATCCCCCGTTGTATATTGTACAGCAATATGTCCTTTCATCGGATGACAAATTGCTATTGCGCCATAGAACTGCACAATGCCGCCTGCAAAGAGACAGCAGAGGACATCGCATACAACCGTATCCGGATTTTATCCGGCAAATCGAATTTGCTCCTCTCTCCCTGCCATCATGTAGCAGCTTGGACCAGACAGACTGTGAGAAGAAAAGTCGGACGACGGTCATAATTGAATTACACACTTTTTGTTAGACGATGTGATATAATAACCGCTGAGGCAGCGGTTATTTTTTTGATTTATATTTGCCTGCCAGTTTGTCGCTTCGCGACAACAGGCGATAGCTGATTATATCAACGCGCGGTAAGGGGGTGCGGATATTATACAGATTTGTATTTGCCCGCCCAGTTTGCCGCTTCGCGGCAACGGGCGATGGCTGATTATACCAACGCGCTACGCGCTTATGGTGTAATGTCAAATGGACTGATCATTGTTGGCGTGGGCAGCCGTTCTTTTTCTTTCTTGATGCTAAGGCTCGAAGAAACAGCTTGTACCAGTGGTATTAGTGCCTATTAGATGGGTGCAGTGTACGGTTCGCCGCTTCCTTACTCCCCCCTAAATAAGCATTATTTGTCGGTTTTTTCATTACTTGGCAATGATTGTTATGTACATTGTTTTAATTTCTGAAGAATAATCGAGAATAAAGGCTAGGAGACATCTCGCCGCAATTAATTGTGCAAAATGCAATGACCAAAAAGTGCTAGTTTCTGTCTTTTCGTTTCCCCATTCTTGACAAGGTTTTTCTGAAATGATAGACTGAGTTCAATATCGAATAAAATAGCTTTCCGGTTGCCTCCTCTTCGCTGTGTCAGTCGATATTATTTGACGATATGCAGGAAAGCATCAGCAAGAATGCAAGATGAGCCGTCTGCACCAGTCCGACTTTGTTCCAGCATCCGCAACTAATTATAAGCTCTTTCCAATCGATCTTGATTTTCTGGTACCCATCCCCCGATATTTGACAGACATAGATGTAAATGATATAATCTCTAAAAGGGAAAGGAAGATGAAAATGAAAGTGAAAATGAAATTCTTGCAAAAACGTTTTTTCGTTTGTCTCCTGCTCACAGTGCTGGCCGTCCTGTTTTCTGCGTGTGGGAAAACGGCGGCGGAGATGCACGAGGCGCCGTCAAAAGCGAGCGCTGCCGCTTCAGACGCGGAGGCCAGTTCGGAAACGCCGAGTGCGGAGCCGGTGTCTGAGGCGCCGGACGAACCGGAAAATCCGGTCATCCTCGTGGATCGCGGGAATGACAAGGAATATTTTGAACAGAACGATTACTTTCTGAAATACTATGCGCTCGTCTATGGCGAGGAGCCGGAATATGAATTCGTGACCTTTCCGACCGCCAGCGCGGCAAGGGAATCCGAAGTGCAGCATTATCGGGTCGAGATCGTTGCGGGCGGCGGGCCGGATGCCTTCATTTTGAATACGGCGGACCCGCAGCTCACCCGGAGCGACCCGCCGACCGAGGTGCTGTTCCCGGACGTGGTCAAGGCGATGCAGAACCAGACGTTCCTGCCGCTTGACGACCTTCTCGCATCGAGCGAGTTTTACCGGCCCGAGGAGCACGTCGCTCCCGTAATGGAGGCCGGGAAGCTGGACGGAGAAACGCTCGTGCTGCCGCTCCTGTATTCGATGAACCTGTATGTGCTCGACCGGGACAAAACGGCTCTCGACCCGGCGTCGTTCTCTACTTGGGAGGATCTGAGCGCAAGCGAGGATCCCGACGTGGCAAACCTGCTCGGCTGGAATGTTTCCAGCTGGTTTGACGGCACGTTTTCCACGCTGGCGGATTACGGGGCATTGAACCTGACCTTGGAAAAGGACGCGCTGACCGAGGCGCTGCGCAGCGTGAAAGCGCTCCACGAAAACGGGACCTACGAGGCGGGTACGGCGCTTCTCGCGGCGGAGGGCTTCGGCACGAAGCTGCAGACGCTCCCCGCGCTTCGAGGCGCGGATCCCGAAGCGATCTTCCCGGTCCTGAACGACGCGGGTGGGATCACCGCACAGATCACCGCGTTCTGCGCGATCAACCGGAGCACGGCGTATGCCGAGGAGTGCTTGAAGCTGCTCTCGCTGCTCTATGCGGAAGAAATCCAAAGCAATTACGGACGGTCGGTGGACGGAAAATATGTCGGCGCCAGCGTCTCTCCAACGAACGCATATTTCGGCGCCGTGCGCGGCGTTGCGACGGGATACGCTTCCCCCTTCGGCGAAGCGCTCCGCCCCCTGACGGAGCGGATCAACAGTGCGCGGTTTTATTCGACGCTCGACGCGGCGCTGTACGATGCGGCGGACCGCGTCACATTCGACGGGCAGACGCCGGAGGACGCCGCAGAGAACGCATTCGAAGAGATGCGGATGATCCTCGCGGAATAGATCCGGCAACAGGTTTTCATTTTGAGCGCAAGGCGGTGTTCGTATGAAAAAAGCGTGGCACGGATATGTCCTGATTGGGCCGATGCTGCTCGGCTGCGCGGTCTTTTACATCGTGCCGTTTTTTCTCGTGCTCCGGTACTCATTTACAGAGGGGTACGGGGCGGGGAGCGGCTTTGCAGGGTTCGACCACTACCGCTCGATGCTTGAAAACGAGATGTTCCGCCTCGCGTTCGCGAACACGATGCGGTTCCTCGCGGCGGCGCTGCCGTCGGTCATGGTGCTCTCCTACGCGGTCGCGCTGCTGCTCAAGGCCGGGATTGGGGGAAAGAACCTGCTGAAATCGGTCTTTTTGCTGCCGTACATCATGCCGGTCACGGGGACGGTCATGCTCGTCGATCTGCTCTTCACGGAGAGCGGCGCGGTCAACGGCGCGCTGTCCGTGTTCGGGGTCCCCGCCGCAGACTGGCTGAATTCGCCGCAGTCGTTCTGGATCGTGCTTCTGCTCTATCTCTGGAAGAGCACCGGATACAGCGCGATTCTGCTCCTCGCGGGGCTCGTCACGATTCCCGGGGAGCAGTACGAGGCGGCGGAACTCGACGGCGCGTCCGGCTGGCAGAAGTTCCGCCGCATCACGACGCCGCAGATGTGGCAGTCGGTGTTCATCGCGCTGGTGTTCTCCGTCATCAATGCGTTCAAGTGCTTCCGGGAAATCTTTCTCATCGGCGGGGAGCACCCTTATCCCGGCATCTATATGCTCCAGCATTTCATCAACAACAGCTTCCAAAATCTCAACTATGCGCGGCTCTCCGTGGCTTCCGTGCTGCTCTTCGTGCTCTTTTCCTCGGTGTTCGCCGCGCTCTACGCTTGGATCCACCGGGGCGGAAAGGGGGACGGACAGCTATGAAAAAGCGTTCCGCGTTCCGCACGTTCTGTGCGGCCGCCGTCTGCGTGCTCTGCGTCACGGCGGTCATCCCGTTCGTCTATATCCTCTGGCTGAGCTTTTTCGGAGGCGGCGCGTTCACCGGCCTCGGCTATTACGACGTGTTTCTCGCCTCGCCCGTGTACCTCCTGCGGTTTTGGAGCTCCCTCGCGCTCGCGGCGGTGATCGCGCTCGGGCAGCTCGCGGTCTCGGTGTTTGCAGGGTACGGCTTTGCGAAGTACCGTTTCCCGGGACGGCGTGTGATCTTCTTCGTCCTGATGATGGTGATGGTGCTGCCGCTGCAGGTGACGCTCGTCCCGAACTACATCATGCTCGACCGGCTCCACCTGCTCGACACCTACGCGGCGCTGGCCCTCCCGGCGATCTTCTCGCCGCTCGGGACGTTCATCCTGACGCAGTGCTTCGGCGCGGTGCCGGACGCGATCTCCGAGGCAGCCGCGCTCGACGGCGCGGGCGTCGTCCGGACGGTGCTCTCCGTGTTCTGCCCGATGAACAAGAGCGGCCTTGTCTGCGCGGCGCTGCTCTCGTTCCTCGACGGCTGGAACATGGTGGAGCAGCCGATCGCCTACCTGCGGGAATTCGAAAGCTACACGATCTCCGTGGCGCTCGCATACACGCCGCCCGCCGGGACGACGGTGCAGTTCGTCTGCTGCCTGCTCGTGCTGCTGCCGCCGCTGTTCCTATTCACCCGCTACAACACCGAGCTCGTTGAGGGCATCGCCCTCGCGGAGATCAAAGGGTAAGGGGGCGCGAAGCATGAAAAAAGCAGCGCTCTGCATTTTCTCTCTGTTCTTCCTCCTGCTCGTCTTCTGTACGGCGGTCTCGTTCCTCGTGGAGGACTGGATGACGCCGGACGTCGTCGCGGTGAAGGGAATGGAAGCGGAAGACCCGTTCACGAAAGAGCGGGTGCCGGTCTGCCCGGTCGAGGCGGTCCGCACCGACGAAAACGGTGACTTCGTCTTGGAGATCGTCGAGGAGGACGGCTGGCAGACGAGCACCCGCGCGGTGCGCAGGAACCTCGACCACTGCCGCCCGCTCTCGGAGGACAACGTCACATCGCCCTCGCTCAGCGCATACGCGCAGTATATCCGGTTTTCGTCCAAACCGGTGTCCGACGGCGCGCGCGTGCGCGTTTCCGGTGCGTCCGAAAGCGCGCTCGGCCTTGTCGTGATGCGCCTTCGCGACCCCGGCGCGGCGGCTGTGAAAGAAACGCTCGCCCGTTTGGGCTTTCGCGTGCGGGAGAGCGCCGGGGACGCCGTGCTCGCGGAAACGGAATCGCTCTCCGCGCCGTTCTTCGCGGACGAAGTCCGTGCGCTTTGCGCGGAGCAGGGTTTTGAGGTCGTGGAAGCCTTCAGTATGCGCGACTTCGGCGAACTTGCCGACGCGCTGCCGCTGCTCGCTGCGGCAGGCGTGCTGTTCGGCGCTGCGATCCTGTTTTGGGCCTTGTTCTGCCGCGCCGTTCGAAGCGGCTCGACCGCCCGGTACGCGCTCTGGATCGGGATCGCCGCCGCGCTTTTTGGCAGCGTCGCGGTACTCTCTCTTACCGCTCTCCCGTCCTCCGTTTTGCCGCAGCGGCATATTCTCGACCTTTCGCACTATGGCGCGGCGTGGTCTTCCGTATGCGCCGCGCTGCAAAGCGTCGGCGCCGCTTCTCTGGCAGATCCTCTGCGCCAAAAGGCCGCCGCAGCCTTCTGGCTGATTTTGACCGGGTATGCGCTGATGCTGCTCTTTTTCCTCGCCGTCTGCGTTTTTTCCGGGCGGAGAAAACACAGACGCCGGAAAGGGAAACATTTCGCCACAAAATAAGATCCATCGAAAAGTTCGGGTGCACCCGAACTTTTCTGTTCTCGCCTACCACGTTGCAGGAGGAAAAGATGGAGTTTCAATACTCCGGCGTCCCAAACCCGTATATTTCAAAATAACCTCCCGGATAACGATTCTGCCGACAGGCGTCATCCGAGTTTCCCTCTATGGTGTACACGACGCCGTCCTCCACTTTTTCCACGATCCCGACATGATCGGGGTTCCCGTCCTGTCCAACACCGGGACTGTCCCAATCGAAAAAGATAATGTCACCTGGCTGCGGTTCGTAACTTCCGTCCTGCAACAAGCCGCGCTCCTGAAACCACTGTACACCTTGTGAAACGCCGGAGAATTTTGGGAACGCCCCCTCGTCGATATACCCGCATTGGTCAGCACACCAGCTCACGAAGCAGGCACACCATTCCTCGCGGGATGAAAACCCATACCAACTCCAGTAGGGCTCGCCTCCCACGTTGCCGACCTGTGTCAACGCGACGGCAACAATCGCCTGGTCTCCGCCGCCCGTGAATGCACGGCCATACGGGTAAAACCGCAGAACATGGAAGGGATACTGCGTATCACCGTACCCCTCCAGCCCATGCGCGCAGCCATCATCTCAG
>CANRMW010000010.1 GCA_947631835.1 uncultured Clostridia bacterium | reverse complement strand
CATACCGGTCCGCGACGATCGTCTCCCCGGAGAGATACGCCGTTTTCCATTTGAGCTGATAGCTCGCAAAGCGGTCCACCGCGTAAAACGCGCTCGCCGCGTAAGCGTTTACCTGCTCCGCGTCGCTCCCGAAAGCCCCGGAGAGGTACATTTTCACGAGCGCGGACGAAGGCGAGTCGTAATCCGGGAAGGTGACTTCCCGCGCCCTCCCCCGCGCGCGCAGCGCTTTCAGAAGGAGCTCGGCCTGCGTCCCCTTCCCGCTCCCGTCCAATCCTTCCAGAACGATCAATGCCATCCGGCATCTTCCCTTTCCCACCAATGCTGTCCCATTTATTATAGCAAAGGTCAATGGATTATACAACCTTAATTTCACACGAAAACCGCGCGCGGGACGAAAACGCGTCATTTTCTCCGCATCAGGACAGGCACAAGACACGACCAAGTCCGTACAATGGATTGAGAAACCACAAAGGAGGTTTTCGAATGGCTGAAAATGATTTTGCTCCCGAGCTCGAGAGCGAACCCCTGTTCAAAGAAGCCGTCTGCGTCGATGCCATGCGGATCTACGATTCGTGCAGCGACAAGGACTGCTTGGAAGATATTCGCGTTTTCTTTCCCACAAACGTCCAGCCGCTGCTCGACAGCTGCGCGAACGTCCGGATCCACGACATCGATGTCATCACCGTCTACATCGATATGCAGCCGATCCCGATCAACCGCGGCTATTACTCTGTCGATCTGCTCTTTTTCTTTGATGTCTCCCTGGACATCTACACGAACGCCGCCGGCCCCGGCGCCTGCTGCGGTGCAGACTGCATCCACGGTCTCTCCCTGTTTTCGAAAAAGGTCATTCTCTACGGCAGCGAGGGCAATGTGAAGATGTTCTCCAGCGACGACGACAGGACCGATGTCGATCCGAGGAGCTGCTATATCCTTCCGAAAGCCTCGGTCCAGGTGGCGAAACCTGTGGCGCTTTCCGCAAAGATCTGCGATGCGTCCTGCTGCCCCTGCGAAGTATGCAGCGTCATCCCGGAAAGCATCGCCTCCTACTTCGGCGCGCCGATCGACGTCTCCACGCAGGGCACGTCGGTCTATGTCACGATCGGCCTGTTCTCCATCGTGCAGATCGTTCGGAACGTCCAGATCCTAATCCCCGCCTACGACTTCTGCATTCCCGACAAGGAATGCGTGACAAGCACGGATAACCCCTGCGAGCTGTTCAGGAAGATCGACTTCCCGACGGAGGAGTTCTTCCCGCCGAAGGCGCCCGACGGGAACTGCGGCTGCGCAGAGCGTTCCTGACCCTCAGCACTTTGTCAGGCGGGCAAAATTCGCAAACAGCTTCTTCGTGCCCACCTTTTCGAAAGCGACTTCCAGAAGCGTGTCATTCGCCATAGGTGTCGCGGATACGATCAAACCGATGCCGAAGGTCTTATGCTGCACGGTATCTCCCACGCGGTAGGTCCCCACAGGCGCCGGCACAACGCGCGGCTTTGGCGCAAAACCGCCCGCTTCCGCCACGGAGGCGGGCTTTGCCGCGCTGGCAAAAGGCTTTTCACCGGAAAAGTTCCGTGCGGGGGCGGCGTTCCGCTGCCCGTAGGAAAGCTCCACCGACCGGGTCCGCTCGATCAGCGCGTCCGGGATCTCCTCCACGAATCGGGACAACCGGTTCCGGTTCGTGGAACCGAAGAGCATCCGGTATGTCGCGTGAAAGATGTAAAGCTCTTCCTTTGCCCGCGTGATCGCCACATACGCGAGCCGGCGTTCCTCTTCCATGCTTTCCGGCTCGTAGACGCTCCCCATGCCCGGGAAAATGTTCTCCTCCATGCCGGGCAGAAAAACGACGGGGAACTCCAGCCCCTTCGCCGCGTGGACCGTCATCAGCACAACGCTGTCGGACGAAGCGTCGTAGTTGTCGATGTCCGTAAAGAGCGCCACCTCCTCGAGGAATCCCGCGAGCGACCCGTCCGGATTCTCCTCCTCGTACCGCTTCAGGTTCGTAGCGAGCTCCCGCACGTTCGCAATGCGGTCCTCCGCGCTTTCCGGGTCGTCCGTTTCGAGGAACTCGATGTATCCCGTCCGCTCCAAAAGCTCGTCATAAAGCGCGCCCATGGAAACGTCCTCTTCCTCGGAAAGCGTCGCCAGCCCCAGGATCTGCTGCGCAAAGACCTTCATCTTCCCAGAAACGCGGGAAAGCGCGGGAAATTCGTCGGCGTGCTCCAAAACGGAAAACAGAGATTCCCCGGTCTGCTCCGCGATCTCCGCCGCCATCTCCACGGACCGATCGCCGATCCCTCGTTTCGGCACGTTCAGGATCCTTCTCAGGCGCATCTCGTCAAGCGGATTGCTGATCACGCTGAGATACGCGATCATCTCCCGGATCTCGCGCCGGTCGAAAAAACGCGTCCCGCCGATCAGCCGCAGGGGAATGCCGCTTTTCAGGAAAGTCCGCTCAAAAGAGAGAGACTGCGCGTTCATCCGATAAAGGACCGCATAATCCGAGAAATGCCTTCCTCCCGCGACGCCGTCCAAAATGATCCGTGAAATGCGCTCCGCTTCGTCGGTCTCGCTGTCCGCCGTGTGGACCGTGATCTTCTTCCCGGTCCCGTTCCGCGTCCAGAGGGTCTTTCCCTTTCGCGCGGTGTTGTTTCGGATCACCGCGTTTGCAGCGTCCAAAATGTTCTGCGTGGAGCGGTAGTTCTGCTCCAGACGAATGACTTTCGCATCCGGAAAAGATTCTTCAAAACTCAGAATATTCTTGATGGTCGCGCCGCGAAAGCGATAAATGCTCTGGTCGTCGTCCCCGACCACGCAGAGATTCTTATGTTTTTCCGCGAGGAGCTTCACGAACACATATTGAGCATGGTTCGTGTCCTGATATTCGTCAACCATGAGATACCGGAAACGTTTCTGGTAGTATTCCAAAACCTCCGGACAAGTCTGAAACAGCTCCACCGTGTTTCCGATCAGATCGTCAAAGTCCATAGCGTCCGCGTCTTTCAGCCGTCTTTGATACATCGCATACGCCTTCGCGATGAGGCTCAGGCGGTAATCGCCGTTCGCGAGGCGGGCGTACTCGTCCGGCGAGACCAGCGCATCCTTTGCCCGAGAGATCTCATTCAGGACCGTGCGGGGCTGCAGCACCTTCTCCGAAATATCCATTTCCTTTAGGATGCTCTTCATCAGCCGTTTCTGATCGTCGGTATCGTAAACCGCAAAATGAGAGGAATACCCGAGCCGTTCCCCGTCGCGGCGCAGCATCCGCGCGCAGCAGGAATGAAACGTCATCGCCCAAACGTCGTTTCCTTCTTCTCCAAGCATCGCGCACAGGCGGTCCTTCAGTTCCCCGGCGGCCTTATTCGTGAAGGTGATCGCCAGCACGCGCCAAGGTTCACAGGGAGAGACCGCCAGCCTGCGCACCGTGTCCGGGGGAAGCGGCGTCCCCGCTTCGAGATAAGCGCGGCAAAGCGCGGCGTCCTCCTCGGAAAACCACTCGTCCAAATATGTACTCCGGTACGCGTTTCCGAACCGCAGGAGATTTGCGATCCGGTTGATCAGCACGGTCGTCTTGCCGCTTCCTGCGCCCGCGAGGATCAAAAGCGGTCCGTTCACGGAAAAAACCGCGCTGCGCTGTTCCGGATTCATGCGGGAAAATTCTTTCTCCATCACGGCACGCCGCAGGGAAAGAAGGGATTCAGTGTCCATAGGTGAAACTGCCTTTCTGTTTGATCGTCTCCTATTTTACAATATTTCGCGGCAAGTTGCAATGCGGCACGGAAAATTTTGCGGTTTCTCTTGAAATCGTCTTTGAAACGATGTATACTGGTTTTGAAAATGGAATAAGGCGGTATGAATCATGTCGGATACGGAACAAAATGTGCTTTGCTGGCTGGACGCGGCCGCGTCCTTTGCCCTTCCCGAATGGGAATCGCTTCCCTCCATTCCCCTGTATATGGACCAGGTCATGATGTTTGCGCGCGAAACTCTCTCTCTCTACGCCAGAGAGGAGAACCAAAGCCCGCTCACAAGCAGCATGGTGAACAATTATGTAAAAACCGGTCTGGTCGATCACCCGGACCATAAGCGTTACGGGAAAAAGCAGCTCGCCCAGCTCGTGATGACCGGCCTTTTGAAGCAGGTCCTTTCCATTCAGGACTTGACGGTGCTTTTTGACGGTTCGGAAGATCCGGCGGCGCTTTACGATTCTTTCGTGTCGGTGCAGAACAGCGCGCTCAAGGAAACCTCGGCGCTCGTAAAAGAAGAGATGGGCGCGGAAACGATGCGGTCCCTTGCGATGCGGCTTGCCTCGGAAGCGAACGCGCGCCGCGCGGTGGCGGAGCGCATCCTCTCGGAACTTTCCGAAAGGGAACCCTCCAAAAAAGCGCCGGAAAAGCAGAGACGCTGATCCGTGAAGCACATTTGCCCGCAAACCCGCATACGATGCGTTATCTGAGTTTTGGAAGGATGATGCGGAATGTGCGGTTTTGCGGGCTTTTTTGACTCTGGAAAAAGCCTTGAGAGCGAAAGGTATCTGTGGCTCTCTCTCGTTCGGCGGATGGCAGGCCGCGTTGCACACAGGGGCCCGGACGACCGGGGCGCCGTCCTCACGGAACGGTGCGCGCTCGGCCACGCGCGCCTCGCGGTGATGGACCCGGAAAACGGCGCGCAGCCCATGACCTGTACCTACGGCGGTGCAAAGTACACCATCGCCTATAACGGCGAAGTCTACAACGCCCCGGAGCTCCGCGAGGAGCTGCTCTCCCATGGGTTCTCTTTTGAAACCTCCTGCGATACGGAGGTCGTGCTCAAAAGCTACGTTTGTTTCGGAGAACGCTGCGCGGAAAAGCTGAACGGGATCTTCGCCTTCGCCATCGACGACCCGAAAGAGCAGCGCTTGTATCTCTGCCGTGACCGTTTCGGCGTAAAACCGCTCTTTTACACGCTGCGGGGCAGCCGCGCGGTCTTTGCTTCTGAGATCAAAGGTCTCCTGGAATATCCCGGCATCGAGCCCGTCGTCGGGAGGACAGGGCTCTGCGAGATCTTTGGGGTCGGTCCGGCAAGGACGCCGGGCTGCGGCGTTTTTGAGGGGATCCACGAGATCCTTCCCGGCCATTTCGCGGTGTTCGACCGGGACGGATTTCGGGAAAAGCCGTATTTCGTCCTCGAAGCCCTTCCGTTTGAGGACAGCTACGAGACTGCGGTCCAAACCGTGCGCGCGCTTTTGGAAGACATTGTGGAACGGCAGCTCGTGTCCGACGTCCCGCTCTGCACCTTCCTTTCGGGCGGGCTGGACTCCAGCGTCATCACCGCACTTGCGGCAAAAAAGCGCGCGGAACGCGGACAGTCGCTCGACACATATTCCTTCGAGTACCGCGGCAACGACCGTTACTTCACCGCGAGCAGCTATCAGCCGGACCGCGACGAGCCCTGGGCGGAGCGGGTCGCCGCGCTGCTCCACACAAACCATACGAAGCTGCTGTGCGAAAACGACCTGCTCGCCGATCTTCTCCCCGACGCGGTCATCTCCAAAGACCTTCCGGGAATGGCGGACATCGACTCTTCCCTGATCTATTTCTGCCGGGAGGTCAAAACCCGCCATTCCGTCGCGGTGTGCGGGGAATGCGCCGACGAGGTCTTCGGAGGCTATCCGTGGTTCCAGCGGCCGCTGCCAAAGAACACCTTCCCGTGGTCCCCCGAGATTTCCAACCGCGTGGAGATCCTGAATCCCGATCTCCGCGACGCGCTCGATGTGGGATCCTATGTGGCGATGCGCCGCCAGCAGACCGAAGACGCCGTGCCGGTGCTGCCCGGAGAAAGCGCCGAAGACCGCGCGTACCGCGTCCTTTCCGTGTTGAATTTGTACTGGTTCATGGCAACGCTTTTGGAAAGGAAGGACCGCTGCAGCATGTACAGCGGTCTGGAGGTCCGCGTCCCCTATGCGGATCACAGACTGATCCAATACGTTGTTAATACGCCGAGAAGCATTCGAACGCCAAACGGGGTCGTGAAGGGTCTGCTCCGGGACGCAAGCCGCGGCCTGCTGCCGGAAGACGTCCTGTTCCGGAAGAAATCCCCTTATCCAAAGACCCACAATCCGGTTTATGAGCGGCTCGTAAAGGCAAGGCTCGCCGCTGTTCTGAAAGATTCCTCTCAGCCCATTCACCGCCTGCTCTCCGAGGAAACGGTGACAAGGCTGCTGAACGAGACATTCGATTACGGAAAGCCGTGGTTCGGCCAGCTCATGGCGGGGCCGCAAATGCTGGCGTATCTCCTGCAGATCAATGTCTGGATGCTGCGGTACCACGTCCGCATCTCAGTGTAGCAGGGAAAAGTCCTCTTCCTCCACCCTGTCGATCACGCTCTTCACCTCGATCTGAAACACGGCTTTTTTCAGGGCTTCCGGCCATGACCCGGAGATCTCCTCCCAGACTCTCGGCGCTTCCCGGAAAACCGCGTTCCCAAACCCGGCCGCGTCCGTGCCGTTTTGAAACGCAGCCTGTTCCAGATACTTTCCGACATAGTCAAGGACCCGCTCGGAAAGCAGCGTCTCGAGGCGGGCAAACGATCCCATAGGGTTTTCGAAGCAGTCGGCCGCGCTGATCTCCCCGGCAACAGACAACGTCACGGAAAAGATCGGATCTTCTGCAGTCCCCAAAAAGTGGATCTCCGGAACGACCTTTTGCAGATTCACCGTTGTTCTGCCCGAAACATCCTCGAGCACGATCTCTCCCTCTTTCACCGTGCCGTCGAGGAAAAGGAGCCCGCGGGTCTCCTCCTCGGAAAGCGTACACCGGAGCTTCAGGTCTTCCAAAAGCGCGGTCGCATACAGTCGGACCGTTCCGTCCCGTTTTACAACGGGCAGCGCCGCGCCGAAGCCTTCGCCCCTGGTGCCCTGCACAAGGCTCAAGATCGTCGCGGGTACCGAAAGACCGGTGCGCCCCGCGCGCTCTGTCAGCTCGGCAATCTGTGTCTCCTGTTCTGCCCCGCTTTCCGCATCCGGCCGCAGGATCTCCTCCGCCGTATGCTCCGCAAGAAAGGTATGCACCGTGGGCCGGGACTCATAATGGCGGATAAAGAAATCCAGATAGGATGCCAATCCCTTTTCCGCGCATTCGTGCCCGAAGATCAGGATCGTATTGTGGGAGTAAAGCGGGGCCTTGCCGGTATGCAGGGCGATCTGCTCCATCGCCGCCGGGACGCTTTCTCCCTCCCCAGATACGCAAAGCTCCCTGCCGTTTTCCGTCGTCGGCGCCGCCCGAACGGTCACGCGGCACGAGCCGCCCTCGAGCGCATCCACCCCCACCGCGCTGATCAGCAGACGTTCGTAGAGCTCGGGCGCGCATGCGGAAAAAAGCACGGCGCAGAACATCACGCATATTGCCATCGGTATCCTTCTCATCCGATTTTCCTCCCTCGCCGCAGGCGGTCCGCGCACCAGACCAGAACGGGCAGCACGGCGCCGGTGAGCGCGGTGAAAAGCAGCAGATACTCCGTTCGAAAGCACGCGTGGAACCGCTCATAATCCGCCGTAATCCAAAGCGACGCCATCAAAGTCAAGAGGGCCGCGCCTCCGAGAAGCACCGCGCGGCTCTCTTTTTTTCTGACGAACCGCGCGCAGCTCTCCGAGATCGCGAAGAATCCCACCGCAAGGCGAATGACAAGCGCCATCAGACACAAACCGATGAAAAGCGCGTCCATTCTCTGGATCCCGGCAATTTCGGCGACAGAGGAGAGCGTGTAGACCGGGAAGATCTGCAGGTAGGCGTATTCTCCAAGGCAGGAGACGGTAAAGAAAAGCAGGATCCCGAAGAGCAGCGCGGCGCTCCCGTTCCATAGGGCGAATTTTCCCTTCGAATTGCGAAGTGTAAAGGGCATGAGGACCGCAAACTCCGCGAGGCTGGACGACCTGGCGGCAAAGACAAGGCAGCCTCTCCAAAACTGTTCCAGCCCGTTTTGGAAAACCGGCTCCGCGTACCTTGTTTCGACATTCGGCAGCAGTGCGATACAGATCGCCGTCATGCCGGCCAGAAACAGCGCGAACACGCAGACCGCCGCCCTGGACACTGTCTCGATCCCCTTCACCGCCCCATAAGCCGCGATAAACAGGAGGACCAGCGCCACCGAAAAGCGGCTCGCGGTGGGATCCATCGTGTTGAAAAGCAGGACCACGAGCAGCGAGAGCGCAAATGTGTTGGAGATCAGAAAATAAAGCGCGTAAACGGCCGAGACCGCCGCGCCGATGCCGCCCAGACGGAGCTCCGCAACGGCGGGAAGCGACCTCTCCGGATAATCTCTGTGGAGGGAAAACAGCGGCAGAGAAAAAACAAAAAGCGCCGCACAGTGCAAAAGCGAAGAAAAAATGTTTTCCAGGAAATTTTCCCCGCCCACCGCCTGCGCGTTCAGCGTAACGCCGACAGTGGCGCGCGAAAGGAACAGCATCAGATAGAACTGCAAGGCGCTGATCTTCGTCGGACGGTTCAAAAGCGTTTTTCCTCCTTCCCCGCTCCCGGCATGGACTGAACAAGGTCATCCTTTGCGGCGAGGCGTTTCCAGCCCGCACGGATCGCCACATCCCGCATCCCAAAAAATCGGAACGGCGCCACCGGCGCAAAAAACGGCACGCGGAAGCTGGTTTTTCCGCAGATCGAAAAGAGCAGGAACGTGAGTCCCGCGAGGATCCCCCATACGCCCCAGATCCCTCCCACCATGATGAATACGAGCCGGAGCACGGCCATCTGTTCATAGAGCTTCGGAACGACATACCCCGTGATGACCGTCAGCGCGATGACGACGAGAGACGGCGCGCTGACCAGCCCGGCGGAGACCGCGGTCTCCCCGATCACCAGCCCGCCCACGATGCTGACGGAGCCGGAAAGCGGTTTCGGCACACGAAGGCCCGCCTCCCGCATCAGCTCATACATAAAGTAAAGCAGGATTGCCTCCACGACCACGGGGAAAGGCGTCTGCATCTCTGCGTATGCCACCTTCATGAGCAGCGTGTCGGGAAGCAGCTCCGGATTATGCGCCGCGATGCCCACATAAAGCCCGGGGAGAAAGATAGCGAGGAAAAAAGCGGCGTATTTCAGCCACCGGATGAACGCCGCGTAAAAAGGGCGGTTGGAATAATCGTCCATCGTCTGAAAGTTTTCCACGAAAAGATATGGGACATAAAGCGCCGTGGGAGATCCGTCCACGAGAATGCCGATCCTTCCTTCATGGAGTTTCCCGCAGAGCGTGTCCGGCCGTTCCGTGACGCCCACGCTGTCGAAGATCGACGGGCGGTCCAGGTATCCGGTCAAATACCCGGATGCGAGCAAATCCTTCAGGTTGCAGACCTTGAGCCTCTCTTTCAGCTCTTCCAATATTCCCGGGTCTGCGGTGCCTTCCAGATAGCAGATCGCTGCCGGCGTGCGGCTCTCCTCCCCAAGCGTTATCTTTTCGAATTTGAGCGACGTGGTCTTGAGCCGTCTGCGCAAAAGGGACACGTTTGTCATGAAAGTCTCCACAAATCCCTCCCGGGAACCGCGCTGCATGACTTCGCTTTCCGGCTCACTGACGCCGCGCTTTTCAAAGCCCTGTGTGCCAAACGCGAGGGCATACGCGCAGCCGTCGAGGAAAAAAACCGCGAATCCGTTCATCATGCGCTCCACGACCTCTCCCATGGTGTGTACCTCCGCCTGGTCCACTGCCCCGAGAATACTGTCCCGGAGCGTCTCCATGGCCTTTTCGCTGTCCGGTTCGGTGATCTTTTCCGTTAAGAGCGGGATCAGCACACCGATCGATACATGCTGTTTACTGATAAGCCCGTCCAAGCCGAAAAGCGCCGCGTCGTGCGGGCCGAGACGCAGCCTTCTTTTCATAAAGTCGATGGCGTTTTGAAACTGCCCGCAGAGATACGCCTCGTTTTCGCTGAGGCTCGCGGAAATGTTGTCCATTGGCGCGCTCCTTTCCCCGGTTTCCTGACTGCTTTTCTATAATTTCCGCCGTCCCGTATTTTATACGCCCTAAAACGCATACTATACGGGACAACCCGGAAAGGAACGTGATCTCTTGTTTATCTCCCTCATCCGCACGGTGATCCTCTACGCGGCGATCATCGCCGCGGTGCGCATTATGGGGAAACGGCAGATCAGCCAGCTCCAGACCAGCGAGCTCGTCGTGACGCTTCTGATCTCCGATCTCGCCGTCATCCCCATGCAGGACACCGGACAGCCGCTCTTCAGCGGTCTCATTCCCATTTTCGTCCTGCTTGCCCTGGAAGTTTTTCTCTCCTATTTTATGCTGAAAAGCGGCCGGATCCGCAGGATCGTCTGCGGCAAGCCCGTCGTCTTGATCACAGACGGAAAGATCCTGCAGGACAATATGCGGGAGCTTCGAATGAGCATCGAGGATCTCTTCGAGCAGCTCCGGCAAAAGGACGTTTTCTCCCTTGCGGATGTCAAATACGCCATCGTGGAGACGAACGGCGCGCTCAGCGTCGTCCGGCATGCCGCATCCGACAGCCTGCGTCCGAAGGATGCGGGGATCCGCGCGCAGGAAAACGAGCTGGAAGTCGTGCTCATCAGCGACGGGAGATATTCCGAAGCCTCGATGGAACTGGCCGCGTGGGACAAAAGCCGCGTCGAACGCGTCCTGAAAAAGGAAAAGACCCCGCTGAGCGAGGTCTTCATCTTAACCGCCGACCGTACCGGCGCATATACACTGATTCCAAGGAACGATCCACCAAAGAAAGGAAAAGAAAAATGAAGCGAGTGATCACGGCCGCCGTGCTCGCGGTGTTCTCCGTCTCCCTCTGCGTCTTCTCCCGCCGGTTGACGGTCCGCGAAACGGACTACATCATTCAGTCCATGGAGACGATCGACAGCGCCCTCACGTCCGGGGACGCGGAGGAAGCGCTCCACGTCAGCGAAACGTTCCGCTCCGATTGGGAATCCATCCACGACAGGCTATGCACCGTCCTGCAGCACGATCATTTGGACGCGCTCGAAAGCGCGTTCCCGGTCCTCTCCCACTACATTCGGGCGGGAGAAAGCGTGCTTGCGAGCGCGGAGTGCAAACGCGTCATCACCATGACGGAGCACATCGAGCGGACGGAACGCGTGACGCCCGAGAACATCCTTTAGTCAGGATTTCGCGTTGATGATCTTGTAAAGCTCCTCCATGAAGGAGTTGATGTCCTTAAACTGGCGGTAAACGGAGGCAAAACGCACATAAGCGACCTCGTCCACCGCTTTGAGCCGCTCCATGGCGTATGTCCCGATCATGTTGGACGGGACCTCGCGATCCAGCGAGTTCTGAAGGAGCCCTTCGATCTCGTCCACGATATTCTCCAAAGTCTCCATCGAAACCGGTCGCTTTTCGCAGGCGCGGAGAAGCCCGTTCATCAGCTTGTTCCGGTCAAACGCCTCACGGGATTTATCCTTCTTCACCACGACGATCGGGACGGACTCCACGACTTCATACGTCGTGAACCGCTTGGAACAGCGCAGGCACTCGCGGCGGCGGCGAATGCGCTCTCCTTCGTCTGTGGGCCGGGAATCGATCACCTTACTGTCCGTAAAACCGCAATAGGGACACTTCATAAAAGAAACCTCCGAAAAATATATTCCAATTCGTCAGAGGCCCGCCCAACAGGCGGACCGGATATACTTATCTTACTACAACACAGAAGAAAAAGCAAGCAAAAACTCCGAAAAAACTTTAGACGCGGGACAGATCCGCCGATGCGGGCCGTTTTCGAGGAAAAGACGGCGCGGTCCCGCCGTTTTCCCGGCATTTCTCTGCGTTTTTTCTTTCTCCGCCCGGAAACCGTTGATTTACGGAAAAAAATCCGATATAATAGAGAAGATTAATTCTGACAGGGAGTACACCATGGCAGTCCTTACGGTGAATCATCTGAAAAAAACTTTTGGAACGGACGTCATCCTCGAGGATGTTTCCTTCGAGGTCCAAAAGGGAGAACATATCGGGCTTGTAGGCGTCAACGGCTCCGGCAAGACGACGCTTTTCAAGCTCCTCAACGGCGAATACATACCGGACGGCGGCGGATTTGCCGCCGCAAAAGAGACCCGGATCGGATATATGGAACAGCATGTCTGCCGGGATCTTGAAAAAAAGGCCTTCGACGAGGTCATGACGGTCTTTGCCCCTCTCCTCGAGATGGAAAAGGAGCTGGAAAGCCTGACGGAGCAGATCGCCGCGTCCCCGAAGGATCTCGATCCCCTGATCCTCCGCCAGACCGAGCTGAACGACAGGTTCATTCGGGACGGGGGCCTGACGTGCCGCGGGAGGGCGCGTTCCACGCTCCTCGGGCTGGGGTTCACGGAGGCCCAAACGGAAATGCCCATCGGCGTTTTGAGCGGCGGACAGAAAGCGAAGCTCCAGCTCGCGAAAATGCTCCTCAGCGACTCCAATTTTCTCCTGCTCGACGAACCCACCAACCACCTCGACATCACTTCCGTAGAGTGGCTGGAGGATTTTCTGAAGAATTACACCGGCGCGTACATCGTGATCTCGCACGACCGGTACTTTCTGGACGCCGTGACCTCCCGGACCTTTGAGATCGACCACACCCGCCTCGCGGACTACAAAGGGAACTATACGCGTTCCCGAAAGCAGAAAGAGGCCGATCTGCTTTCGAAAGAGCGCGTCTACGAAAACACAAAGCGGGAGATCGAGCGCATCGAGGGCATCATCGAGCAGCAGCGGCGCTTCAACCAAGAGCGGAACTATGTGACCATCGCCAGCAAGCAGAAGCAGATCGACCGCCTCGCCGCAACACTGGAGAAACCCGAAAAAGAGCCGGACTCCATCCGGTTCCGCTTTCAGGCGAGTCAGCGCGGCGGCAACGATGTACTCTGGGCAGAACGTCTTGGGATCTCCTTCTCGGGTCCTTCCGTCTTTCAGAACGTGGACCTCGACATAAAGCGCGGAGAAAGGGTTTTCCTCATCGGGCCAAACGGCTGCGGAAAGACCTCCCTTCTCAAGATCCTTCTGGGGATCTATGTCCCGACCACCGGCAGCTTCGGATACGGCGTGGGGATCGATGTCGGATATTACGACCAGGCGCAGGGCAATCTGGACAACAGCAAAACCGTGATCGACGAGATCTGGGACCTGCACCCCACGATGACGCAGACAGAGGTCCGCAGCGCGCTCGCGGTCTTCCTGTTTCGCGGTGAAGATGTGTTCAAGCCCGTGAGCGGGCTGAGCGGCGGGGAGCGCGCACGCGTCCTGCTTTTGAAGCTGATGCTCTCCAAAGCGAACTTTCTGATCCTCGACGAGCCGACAAACCATCTGGACATCGGCTCGCTCGAGGCCCTTGAGAACGCGCTGCTCGGCTACGACGGCACACTGCTGGTCGTCTCGCACGACCGATACCTCATCAATAAGCTCGCGACCAAGGTGTATTTCCTCTCACCGGACGGCGCCGCGCTGTACCGCGGCAACTATGACGATTATCTTTCCACCCGGGAAAAGGAGGCGGAACGGCTGCGCGAAGCGGAGACTCCCGCGCAAAAGACAGAAACAAAAAGCGCATACCGGCTGAAAAAGGAAAGCGCGGCGGAGGTCCGCCGCCAAAGAGCCGCATTGCGGCGCTGCGAGCAGGCGATCGAGGAAAGCGAAAAAGAACAGGAAACGCTCAACGCCATGCTCTCCGACCCGGAAACCGCCAGCGACTACGAGAAAACGCTGGAGCTCACAGCCAAGATCGGGGAAGCCAAAGAACGCCTCGAAGCGCTGATGGCCGAGTGGGAAACGCTGAATATCTGGCTGGAGGAGAACGACCGCAAATGAAAGTGAAAGTGTACACCCTTGGGTGCAAGGTGAACCAGTACGAATCAGAAGCGATGCTTTCCGCGCTTCTCAGCAGCGGATTCACGAAGGCGGAAGACGGTGAACACGCGGATATCGTCGTCATCAACTCGTGCACGGTCACGGCGGAAAGCGACCGCAAGGTCAGGCAACTCCTGCGGCGCGCCAAAAAGGACAACCCCGGCGCCGCGGCGGTGCTCACCGGGTGTATGGTGCAGGCCTTTCCGGAGGAATCCCGCGCGCTTCCCGAGGCGGACATTCTCCTCGGCACCGTGAACCGCTCGCATTTGGTCCCCGATCTTCTCCGCTTTCTGGAAACGCGGGAGCGTGTGGTGGATATCGCGCCGCATGAAAACGGAGAGATCTTTGAACCGCTTTCCGTGACGTCCTTTTCCGGCCACACCCGCGCTTTCCTGAAAATCGAGGACGGCTGCAACCGTTTCTGTGCCTACTGCATCATTCCCTACGCGCGCGGCAGGGTCCGGTCCAAACCGCTTTTGGAGGTCCGCCGCGAGGTCGAAGCGCTCGCCGCAAACGGGTATAAAGAAGTCGTGCTGACCGGGATCAACCTCTCCGCTTACGGATCGGATCTCGGCCTGCATCTCTGCGACGCCGTCGAAGCCGCCTGCGCCGTGCCGGGGATCGAGCGGGTGCGGCTCGGCTCTCTCGAACCGGAGGCGTTCTCCCCGGAAGTGATCGGCCGCATGGCCGCACAGAAAAAGCTCTGCCCGCAGTTCCATCTTTCTCTGCAAAGCGGCTGTGACGCGACGCTTCGGCGCATGAACCGCCATTACACGGCTGCGGAATACCGGGAGATCGTGGAAAATCTTCGCGGCGCGTTCCCGAACGCCGCGATCACGACCGACATCATGGTCGGGTTCGCCGGTGAAACGGAGGCGGAATTTGACGGATCCCTGCGCTTTGCAAGGGAGATCGGTTTTGCCCGCATGCACGTTTTCGCGTATTCCCGCCGGCCGGGCACCAAGGCGTATGATATGCCGGAACAGGTGCAAAACGCGGAAAAAGAGCGCCGCAGCAGAAAAATGACGGAGACTGCAGCGGAAAGCCAGCGTGCCTTTTTCTCCATGCAGGTCGGCCTCACCGAAAAGGTGCTCTTTGAGGAAGAGGTCTCCCCCGGCGTTTTTTCCGGGTATACAGAAAACTACACGCCGGTGCGTGTCGAAAGCACGGCGCCGCTTTCCGGCTTGATCCGGCAGGTACGCATCACGCGGTCAGAACAGGAAGGATGCTTCGGCGTTCTCCTTCCCGAATAAAACAAGAAAGAGCGGTGCATCTGCTGCATCGCTCTTTTTGTGGTCTTTCTGTTTACCGCGCAGCCGCCTCAAGCGTTTGCGTCCGCCGCACGGATCTGCGCGCGCTTGATCTTGCCGCCGAGCGTCTTCGGAAGCTCCTTCACATATTCGATGACGCGCGGATATTTGTACGGCGCGGTCACGCGCTTCACATGGTTCTGCAGCTCCTTGGTCAGCTCCGGGGTGCCTTCATAGCCCGCCGCGAGGACCACCGTCGCCTTGACGACTTGCCCGCGGATCGGGTCCGGCGCGCCCGTGATCGCACACTCGACGACCGCCGGATGCTCGAGCATTGCGGACTCGACCTCAAACGGCCCGATGCGGTAGCCGGAGCATTTGATCACGTCGTCGTTGCGCCCGACGAACCAGTAATACCCATGGCTGTCGCGCCATGCCACGTCGCCGGTGTCGTAAAACCTTCCGCCGAGCTTTTCCTCCGTCATCTCCGGATTCTTGAAATAGCCGGTGAAAAGACCGGTCGGCGGGTTGTGCTTCACGTCCATGACGGCGATCGTTCCCTCCTCGCCGTCCTCACACACGTTCCCCTCGCTGTCTACGAGCTGGATATCGTAAAGCGGCGAGGGCTTCCCTGTGGAGCCGGGGATCGGCTTGAACCACGGGAAGTTCGCGATGAGCACCGGCCCTTCCGACTGTCCAAAGCCCTCGCAAAGCTCCAGTCCGGTCAGCTCATACCACTTCTTGAAGACCTCCGGGTTCAGCGGCTCGCCCGCGATGCAGCAATGGTGGATGCAGGAAAGGTCGAACTTCGTCACGTCCTCCTGCAGCATAAAGCGGAACATCGTCGGCGGCGCGCAGAAGGTCGTCACCTTGTACTGCGTGATCTTTTCCAGCAGCTTCAGCGGGATGAACTTGTCCATATCATAGGCAAAGATCACCGCGCCGCAGATCCACTGCCCGTAGATCTTTCCCCAGCCGAACTTCGCCCATCCGGAATCGGAAACGCTCATGTGGAGCTTGTTTTCTTCCACACACTGCCAATATTTGGCCGTAATGATATGTCCGAGCGGGTACGCGAAATTGTGCTGCACCATCTTCGGCATTCCCGTCGTGCCGGAGGTGAAATAGACGAGCATGATGTCGTCCCAGCGGGTCGCTTCCGCGCCGGCGGGACGTTCAAAGATCTCGGACTGCCCGCCGACGGCGTCGTCAAAATTGATCCACCCTTCCCGGTGATCCTGCACGAGCACCTTGTTCTGCAGCGTCGGCACATCGCCCTCAGCCGCTTCCACCTGAGAGATGACAAAGCTGTCGTTCACGCAGATCACGGTCTGCACGCCTGCGGAATTTCCGCGGTACACGATGTCCTTTTTCGTAAGCTGCAGCGAACCCGGGATCAACACCGCGCCGAGCTTATGCAGCGCCGTCGCGCAGACCCAGTATTCCCACCGACGGCGGAGGATCAGCATGACGACGGTGCCCTTCTTCACCCCGACGCTACGCAGAAAGTTCGCGGTCTTGTTGGAAAGGCGTTTGATCTCGGTAAACGTAAATGTCTTCTCCCCGCCGTGGTCGTCACACCAGACAAGGGCTTTTTTCTCCGGCTCCGCCTGTGCCCACGCGTCCACAACGTCATAGCCGAAGTTGAAATCCTCCGGCACATTGATCTTGAAATTTTTCTTGAAATCCTCGTAGGAGTCAAACTCGATGCGAGGCAGGAAACGATCCAAAAGCATATCCGCACACCCTACCGATTTTTCAAATTATCCCAAATTTCGCGGCTCATTCCGCGATCACAGTCAAGAATCTCGCCTTTTCCGAGCCGCCGCATTTCTGGCCGTGCGGCCTCGTCGGATTGAAGTAGATCGAATCCCCCGCGTTCAGCGTAAACTCCTCGCCGTCATAGCTCACGATGACCGTGCCCTCCAGGACCAGGTTGAACTCCTGCCCGCTGTGCGTGATCAGGCCCGCCGGCGTATCCGTAGGTTCGAGCGTGACGAGCAGCGGCTGCATGACCTTTCCGTAGTAGCGGTAGGCAAGATCCTCAAAGTGATATTCCGGGTTCCGGTTGACCACTTTTCCCTTGCCCCTGCGGACGATATGATAGCTGTCGAGCTTCGCCGGGACCCCGGTGATGATCTCGGTAAAATCCACGCCGAACTTATTCGCGACCTGGAAAATGACGCTGATGGGAATATCTTTGCCGGTTTCTTCATATCCGCGATAAACCTCGGGGTCGATCGAAAGCGCCTCGGCAAGCTGTTCCACAGAGTAGTCGCTCACCTCTCGCAGTTCCCTCAGGCGCGCGGCGATCTCGTTGAAATCATTTGACAAACCGGACCCTCCTTTTTGTAATCGGGCGCGCCGCCGCCTTCAAAAGGCAGCGGGATCCCCTTATATTTGTTCAATATTATACCACACGCTTTTCTGCGGCGCAAGTTGCGAACCCGCATCCTGCAAGATTTCTGCATTTTGGACAAAATTTCTTTGAAAGGCAAAAGCTCCGTGTCTGTGTGCCGCCTGCAGATCACCTCTCTGTGAACGCTTTCGCGGCGATCTGCGCGTTTGCAAGCTCCGCAGCGGCCTCCTCCGAGCGCAGATGGTCGATGGCGTAAAACAGCACGCCGTCCGCCCCGCTTTCCCCCGCGCGTTCGATCTCTCCTTTCAGGATCTCCTCGGAACCGAGCCACGTCCCCTGGTCAGCGTCGGTCCCCGCCTTGTAAACAGCGAGGCCCACATAAAACTTCACGCTGTCGAGCCGCGGCATGGCGAGCCATTCCTCAAGCGCGTTTTCATACGGCAGAGCCGGGTTTTCAAAACTGTAATAGAGCTGCGGACAGATATAGTCCACATATCCCCTTTGGGCGCACCATGTATAAACGTCCGCGTTGATCTTCTCGTTGTTCCGAAGGTTTCCCTGCGGCGAGATCCCAAACACGACATCCGGGTCCGCGGTTTTGATCCGGTGATAGACCGTCGCGATCAGCGCATTGATGTTTGCCGTGCGCCATTCATGGAGCGGGAGTGGATCCTCCGTACTCTCCGCATACGCCTCGTACTGCCCGGCGTCGATGCTCTCCTCCTCCGCGGGATAGAAATAATCGTCGAAGTGGATGCCATCCACGTCGTATTTCTCCGCGATCTCCGCGGCGCTCTCTGCGATCCGTTCCCGGATGTCCGCGCTCCCCGGGTTGTAATAGACCCCGTTCTCAAACACGATGAAATAATCGGGGTTCTCTTCCCGTTCTTTCAAGTAAAAGCTCTCCTCCGAAAGGACAGCCGGCGTCTGTCCCGTCGAAATGCGCAGCGGGTTGATCCACGCGTGGAACTGCATTCCCCGCCGGTGAGCGGCGCCGATCATATATGCCAGCGGATCATATCCCGGGTCTTCGCCCTGTGTCCCCGTGAGAATATGCGACCACGGCTCATACGCCGAGGGATACAGGCTGTCCGCAAACGGACGGACATGGACGAACACCGCGTTGACGGAATATTTTTCCGCGACATCGAGCATCTCCTCAAAGTTTTCCCGAAAGGCGCTCTCTGTGCTTTCCGGCGTCATCAGGGACATATACGGGATCCAGACGCCGACGAGCGGCTGTTCTTTTTCTTCCCCCTTTTCCGGGGTGTATATGCCGGAGACGGAAGGCTGCGTCTGTGCCTTTGCTGAAGCGGGCGGTATTTGGACGGCGGCGGGAGCGGTCTTTCTCTCCGCTGTTTCTTGCGGCCAGCCGGCCGCAAGAACGGCAAGTCCCAGAATCAGCAGCGCCGCGAAAAGATGTCTTTTCCGAAAAACAAACATAAAATGACCTCCCGGTCCGTCCGATGACTTGACCGCAGACTGTTTTTGCGGTAAGATAAAGATGTCCCACACAAATGTATGGAGAGGGTGACCGCAATATGCGTGCCGGCGCGATCCTCATCTTTGTTTATCTGGCGCTGCTGAATCTGTTCACGGTCCTGTATACCGTCGCGGACAAACGGCACGCCCGGAAAAAAGCATGGCGCGTGCCGGAACGTTCTCTGCTTTTGCTCGGCTTTTTCGGAGGCGCGCTCGGCGAGTTCCTCACGATGCTGCTGATCCGCCACAAAACCGCGAAGCCGAAGTTCATGGTCCTGCTCCCTCTTTTCATTCTGATGCACGCGGCCCTTCTTTACGGCGCGTACCGACTCTTTCAAGGAAAGGTCTGGTGATCCTCACGCTTCGCTTTCTCCTGTTTGACGCGGATTATACGCTGCTTGATTTCCCGGCGGATATGCGCCGCGCGCTGCGGACGGCCTACCGCGCGATGGGCCTCGACGCGGTCCGGCCCTTTTCCGACGAAGTTCTCGCGCTCTACGAATCGTGCAACGACCGCTGGTGGGCGAATTATGAAAAAGGACTCTGCGATAAGAAGACCCTCTCTTCGCGTTTTCGGGACTTTTTCCGAGAGGCGAACCTCCCCGCGCGCGACCCCGCAGAGATGAACCGCGTCTACTTTGACGCGCTCGGGCAAAGCGGCACGCCGTATCCCGGCGCGCTCGACCTCCTTCACGCGCTCTCCCGGCGCTTTTCGATCTATATCGTGACGAACGGCAACGCATCGTCGCAAAAGACGCGCTTTGCGCATTCCGGCATTTTGAGCTATGTGCAGGACGTTTTCATTTCCGATGAAATCGGTTTTGCGAAGCCGGACAAGCGCTTTTTCGACGCGGCGCTCTCCCGCATCCCCGGCGCGCAGCCGGAAAACTGCATCGTCGTCGGTGACTCTCTCTCCGCCGATATGCACGGCGCGGCGAACGCGGGGATCCGCTCCGTCTGGTACAATCCGGACCGGAAAGCCAACGTGCGCTCCGTCCCCGTAACATTTGAGGCGGATTCCTATGATGAGATCCTCCGCCTGCTGACAGAAAAGGACCTGTGACCATGACGCGTCCCCTGATCCCCATCGGCTTCGGGTACTTTGCGGCGCTTTTGATCGCGTCGTTTGCCGGGCTCCCCGCAGCCTCCTTTCTTGCCGTCCTTTCGGGCGCTGCGGCCCTTGCGATCTTTCTCTCGAAACTCCGGCGCAAATACCCGCTTGCGCTGCTTCTTGCCGTTGTGTTTGCCGCCGGGTTTCTGGTCTATTCCCTCTCCGCCCGCTTGACCGTGCTGCCTCCCCAGCGATATGCCGGCAGCGCGTATCACGCGGAGATGGAGATCCTCTCCGAAGACGGCCAAAGCGCGGGCAGCTTCCGCTATACGGCAAAAGTAAAGCATCTTGCGGAAACCGGACAGGACGTGGACTTTTCCGTGCGCCTTTCCCACGGCGAATCCCTTTCGGTGCAGATCGGGGATACGGTAGAAGCTCTGGTGCGTTTTTACCCATTCGAGGAACGGTTCGGGCTCTCCTCCAAGACCTCGCAGCTCGCGCAGGGGCGGGTCCTCGGTGCGTATATTACCGATTACGGGTCGATCGAAGTAAGGCCCGCCGCACGGCGCCCTTTTTCCTATTATCTGGCGTCCCTGCGCGCTGCGGTGCGGGAAAAGATCCTCGATCATTACCCGCTTCGGGAAGGATCCGTCCTGACGGCCATGCTGGTCGGCTTGCGCGACGACATCCCCGCGGAACTGACGGAAAGCTACAGGAAGGCCGGCGGCTCGCATATTCTGGTGATCTCCGGAATGCACATGGCTATCTTTGCGCAGTTCGCGCTCGGCGCTTTGGGCTTACTGGGACTGAACCGGCGAAAAGCCGCAGCGGTCTCCCTTGCCTTTGTGATCTCCTTCATGTTCGTTTCCGGCATGAGCGCCTCTGTGATTCGAAGCGGGATCATGCAGATCCTTATCCTCATCGGCATCGTGATCGGCAGAACGCCCGATCCGCTCAACTCCCTCGCCGCCGCTCTCCTGTTGATGTCCCTCCAAAACCCATTCTGTGTCGGGGACATCTCTCTGCTGCTCTCCTTTTCCGCAACGTTAGGGGTCGTCACGCTCTCTCCGAAACTTCTGGAGCGGTTTGCCGCAAAAGGGAAAACACCGAAACGAAAGCGCGTCCTCTCCCTCCTGTTCTCCCCGGTATGCACCTCCGTCGGGGCGATCCTCGGCGCTGCTCCCGTACAGCTCTATGTTTTTGGGACGTTCAGCTTTTCCGGCCTCCTGACTTCGCTCTTGACACTCTATCTTTCCGCGTGGCTCATTCGGTTCGGCGTTATCGCCGTTCTGCTCTTATTCATCCCCTTTCTCGCCCCCGCGGCGGCCCCCTTCGTTCTTTTGAGCGGCGCATTGGCCAAAGCGCAGAACGCTGTTGTTTTGACCGCTGCCGCCCTGCTTCCCGCGCCCGCAGCGCTCGGCGGCGCATACCTGCCCGCCGCGATCCTGATCGTCCTTCTCTTCTTTCTGGCCGTCTGTGTTCTTCAAAAACGCGTCACGGTCTCTGCGGTCGTTCTTTCCGGGATTCTCCTTTTCACGGGCAGCTTTATCAACGCGCAGATCAACCAATCCGGAACGCGCGTGCTCGTTATCGACGCCCCGTATGCCTCCTGCGCCGCGCTCCTGCACGGCAAGACCGCCTGTATCCTGCAGTGCGGCGGCGACGGGTCCCTAATCACGGACGCGCTTCAGGAAAACGGGATCGAGCGGATCGATTTTCTTCCGGTCAGCCGGAAGGAAGAGGATATCCGCTGCGCGCAGTCTCTCGCCGCCGCTTTTCCTGCGGATTTCATTCTGGTCCCGGAGACCGTGTTTTTCCCGGCGGAAAACAGCACCGTGCGGTCTTACGGGTACGGTTCCCGCGGGATGACGGACCGTCAGGTCCTCTATGAAGTCTCCGAGAACGGAGAGGCCGTCACGCTCGAGGCATACGGCAGGCGCGTCCTGTTCGCGTCCGGACAGATTTTGCCTGCCCCTGCAAGAACGCCGGATCTTCTAATCACGAAGGATGTCCTCGCCTCCCCCGCCGCTTCTTATACGTTGACGGTCGGAACGGATTCGCCGGAATCTCTCCCTCTTACCCGCGACGGGACCTATTTCTTCACGGACGGCGCGGAACGGACGCTGCTGCGCTTTCAGCCGGACGGGTCGGTCCGCGCGTTCATAGAGTAAAACGAAAGGAGCACACCATGCCTGAAATCACGGAATCGCAGCTAAGGGAAAGGATCGCGAAAGACGCGCTCACCGGAACGCTCCTGCTCTACGGAGAAGAAAAAATGCTCATCCGCCGGGACGTGCGCCGCATCTTGAAAAAGCTGAACATCGCGGACTTCCCCGAGTTCAATTTGAACGAGCTCCCGCACACGGCCACAGTGGATCAGATCGCCGACGCGGCGTTGGCGCTCCCTTTCTTCGCCGAACGAAAATGCGTCACCGTAAGCGACCTCGATCTCGATACGCTGGACAGCTCCGCGCTCAAAAAGCTGGACGAGCTTCTCGGGTCCGTGCCGGAAACGACGGTGCTCCTGTTTTTCTACCCCACGCTCACCTTCGATGCGAAAAAGAGCGCAAAATGGCGCGGCTTTCTCAAAACGCTCGAGGCAAGCGGGTCTTCCGTGTATTACCCCCGGCGGAGCGAAAGCGATCTTGAAAAATATCTGTGCCGGGAAGCGGAAAAGATGGGCTGCGTGCTCAGCCGGCGCTTGGCCGAAAAGATGGTGCGGAACACGGGCAGCGATCTCAACACCCTGCAGAACGAGCTTCAAAAGCTCTGCGCCTTTGTCGGAAGCGGAGAGATCACAGACGAGCATCTCGATCGGATCGTTACGAAAAATCTGGAGACCACCGTCTTTTTGCTCTCCAATGCGCTGGTGCGCGGAAACTATGAAAAAGCCTATGCGCTGCTCGACCTGCTCCTGCAGCAGGGTGAAAAACCGATCTCCATCCTTTCCGTGCTGACGAACGCCTATATCGATATGTACCGCGTCCGCGCGGCGGTACAAAGCGGGCTCAACACGACCGCGCCCATGGAATACGGCGACTACAAGGGCCGCGATTTTCGCCTAAAGAACGCTGCGAACGATATGCGCGACCTCTCATCGGAAGCGCTGCGGGACTGTCTGGAGCTTCTTCTGGAAACGGACCTCTCCATCAAGCTCTCCGCATCGGGCATGGACCGCATCGCGCTCGAGACTTTGTTTGCAAAGCTGCTCCTTCTCTCACACCGGGGCAGCGTGGAATAAGGAGGAAATATGCTGCACATCCGGGAGGCCATCGTCACGGAAGGCAGGTACGACAGGGGCAAACTCGCCGCCGTCTGCGACGCTTTGATCGTGGAAACGAACGGGTTCTCCATTTACCGAGACACGGAGAAGCAGGAGTACCTGAAACAGCTTGCAAAGGAGCGGGGCCTCATCCTTTTAACGGACAGCGACAATGCCGGCCGACAGATCCGCGCGTATCTCGCATCTTTCCTTCCAAAAGGCAGGTTTCGCCACGCATACATCCCGGACGTTGCCGGGAAAGAGCGCAGAAAGCGCGCGCCTTCAAAAGAAGGCAAGCTCGGCGTGGAGGGCATGACGGCTTCTGTCCTCGAAAAAGCCCTGCTGGACGCCGGGTGTTCCCCCGAGGAAAACGCCCGTGCGCCGCAGTTTGCCGCTTCGGATTTTTTCGCTTTGGGGCTCACGGGCAGGCCGGGCAGCGCGGATCTGCGCAAAGCGCTTTTCTCATCCCTCTCCCTGCCGCAAAACCTCACCCTCAAGCGCTTTGCGGATTGGGCGGACACCGAAGAAAAGAAAGCCCGCGT
>CANRMW010000009.1 GCA_947631835.1 uncultured Clostridia bacterium | reverse complement strand
TCGAAGACGCTCGTCATCGAGGACAAGAACGCGGAGCAGTTCAACGCCGTCACCGAGGAGATGCGCAAAACGACGATCCATTCCGTCTTCCTCGGCGCGGTGTACGTGCCGATCATCGGGTTCCTCTCCGCCATCGGCGTCGCGATGGTGCTGACGGCCGGAGGAAACAGCGTGCTTGCGGGCGCGATCACGATCGGCGAGATGACGGTCTTCATCAACTACGCGCTGATCATCGTGGATCCCGTGCAGACGCTGGCGCGGACCGTCTCGAACTTCATCGCGACGCAGGCGAACATCGAGCGCGTCGTCGCGCTGATGGAGCGGGAACCGCTCATCCGCGACACGCCGGAGGTCATCGAGAAGTACGGCACGTCGTTCGAGCCGAAGCGCGAGAACTGGGAGCCGATCCATGGGCGCATCACGTTCGACGACGTGACGTTCATGTACCCGGACGGCACGGAGAACGTCCTCGAGCACTTCAACCTCGACATCCCCGCCGGGACGAACGTGGCGATCGTCGGCGAGACCGGCGCGGGCAAATCGACGCTCGTCAACCTCGCGTGCCGGTTCTTCGAGCCGACCGAGGGCCGCATCCTCATCGACGGGACGGACTACCGCGAGCGCTCGCAGCTCTGGCTGCATTCGAGCATCGGCTATGTGCTCCAGACGCCGCACCTTTTCTCCGGTTCTGTGCGCGAGAACATCCGCTACGGGCGGCTCGACGCGACCGACGAGGAGGTCGAGGCGGCGGCGAAGCTCGTCTCGGCGCACGAGTGCATCATGCGCATGGAAAAGGGCTACGACAGCGACGTCGGCGAGGGCGGCGACCAGCTCTCCACCGGCGAGAAGCAGCTCATCTCCTTCGCGCGCGCGGTGCTCGCCGACCCGCGGATCTTCGTTCTCGACGAGGCGACCGCGTCCATCGACACGCACACCGAGGAGCTGATCCAGCACGCCATCTCGACGCTGCTCGAGAACCGCACCTCGTTCCTCATCGCACACCGCCTCTCGACCATCCGCCACGCGGACCTGATCCTCGTCGTGCGCGGGGGGAAGATCATCGAGCGCGGCACGCACGAGGAGCTGCTGAAAAAGGGCGGCTATTACGCCGACCTCCATCGCAAGCAGTTCGAAACGGAGAGCGCCTCGCGGATCTACGAGGAGCAGCGGTAAAACCTTTGAAAACGGCGGGAAGCCCCGAAACGGGCTTCCCGCTTTTCACGTTCTAAGGGACGGGGCGCGGCGCATATCGTTTGGCGAAGGGAGTGGTCCGGGTGTACGCGGTGGTGCGGATCAAAAGGGCGGCGCGGCTCTCGGCGGCGGCGCTCGCGCTCGTGCTGCTTTTGGCGGGCGCGGGCGCGGCGTTCGGGGCGTTCGCGGCGGAAAACGGCGTGAAGCTGCCGGTCGTGATGTACCATTCCGTCGTGGAAAGCGGCGCGCTCGGGCGGTATGTGATCTCGACGGCGGAGCTCGAGAGCGACTTCCGCTGGCTCTCGGAACACGGCTATACGGCGGTGCTCTCCGAGGACCTCATCGCCTACGCGGACCGCGGCGTGCCGCTGCCGGAAAAGCCGGTGCTCCTGACCTTCGACGACGGCTATGTGAACAACTACCTCTACGCCTACCCGCTCGCGCGGAAATACGGGATGAAGTTCGTCCTCTCGATGATCGGGAAATGGGCGGATTTTTACACCGAGCACCCGGACGAAAACCCCGCCTACGCCGAAGCGTCGTGGGCGCGCCTTTTGGAGATGCAGGAGAGCGGCACGGTCGAGATCGGGAATCACTCGTTCGACATGCACTCGACCGACGGGCCGCGCTTCGGCACGAAGCGGAAGGCGGGGGAAAGCGCCGAAGCGTATGAGGCCGCGCTCACGAAGGACCTGACGCTTTTCCAGCAGGAAGCGCAGGGGCACCTCGGGCGCGCGCCGGTGCTCTTTGCGTATCCGTTCGGCGCGGTGAGCGAGGGGGAGCCGGAGATCGTGCGGCGGCTCGGCTTTCGCGTGACGCTCTCCTGCGAAGAAAAGCTCAGCGAGATCCGCCGCGACCCGTCTTCGCTCTATGATCTCGGGCGCTTCCTGCGCGTTTCCGGGGTGTCCTCGGAGGACTTTTTCGCGCGCATTTTGAAGGGGGAATGAATATGCCGACCGTTTACCTCAGCCCGTCTTTGCAGCCGTTCAACAAATACCTCACCGAGGGCGACGAGCAGCTCTGGATGAACCGCGTCGCTGACGCCATGGTCCCGCTGCTCGAAAAAAACGGGATCACCGTCGCGCGCAACACGCCCGGGACCTCGCTCGGGCAGGCGATCCGCGAATCGAACGCGAAGAGCTACGACCTGCACCTCGCGCTCCATTCGAACGCGAGCCCGGACAGCATGAAGGGAAAGCTGCGCGGCCCGGACGTCTATTACTACCCGTATTCGGAGCGGGGCAAGCGCGCGGCGGACATCATCGCAAACAACCTGCGGATGATCTACCCGCAGCCGGACCTCGTGAACACCGTCGCGACGACGCGCCTCGCCGAGGTGACGAAGACCGCCGCGCCCGCCGTGCTCGTCGAGACCGCGTATCACGACAACGCCGAGGACGAAAAGTGGATCACGGGAAACATTGAGAAGATCGCAAGGAACCTCGCGTTTTCCGTCTGCGACTACTTCGGCCTCAACTGCTCCGAATGAGGCTGCTGTACACGCTGCTCTGGGGGCCGCACGTCCCGGCGCTGATTCTCCTTTTCGGGGCGTTCTGCACGGTGCGCGGGCGGCTCCCGCAGCTCGGCGCGTTCCGCGCGATGCCCGCGGCTCTCAGTGGCGACGGAAAAGCCGGCGGGCTCTCCGCGCTTTCCGCGCTTTCGGCGTCGCTCGCGGGCTCGCTCGGCGTGGGGAACATCCTCGGCGTGGCGGCGGCGCTCACGGCGGGCGGCGCGGGCGCGATGTTCTGGATGTGGCTCTCCGCATTTTTCGGCATGGCGACGGTCTACGCGGAGAGTTTTCTCGCCGCGCGGTACAGATCGGCGGACGCCCCCGGCGCGATCGGCTATGTGCGAAGGGCCCTCGGAAAGGTCCCCGCCGGCGTTTACGCCGCCGGGTGCGTGCTCTCCGCGCTCGGCATGGGGACGATGGCGCAGACCGGCGCGGTCTCCGCCGCGCTCGGGCGCTTCGCGGTGCCGGGCTGGGTCTCCGGCGCGCTCACCGCGCTGCTGCTCGTTTTCTGCGTCGCGGGCGGGCTTTCCGGCGCCGTGCGCGTGACGGAAAAGCTCGTGCCGTTCATGGCGGCGCTGTTCCTGCTCGCGGCGGGCGCGGTGCTGTTTCTTCGGGCGGAGCGCATCCCCGCCGCGTTCGCGGCGATCTTCCGGGAGGCGTTCACGCTGCGGGCGGGGGCGGGCGGCGCGGTCGGGATCTGGACGGCGCTCACCGTCGGCGTGTCGCGCGGGGTCTTCACGAACGAGGCCGGCCTTGGCAGCGGGACGTTCGCGCTCTCCGAGATCCGGGGCAAGACGCCGGCGCAGATCGGCGCGGTGGGCGTCTTGCAGGTGTTCCTCGACACGATCGTCCTTTGCACCGTGACGGCGCTGTGCTTGCTCGTCTCTCCCACGCCGGGCGACGGCGCCGAGCGGACGCTTTCGGCGTTCGCGGCGGTGCTCGGCCCGCTCGGGGAGACGGCGGTCAGCGTTTCGGCGGCGCTTTTCGCGTTTGCCACCTGCGTCGCGTGGAGCGTCTACGGCATGGAGGCGCTGCGCTTTTTCCCGGCATTTTGCGGCCGGGTGGGCCGCGCGGTCTATGTCGCGTTCGCGGCGCTTTCCTGCTTTCTCGGCTGCGTGCTGCCGTTTTCCGGGATCCTCACGCTCTGCGACGCGATGAACGGGGTCATGGCGCTGCCGAATCTCGCCGCCGTTTTTCGGCTTTCCGGCGAGGTTTTCCCGCTTTTTTCGAGGAAACGAAAGCAAATTGCAAAAAAGGAGTAGATTTTTTCGCCGTAAGATGATAAAATAGAAGGGAAGAATCGGCGGGACGCTTCCGTCCCGGTGCAGATACAACAAAAAGGAGGAACGGATCATGAAACTGATTCTTGCGATCGTTTCGAACGACGACAGCGGCGCGGTCTCCTCCGCGCTCACGAGAGGCGGTTTTTCCGTCACGAAGCTCGCCACGACCGGCGGGTTCCTGATGGCGGGCAACACGACGTTTATTTCCGGCGTGGACGACGAAAAAGTGGATGCGGTGATCGCAATCATCGCCAAACATTCCAGCCGCCGCACGCAGATCGTTCCCAGCACGTCCACCATCGACAGCGGCATGTACTCCTCGTTCCCGGTCGAGGTCACGGTGGGCGGCTCCACGATCTTTGTCCTGAACGTGGACCGCTACGAGAAGGTCTAATCCGTCGGATGCAGTTTGCGGATTTCTGCGGCAACACGGCGCTGAAGGAGGCGCTTTCCACGGCGTTTTCCCGCCGCGGGCTGCCGCATGCGCTGGTTTTGGAGGGAGAGAGCGGCCTTGGCAAGCGGACGCTCGCGCGGATCCTTGCGCGCGCGATGGTCTGCCGAGGCGCGCCCGACGGGGCGCCCTGTGAGCGCTGCCCCTCCTGCGTGCGCTCCGCTGCGGGGAGCCACCCGGATGTGCGCGTGATCGCCGGGAGCGGCGCTTCCGGGCAGATCAGCGCGGAATCCGTGGACAGGGTGATCGCCGACGCGTACCGCAAGCCGGAGGAGGCGGACTGCCGGGTGTATGTGTTCCACGCGGCGGACGGGCTCTCCGACGCGGCGCAGAATCGGCTTTTAAAGCTCATCGAGGAGCCGCCGCCGGGCGTACACTTTCTTTTCTGCGTGCCATCGGCGGAGGTCCTCCTGCCGACGGTGCGCTCCCGCGCGCAGATCTTCACGCTGCGGGCGGTCCCGGTGGAGGAGGCGGCGCGCTACGCAGTGCAAAAGGCCGGCATGGAGCTGGAGGAGGCGGCGCGCCTCGCTGTGCTCCACGGCGGGAACATCGGGAGGATGCTCGAAGAGGGCGGCGAGGGCCGGAGCGCAAAGGCCGCCGCGCTTGCCGACGCCGTGGCCGAAGCGCTTGTCGGCGGGACGGAGCACGAGCTCCTCAAAGCCGCCGCGCCGATGCTCAGGGACAGGCCGCTCGCCGCAGAAACGGCGGGCCGGCTGAAGCGGCTGTTCCGGGACGCGTGCGTCCTGAAGGACGGGGCGAAGGCCGAGACCCTTGCGAAGGAAGGGCCGGCGCTGCGGCTCGCAAGGACGGCGACGGAAAAGCAGCTCTTCGCGCTGCTGGAGACGGCGGAAAAAGCCGAAAACGCCGCGCTGCGAAACGCCAATACCGCGCTCCTTGTGACGTGGTTCTGCGGGAGGATGCGCGGCGCTCTCGGAAAATGACGGGCCGCGTTTCAGACAGACAGATGCAGGAAGGATGTAACAAAACCATGGCCGAGGTCATCGGTGTTCGATTTCAAAATATGGGGAAGGTCTACTATTTTGACCCGAGCGGCGAGCAGCTCAGCGTCGGCGAGCGGGTCATCGTGGAGACCGCGCGCGGCGTGGAATGCGGCGAGGTCGCGATGGCGAACCGCGACGTGGACGAGAGCGCCATCGTGCAGCCCCTCAAGAAAATGATCCGCCGCGCAACGAAGGACGATCTGCGCCGCGTGGAGGAGAACGTCCTCAAGGCGAAGCGCGCCTTTACGCTCTGCGAGCGGAAGATCGCCGAGCGCGGGCTGGAAATGAAGCTCGTGGACGTGGAGTATACGTTTGACAACGCGAAGATCCTTTTTTATTTCACGGCGGACGGCCGGGTGGATTTCCGGGAACTCGTCAAGGACCTCGCGGGGATGTTCCGCACGCGCATCGAGCTGAGGCAGATCGGCGTGCGGGACGAGGCGAAGATGATCGGCGGGCTGGGCATCTGCGGGCGGCCGTTCTGCTGCGGCTCGTTCCTCGGCGGATTCACGCCGGTCTCCATCAAAATGGCGAAGGAGCAGGGGCTTTCCCTGAACCCGGTGAAGATCTCCGGCACCTGCGGCAGGCTGATGTGCTGCCTGAAATACGAGCAGGAGGCATATCTCGACCTGCTCCGCAGCACCCCGAAGGTGGGGGCGCTCGTCTCCACGCCGGACGGGCGCGGCGTCGTCATCGACCAGAACCTTCTCACCCAGAAGTTGACCGTCCGGCTGGACAAGGCCCCGGACGCTTCCCCGGGCATCTACAAGGTGAAGGACGTGCGGGTCATCCGCGACGGGCAGATCAAGCTGAACAAAAAAGAGATCGAGGAGTTCCGGAAGCTGGAGAATTGAGTTAGTTATCTAAAGCTAACAAAAATCGGATCGAAAAAAGGCAAAAAAATCTGCGCATTCACGGATTTTCCTCTTGCTTTTTTCGAAATTTCTGTTAGAATGATAATAGAATCCACATACGGAGGTGCGAAACTATGGCATATAAGATCACGGACGCGTGCATCATGTGCGGCGCTTGCGCGGAGGCCTGCCCGGTCAGCGCGATCAGCGAGGGCGACGGCAAGTACGTCATCGATCCGGACACCTGCATCGCCTGCGGCGCTTGCAAGGATACCTGCCCGGTCGAAGCCCCGGAAGAGGCGTAAAGCAGTGAGAAAGCGGGTGCAGGGCTGAGACGCCCTGCACCTTTTCTGTTTCCGGGCATTTCCCGGAAAGGGGGATCCGATGATGTGCGCGAACGTCTTTTTTGCCGGCGCCGGGGGGCGGCCCTTCCCATGAAGACGCACTGGGAGCCGCTCTCGGGCTCGTGCCGGGTGCTCGTGAGCGAATCGCACCGGTTTTCGACGGACACGCTGCTGCTCGCGCATTTTGCCGCGCCGAAACGGGGCGAGCGCTGCGCCGAGCTCGGCTGCGGCTGCGGGACGGTCCCGCTGCTCTGGGCCGCGCGGTACGCGCCGGGGGAGGTCTTCGGCGTGGAGCTGAGCGGGGAGGCCGCGTCGCTCGCGGAGCGGTCGGTCGAGGCGAACGGCTTTGAAAACGTAAAGATCCTGCGCGGCGACGTGCGGGAGCCGCTGCCGCTGCCGAAAGGGGCGTTTGACCTCGTCGCGTGCAACCCGCCGTATCAGGCGGCGGGCAGCGGCGTCCCCGGAGAGGACGCGGAGCGCCAGCGCGCGCGCTTCGCGGAGACGATGACGCTTTCCGACGCGGCGCGGGCGGCGAAAACGCTGCTGCGCTTCGGCGGGCGGTTCTGCATTTGTCTGAGGCCCGAACGCCTCGCGGACGCGGTGACGGCGCTGCGCGGCGAGGACCTCGAACCGAAGGTCCTGCGGTTCGTGCAGCAGCGCGCGGAAAAGGCGCCGTCGCTGTTTTTGCTTTCGGCGCGGCGCGGCGGGAAGCCGGGGTTGCGGGTGATGCCGCCGCTCCTTTTGGAGGACGCGTCCGGCGAAACGAGCCGCGAGATGGAGGAACTGTACGGCGATTACCGCGCGGGACGCGGGCTGAAAACGCGCTGGGAGGAAGAAAATGCCAACAAGGAAAACGGATGATATGCCGGCGAAAAACGCGGTGGAGGGCGGCGTGCTGTACGTCGTCGGGACGCCGATCGGGAACCTCTCCGATCTCTCCCCGCGCGCGGCAGACACGCTCGCCGCGGTGGATTTCATCGCGGCGGAGGACACGCGCGTCGCGCTCGGGCTGCTGAACCGTTTTGGGATCAAAAAGCCGCTCGTCAGCTACTTCGAGCACAACAAGCGCGAGCGGGGCGAGCAAATCCTGCGGCGGCTCCTCGCGGGGGAATCGGCGGCGATCGTCACCGACGCGGGGATGCCTGCAATCTCCGACCCCGGGGAGGATCTTGTCGCGCTGTGCCACGAATACGGTGTGCCGGTTCGCGCGGTGCCGGGGCCGAGCGCGGTCGTCACGGCGCTGGCGCTCTCCGGCCTGCCCTCGGGGCGGTTCACGTTCGAGGGGTTTCTCAGCACCGCGAAAAAGAGCCGCCGCGAACACCTGGGCGCGCTGCGCGGCGAGCACCGGACGATGATCTTCTACGAAGCGCCGCACAAGCTCCCGCAGACGCTCCGCGACCTCGCGGAAGCGTTCGGCGCGTCGCGCGAAGTCGCGCTCGTGCGGGAGATCACGAAGCTGCACGAGGAATCGCGCCGCACGACGCTCGGCGAGGCCGCCGCCTATTACGCGGAAAACACGCCGCGCGGGGAGTTCGTGCTTGTCGTCTCCGGCGCGCCGGAGACCGCCGCGCCCGCCGCGACGCTCGAGGACGCCGTCGCCCTCGCGAAAGCGAAGATCGAAAGCGGGGTCTCCGCCTCCGACGCGGCCAAGGCCACCGCCGAGGAAACCGGCCAAAAGAAACGCGACATCTACGCCCTACTTTTCTTGAAAGAAAAGTAACCAAAAGAACTTTTAAGTCGCGTTGGTCGCGCGGGTAAACCCGCGCTTCGTTCCAGCGTTTGGGAGGCTTTCTTCCGCGCCGTATGCTGGGTTGGTGCGGGAGGCTTGCTTCCTTTCTCTGCGAGCCAACATAGAGCAAACGAAAGCGGCTGTGCCGGCGCGGCCAAAGGCCGTTTCGCCGCGCCGGTTGTTCGCTCCGCTCACTTCGCCGGTGTGTTTGGGAAATGCAGCTCCGCGGCATCCGCTGGAATAGTACGGTCAGACTGCTTACGTTTATCCTGCGCTGGCTTTGCAGAAAGCAGAAACGGGCTCACTTTACAGACCCGGCATACGGCGCGGGAGAACGCTTACCAAAAGCACTTCCGAAGCGGCGGTTTACCGCCGCGACCAACGCGACGAAAACGGCTTTGCCGTAGAAAGAGACAGAAACAGGGGACGGTGTCGTTCCGTTGAGGGGAAAAGTCCGGTACAATGGGATCACCAAACAACAGGAGGTATTCCCATGAACACGGACAAGATCTACGCGGAGGCCATCGTCAACGAATATTCGAAAAAGAGCGCGTCCAAGGTCGTCGCGCTGAAGAAGCTGGACCGGCGGGCGAAGCTGCCGTCCCTGATCTTTGCGTACACCTTCGGGACGGTCTGCACGCTGATCGCGGGCTTCGGCATGTGCCTGTGCCTCGGCGCGCTCGGGGACGGCGGCGCGGCGGCGACGGCGCTGGGCGTCGCGTGCGGGGTGCTCGGGTTTCTCGGCGCGGGCGTGAACTATCCCCTCTATAAGCGCATCCTGCAAAAGAGCAAGGACAAGTTTGCCGGGGACATTCTGCGGCTCGCGTCGGAGATCGCGGAAGAGGGCTGACGTGCGCGCTGCGGAGGAAGGGAGGCGGAACAGGTGAACCGGTCGGAGAGCAAGTATTTTCATACCGCCGAGCGGATGGACAGGGCGCTGCTCGCCCTGCTCGGGAAGAAGGGCTTCGCGTATATCACCGTGAAGGAGATCTGCGAGGCCGCCGGGGTCCACCGCTCCACCTTCTACCTGCACTACGAGACGGTCGCCGACCTGCTCGAGGAATGCGAAGCGTATATGTGCCGCGTGTGCTTCGAGCGCTACGGCGTTGACAACGCGTCGTTCGCGGAGAAGCTGCGTTCGGCGGACGTTCATGACCTCGTCTTCATCTCGCCGGAGTACCTTCGGCCGTATTTTGAGTTTGTGCGGGAGAACCGCGTCCTGTTCCGCGTGGCGTTCTCCCAGCCGAAGGCGTTTTCCATGGAGCGCACCTTCGAAGGACTTTTCAAAAGGGTCTTCTCGCCCGTGCTGGACCGGTTCCACATCCCGGGCGCGGAAAAGCCGCTCATGATGCGGTTTTATCTCTCCGGGCTGATGGGCATCGTCGGATCGTGGATCGAGGGGAACTGCGAAATGCCGGCGGAGGAGGTCATCGCGGTCTGTATGCGCTGCATTCTCCCGGACGCCATGGCGCACGCTTTCGCCGTGCCCGCCGAAAGCGGAGGCGCGCCGTGAAGCGGCGGGAACGCGCCGCCCTCCCGGAGGAACGGCGGCAAAAAGAGAGGCGGAGCCTTTGCCTCTCGCTCGCCGTCGGCGGCGGGTATGCGGCGGTCAACCTCGTCGGGGGGATCGCGGGGAGGTCCCTGTGGCTCATGACGCTGGCGTTTTATTACCTGCTGCTCTCCGGGCTGCGCGTCCTTCTGCTGCGCGGCGGCCGGGCGGAAAGCGCCGCCTCGCGCTGGAAGACCTGCCGGCGCTGCGCCCTCCTGATGCTCGCCCTGACGCTCGCGCTCTTCGGATTCTTCTGCCTGACGCTGTACAGCGGGCACGTCATCGTGTACCCGCAGTATATCATCTACGCGGTGGCGCTCTACACGTTTTACGCGGTCATCCGGTCGATCCGGGATCTCGCGGCCGCGCGGCGCTACGACGAACCGATCCTCGCCGCGCACAAGGCGCTGAACCTCGCGGCGGCGGTCATTTCCGTCTATTCGCTCCAGTCGGCGATGATCTCGGAGTTCGGGGACAGCGGGGCGTTTCGGGAGATCATGGGGAAGTGCGTCGGCGGGGCGGCGCTTTTGATCCTCATCGGCATTTCGCTTTTCATGACCGTGAAGAGCACGAGACGGATCCGGCAAAAATGAAACGTATTTTGAGGCAGGAACGACAGGGGGAAACGGCGTGAAGGAGATCAAGATTTTCAGCAGGAACGCGGACTTTCAGCGGTTTCAGGTGTTGCAGACGAACCGGAACAAGCGGTACAAATACCGGGAGTTTTTGGTGGAGGGCGTGCGCAGCCTCAACGAAGCCGTGCGGAACGGCTGGAAGATCAAGTCTCTGCTCTATAACAAAGACAGCCTTTCCGGCTGGGCGGAGGACATGATCCGCCGGGTGGATACGGAGACGAACTACTGCCTGACGCCGGAACTTCTGGCGGAGCTGAGCGGCAAGGACGACACCTCGGAGCTGATGGCGGTCATTGAGATGCGGGAGGACAGGCTGGACGGCGTGCCCCTTTCGAAAACGCCGTTTCTCGTCCTGTTTGACCGCCCGTCCAACAAGGGGAACCTCGGCACGATGATCCGCTCCTGCGACGCGCTCGGCGCGGATGCGCTGCTGATCACGGGACACGCGGTCGATCTGTACGATCCCGACGTGGTCGTCTCGGCGATGGGTTCGTTCTTTAAGCTGCCGGTCGTGCGGATCGCGGACAACACAGAGCTTTATGCGTACATCGCCGAGCTGAAACGCAGATACCCCGCCTTTGTGACGGTCGGGACCACGGCCCACCATGAACGCCCCGTTTACGGCGCGGACCTGACCGTGCCGCTCCTCCTGATGATCGGGAACGAGACGATGGGGCTGAACAGGGCGTTTAAGGAATACTGCGATATGCTCTGCACGATCCCGATGGCGGAAAATTCCTACGCCTCTTCCTTTAATGTGAGCTGCGCCGCCTCCATCCTCATGTATGAGGTCACGCGGCAAAGAGCGAAGATCGGCCCGTGAGCGCGTCCAGCTTTGCGGGCGGCGCGCCGCAGGCGGTTCAACGCGCGTGCCCCTGCATTCCTTGCAGCGTTCATTTTTTGCAGCAGCGGCGAGGGGGAAGCTGCGCGGGCATCCATAAACCGGCGGTAGGCGCGGCGGGAGAAGATCGCGTCTCCCTCTACTCGAAAAACTCTATGATCCGGCGCTCTCGAACGGGCGCCTCTTTTTTTGCGCGTTTTTTTCAAAAAGCCTATTGACAACCCCGTTTTGCCGGTGTATACTGTGAGCGTAACAAAACATTGTTACGCTCACAAAGAGAAGCGCGGACGAAGAAAAAGGCCCGGGGCGGGACTTTGGCGCGGGCAGGGGATGGCGCGGAAATTGTACTGCCGGGTCGTGCGGGGGTCTTGGCGTGGTCGGACGCAGCCCCCTTGGGGGCGTTGCCGGGCGGCGGGCTTTGGCGCGGCTGGAGGCTGGGGCGGAAGTTGTGCCGCGGATTTGGTGCGGTGGGGGCTCTGCGCGGCGCTTTGGAGCGTAACGGGAAAAGGAGGAACTCATGGGACTGATCTCCAAAAAGGAGCTTTTGCAGCGGACGGGCATCTCCTACGGGCAGCTTTACCGCTGGAAGCGCGAGCGTCTGATCCCGGAGGAGTGGTTCATCAAGCGGTCGTCGTTCACCGGGCAGGAGACGTTCTTCCCGGAAGAACAGATCCTCCCGCGCATCGAATCGATCCTCTCGAATAAGGACCGGTACTCGCTCTCCGAGCTCTCCCGGATGCTCTCGGCGGACATCGCGCCGGGCGTCGTGGAGGGGACGGCGCTCGGGAGCGTGGAGGAGATCGCGCCGGAGGTGATGGCCGCCGCGCGGCGGGAAAAGCCCGGGGAGGACTGGTCGCTGTTTGAGCTCGCGCTGCTCGCGGCGGTGACGGAGGCGGGGACGCGGCTGTGCGTCGCGCCGCAGGACCTTCCCGAGCTGACGGAGCTCGCGCTCTCGGCGGCGGCAGGCGGCGCGCTCGACGCGGTGCTGACCGTGTTTTTCGTCGGGACGGAGGTCCACGCGCTGATGCACGGCGCGAACACGCCGCTGACGTTCGACCGCGAGATCCAAACCGCGTACAGCGTCTCGCTGCGGGAGACGGCGGAAATGCTGAAAATGAATCACCGGGCGCTGTTCCCGGCGTTGAAAGGAGTTTAAACCATGAAAGACTTGGAGATCAATGAGTTCGGCAGCGCGCCGGGCGGCGAATACGGGGACGTGGAGATCAACGGCATCGGGAAAGTCAAAGGCGACCTCGCCTGCAAGTCGCTCGAGGTGAACGGCGTCGGGAAGGTCAGCGGCGCGGTCGAATCCAACGGCGCGGTCGAAGTGAACGGGATGTTCAGCGCCGAGGGCGCGATGCGCACGGAAAACGTGGAGATCAACGGCACGATGGAGGTCGAAGGACCGCTCGCCTGCGGTGCGCTCGAGGTCAACGGCGCGCTGAAAAGCGGCGCGCTGCAGGCGGCGGAGGCGGAGATCAACGGCGCGGTGAGTGCGGACGGCGGCGCCGCGTTTGCGGGCGGCTTCGAGGTCGCCGGTGTGCTGAAGGCGGCGGGCGATCTCACCGCCGGAGACACGGAAGTGGACGGCGAGCTTTCGGCGGCGAACGCCTCGGTGCAGGCGCTCTCCGTTGCGGGGAGCATGAAGGTTTCCGGCGGGCTGACCGGCGGGGACACGGAAGTGGACGGCGAGCTTTCGGCGGCGAACGCCTCGGTGCAGGCGCTCTCCGTTGCCGGGAGCATGAAGGTTTCCGGCGAACTGACCGCCGGGGACACGGAAGTGGACGGCGAAGTCTCGGCGGCGGCTGCCTCGGTGCAGGGGCTCTCCGTTGCGGGAAGCATGAAGGTTTCCGGCGATCTCACCGCCGGAGACACGGAAGTGGACGGCGAGCTTTCGGCGGCGAACGCGGCGGTGCGCAGGCTCCGCTGCAACGGCGAGGCGCACTTCGGCGGCCTCACCGCGAGCGAGATCTCCGTGGACGGGGCGCTCTCCTCCGACGGGGACATCGAGGCGGACCGCATCGACTGCGACGGGGAGATCAGCGCGACGAGGCAGATCAGCGCGGACGAGGTGCGGATCTGCGGCGGCGTGGAGGCGGACGAGATCGTCGGCGACCGCATCGAGATCGGCGAGGAGGAAGAAAGCCAAGGCGGGGGGTGGCAGTTCCGCTGGGCCGGAAAGAGGATCGCCGTGAACGTTTCGGGAAAGGGCGGCAGGCCCGCGCGCCGCGCGCGGCTCATCGAGGCGACGGCGGTGCGGCTGTTCGGCGTGGAGGCCGAGGCCGTCAACGGGCAGGACGTGACGGTCGGCCCGGGCTGCGTCATCGGCCGGGTGGACTGCTCCGGGACGCTTTTGATCAGCGAAGAGAGCGAGGTGCGGGAGGTCGTTCGGCCCTCCGCGCAGGAATAGATTCGGTTTTGCCTTCGGGGACGTCCGAAAGGGCGTCCCCGCCCATGGGCGAAACGGGGAAGAGCCCAAAGCCTCAAAAAAGAAACGGGTTGACGGGGCGCGGAAAACGGGATAGAATAGAGGCGAGACCAAAATACAGGAGGAAAAGACCATGGATTTTCTGACGTTTGCGAAGGAACGGTACTCGGTGTGGAGCCTTTCGGACCGCCCCGTGGAGCCGGAAAAGATCGAGAAGATCCTCGAGGCGGGTATCGCCGCGCCGACCGCGACGAACGCGCAGCCCTTTAAGATCTGGGCGCTCGAGAGCGAGGACGCGCGCGAAAAGGCCGCCTCGACGACGCCGTGCGCGTTCGTGAAGGGCGCGCCGGTCGTTTTCGTCATCGGCGGGGACCCGGGAAAGGCGTGGAAGCGGCCGTTTGACCGGCACAATTTTGCCGACGTGGACGCCGCCATCGTCGCGACGCACATCATGCTCGAGGTCCACGACCTTGGCCTGGGCACCTGCTGGGTGGGATTCTTTGACCCGGCGAAGATGAAGCAGCTCTTCCCGCAGATGGAAAAATACGAGCTGGTCTGCGTCTTCGCGGTCGGGTACCCCGCGGAGGACGCCGCGCCGAGCGAGCGCCACGCGCTCACCCGCCCGCGCGAAGAACTCGTCGAGACGCTCTGAACGCAAAACAAAAAAACGCACGGCCCGCCGGCTTCGGGGATCCCCAAAGCGGCGGGCCGTGTTTTTTCGGCGCAGGACTATATCTGGTAGGGCGGGAAGCGGCGATTCCAAGATAATCCGGTTGACAAATTCGAACGGGCGTTCTATAATAGAGACGAAAAGAAAATTTGTTCGGAACAAGTATTCGATTTCGAGACCGTTTGAGCGGGAGGCGGGAGATATGGAGAGATCGCGGTTCCACTTCATCTGCATTGACCTGAAGAGCTTTTACGCCTCCGTGGAATGCGTGGCGCGCGGGCTGGACCCGCTCAAGACCAACCTCGTCGTGGCCGACGAGAGCCGCACCGACAAGACGATCTGCCTTGCGGTCTCCCCGACGCTCAAGGCGCGGGGCATCCCCGGCACGGCGCGGCTCTGGGAGGTGAAGCAACGCCTTCGGGAGATCGAGCAGGCCACCGGGGAGAAGGTGGAGCTGATTGTTGCGCCGCCGCACATGCAGCGGTATCTGGACGTTTCCTCGAGCATTTACGGCATATATCTGCGCTATGTCGCGCCGGAGGACGTCCACACCTATTCCGTGGACGAGGCGTTTATCGACGTGGAGAAGTACCTCGCCATGTACCGCATGACCGCGCACGAGCTGGCGGTGAAGATGATCCGCGACGTGCTCCGAACGACCGGGATCACGGCGACGGCGGGCATCGGGACGAACCTGTATCTCGCGAAGATCGCCATGGACATCGTGGCGAAGCACATGCCCGCGGACAGAGACGGCGTGCGCATCGCGGAGCTGGACGAGATCGCGTTTCGCAGGCAGCTTTGGGAGCACCGCCCGCTGACGGATTTCTGGATGATCGGCGGCGGGACCGAACGGCGGCTCCGAACGCTCGGCATCACCACCATGGGGGACCTTGCGGAATACAGCCTCTATCGGGAGGACACGCTGTTCAAGGCGTTCGGCGTGGACGCGGAGATCCTGATCGACCACGCGTGGGGGATCGAGCCGTGCCGCATGCAGGACATCAAGCACTACCGGCCGAGCACGAAATCGATCAGTTCCGGGCAGGTGCTCAAACGCGGCTACGGCTTTGCGGAGGCGCGGCTCGTGATCCTCGAGATGGCGGAACACGTCGTTTTGGAGCTGGTCGAAAAGGGGTTCGTCGCGGAGGGCTTCACGCTGTATGTCGGCTACGACGCGCTGCCGGACGGCGCGTCCTACGGCGGGCCGGTCCGTCTGAACCACTACGGGCGGCTGACGCCCGTCCCGGCGAACGGCACGGCGGACCTGCACGGGCCGACGGATTCCCTCCGCCGGATCACGGAAGCGGCGGCGCGGCTCTTTGACCGGATCGTGGACCCCGCGCTCAAGGCGAAGCACCTCGGCGTCGCGGCGATCCGGCTCTCGAAAAAGACGGAGGTGCCGCCGCAGATGAGCTTTTTCGAGGACCTCGGGCGGGAGGAGCGGGAGACGGACCTGCTGCGGGCGCAGATCGGGCTGCACAAGCGCTACGGGAAAAACGCGGTCTTCCGCGCGCACGATCTCATGGAGGGCGCGACGACCATCGAGCGGAACGGACAGATCGGCGGACATCAGGCATGAAAGGAGCGGAAAACGGATGGAGGGAACGTATGCGAAGCTGGTCTACCGCGCGCGGCCGGCGTCGAAGCGGCCGAAGATGACGCTGGAGAACCGGGCCAAGATCTTCGCGCCGTTCGCGGCGCTGCGGGGCTTCGATATCTCGATCCTGACGGCGGGGAAGGAGCGGGTGCTGGTCCCGCGCGTGACGCTCTGCGAGCAGGCGTTGGAGGAGATGGAACGGACCGTGGAGCGGCTGCGCCCCGGAGACGCGGTGCGGGTGACGCGGTTCCGGCCGGAAAAGCGCGCGCAGGGCGAGGAGCTCGGGTCGTATGAGACCGGGAAAAGGATCTTTTTGGGGATCGACCGCGAGGCGCGCCTGCTGCTGACGGCGAACGGCGCGGTCCCGCTGGACGACGTTCGGGAGCTTGCGGCGTGGGAGGAAGCGCCGGCGGACTGAAAACAAACGGAAAATTCCGAGAAAGTGATTGTAACGGGCGGGAAAATCCGGTATAATAAAACGGAAAAAACAAGGCACAGCGGATGCGCGGCCACGGAAAGGACGAATGCCCCATGAAAAAACTCTACGACGTAAAGATCACCTTCGACCCGAAGGACTGCCCCGGCGAGGTGCGCAGCGTGGCGCTGCGCGGCGAATTTCTCTTCTATAAGAGCGGCCTGACCGGCCACACCGACGAGACCGGCATGGTGGACTGCGACGAGAAGTTCACGCCGGCGCAGTATGACGAGAGCCTCGACAACATCGGCGGGCTGTACTGCGAGACGCTCGAAAAGAACGCGGACGGCGTCTACGAGACAACGCTCAGGCTCCCCGCCGGCGCGTACCCGTACCACTTCCTCGTGAACCCGGAGTTTGCCCCGCCGAGCAGCGACCCGCGTTTCGCGTGGAGCACCATGACGATGAAGGACGGCTCGAAAATGGGCCTCAAGGACATGGAAGCGGCGATGGCCTCAGGATTTTCCGGCGAGACGAACCGTGTGGTCCCGGACCCGAAGAACCTGCCCGCCGTTCCCACTATCACCGGAAAGCAGCAGAACAGCATGCTCTATGTCGGCACGGCGGCGGAATGCCCGTGGCTGCCCATCCCGGACAAAAAGCAGGCCGGAACGTTCAGCTATATGTCCTACACCGACATCGACGGCAAGGTGCAGAGCCTCGCGGTGTATCTGCTCGCGAAGTTCGACCGCGAGAAGACCTATCCGCTGGTGCTCGTCTCCCACGGGGGCGGCGGCAACGAGGCGGACTGGCCGGTGCAGGGCGGCATCGGGAACATCATGGACAACCTCATCGCGGCGGGCAAAACGAAGGAAGCCATCCTCGTGTGTATGAACAACTCGGTCTACCGCTGGGATTTCAAGAAGATCGCGGAGAACTGCGAGCAGTGCGTGATCCCGTTCATCGAGAAGATCTTCAACGTCTCGAAGGCGACCGCCGACCGCGCGTTCTGCGGGCTCTCGATGGGCAGCATGACGACGCTCTACATGTACATGCACCGCGCCGCGGTCTACGATTATTTCGGCGCGTTCTCCGGCGGCATCGCGGGCGGCGAGCACTTCACGCTCGAGGACCCGCACCTCAAAGACGTCACGCTGATGATCGGCTCCGCCGAGGAGGACATCGCCTACAACGAGCGGGAGATCGGCGTGCCGCCGACGATCCGCGCGCTCAAGGCGAAGGGTCTGCCGTTCATCCCGTATTTCACGACGGCGAGCCACGACTGGTTCTGCTGGCCGCAGATGTACGCGTACTTCGCGGAGCATGTGCTCTGGTCGAAACAGTAACATACAGCAAAACGATACGGACCCGCCGGGACATCGGTCTTTGATGCCCCGGCGGGTCCCCTGTTTTCTGATTCCCTCACATCTTTTCGGGCCGGATCAGCGCGACGGCGACGTCGTTGACGTTCGTGCCGGTCGGCCCGGTGAAGAGCAGTCCGCCGGTCTTTTCGAGCGCGTGGTAGGAATCGTTTTCCCGCAGGACGGAAAAAACGTCCAGCCCGGCGGCCTTGAGCGCGGCGGCGGTCCCGCCGTCCACATAGCCGCCGGCGGCGTCGGTGGGGCCGTCGGTGCCGTCGCTGCCAAAGCTGAACACGCACGCGCCGGGGAGGCCGTCGATGCCGGAAGCGGCGGCGAGCGCGAGCTCCTGGTTGCGGCCGCCCTTGCCGCTGCCGGTCAGCCGGACGACGGTCTCGCCGCCCGCGAGGAACGCCGTGGGCGTTTCGCAGTCGGCGTGGGTCCGCAAAACGGAGGCGAGGAAGCTGCCGGCCTCCCGCGCCTCGCAGCAGAGCCGGTCGGTGAGGAGCACCGGCGCGTAGCCGAGCGACGCGCACGACCTTGCGGCGGCGGCGCAGAGCTCGCGGACGGAGCCGGTGATCTGCGTCGTGACGTTGGAGAGCGACTTCGGCGTCTCCGTTTCGAGGAGCGCGAGGGTCTCCGGCGTGAGGCGCAGCGCGTATTTTTTCGCGACCGCAACGGCTTCGGCCGAGGTGGAGGCGTCCGGGGCGGCGGGGCCGGAGGCGATCATGTCGAGCGGGTCGCCGAGGATGTCCGAAAGCACCACGGAGAAGACCTGCGCCGGCGCGCAGAGCGATGCGAAGCGCCCGCCCTTCACGGCGGAGAGGCGCTTGCGCACGGTGTTCATCTCCACGATGTCCGCGCCGCAGGCGAGAAGCTGCGCGGTGACGTCCTGCAGCGTTTCGGCGGGGACGAGCGGTTTTTCGAAGAGCGCGCTGCCCCCGCCCGAGAGCAGGAACAGCACCGTGTCTTTGGGGCCGAGGCCGGAGACGAGATCGAGCGCGGCCTGCGTCGCGAGAAAGGAGTTCGCGTCCGGGACGGGATGGCCCGCTTCGTAGCAGGCGAAATTCCCGATGGGGCCCTTCACATGGCCGTATTTTGTGATGACGGCGCCGCGTTCGATCCGCCCGCCGAGGCAGTCGTGCGCGGCTTTTGCCATCTGCCACGCGGCCTTGCCGACCGAGACGAGCACGACGCGGCCCGGGAACGAGATCCCGGAAAGGGCGCGCCGGACCGCGCCGTCCGGCTGGACGGCGGCGATGGACGCTTGGACGACCGTTTCGGCGTGGGAACGGAGAAGCGTGTGCATAGGGGACCTCCGGCGCGGCGCAAAAGGCCGCTTTTTTGAGAAGACCCCCGCGTTCGGACATTCGCGGGGGGAGTTCCATAAAATAGAGACAGGGACGGCTGTTTTTCAGGGGCGCGGGTCACGGTCCCTCCCGCGCGGCGCCGATCTTGCGGAGCAGTTCGTCCACGTCCACGGGCTTCGGGAGAAAATCGTCCATGCCGCTTTCGAGCGCCCTCTGCCGGTCCTCGGGGAGGGTGTTGGCGGTGCAGGCGACGATCCGGACCGTTTTGGCGTCGGCGCGGTCGAGCGCGCGGATGGCCATCGCCGATTCAAAGCCGTCCATTTCCGGCATGAGGAGATCCATGAGGATCAGGCCGTATGTATACGGCGCGGAGGCGCGGAACATCTCCAATGCCTTCCGTCCGTTTTCCGCGAGATCCGCCGCGAAGCCCTCTCCGCCGAGAAGCTCCAGAATGATCTCGCCGTTGAGCTCGTTGTCCTCCGCCACAAGGATGCGGGCGTGGTCCCGCCAGAGTTCGGCGGGCTTCATCTCCTCCTTTTCCGGGGGATCGCAGGGCGAAGCGAGGAAGGTGAACGTGAAGACGCTCCCCTCGCCGAGCTTGCTTTCGAGTGTGAGGTCGCCGTCCATGAGCCGGGCGAGATGCCGGCTGATGGGCAGCCCGAGGCCCGTGCCCTGGTTGCCCTTGGAGACGGTCTCCAACTCCTGCGTGAACGCCTCGAAGAGGTGCTTTTGAAATTCCTCGCTCATGCCGCGGCCGGTGTCCGAAAGGGTGACGGCGGTGCGGATCCGGCCGTCCTTGATCTGCTCCTGCGTGACGGTGAGATCGACCTTCCCGCCGCGCGGGGTGAACTTCCGGGCGTTGTCGAGCAGATTCAGCAACACCTGCTCGATGCGGATCTGATCCGCGAGCAGGAAGGGCCAGGTGAGCGACGCGTCCGTCTCGAAGCGGAGCATCTTTTCGGACATGGTGTTGCGGACGATGGAGCCGACCGTGTCCAGCACGAGGGAGAGGTCGATCGGCCGGAGCGTGAGCTCCATTTTCTGGTCTTCCAGCTTCGACATATCCAGAATGTCGTTCACGAGGGAAAGCAGGTAATTCGCCGTCACAGTGGACTGGCGCAGGTAGTCCTCCATCCGCTCCTTGTCGTCTATCTTCTGGGACATGAGGTAATTGAGACCGATCAGGCCGTTCAGCGGCGTGCGGATCTCATGGCTCATGGTGGAGAGGAACTGCGATTTCGCCTTGGCGTCCGCGCGGTTTTCCGCAAAGAGGATGCGCAGGTGTACCAGAAAGATCGCGAGCGTGAGGATCACGAACAGGGAGACCACGAGGACGCCGAAGGCAAAGCGGTAGCGGTAGAGAAAATCGCCGAGCGTGTAGCGGTACTGGTTTTCCATCACGCCCTGGATCGTGAAGCTGCCGACCTCGTCCTCGGTGAGGGAGGCGATGGCCTTGTTCAGGATGCCGATCAGCACGGAGCCGTCCGCTTCGGAAGGGCCGTCCCCGCCGCCGAACGCGACCACGGCGGAAAAGCAGAGCTGGTCCTCCATCTCGAGCACCGGGATGACCTTGAGCTTTTCGTAGACGGGCTTGGAGAACCAGTATTCCGCGACGTACTGGTTCTGGATCATCAGGTCGGCTTCCCCAGAGTTGACCGCGTTGAAGCACGCGGAGGTCGAGGGATAATCCACGAGCTCGAAGTTGGGATAGATCCTGCCGAGGACCTTCCGGATGGTCTGGGAGCCGGTGGAGATCGCGACCTTCAGGTGCGCGTCGGAGCGGAACTCCAGCCCCGCCCGCGCCACGATGACCTTGAGGCCGGAAAGATACGGTTCGCTGATGAGAATGCCCCGCGCGTTCTGGTTTTCTTTGTTGTATTCCACGCTGGTGACGAGATCGAAGCCGCCGTCGAGGAGCGTGTCGTAGGTGACGTCGCCGGCGGGGAGCGCCGCGTATTCGAACCCGATGCCGATCAACTCGGCGATGCGGTCGAAGATATGGCGGGAGATCCCGGCAAACTCGCCGTTTTTATCGGAAAAAGAGACGGGCGTGCGGTCCTGCACATAGCCTACGCGCACGGTGGGGTGGGCGGAGACGTATGCAAGCTCTTCCGGGGTGAGGGAGAGCGCGGGCTGCGCGGCGCGCGCCGGGAACGCGGCGGAAAACAGGACCGCCGCGAGGATCAGGATCAGGGTGGGCAGACTTCGGAATGCTCTGTGCTTCATGCTGCCGCCTCCTTTTGGGAAAGTGCTTCATGGCCGGGCGCGTTTCGCGGGGCGGAAAAACGGAGGTTTCCGTTTTTCTGAACGACAAACAGACCCGCGCAAAAGCTCTCGGATATGAAGAAATTATAGCACAAGAAAATGCCAAACGCAAGAGGATTCTGCGTTTTCCGCGCATTCTCCCCCAAAGGGGGAAAGAAAACTGCGCTCACGCATAAACACGCATAAAAGATATGGAAAGGACTTGAAATTGTACGCGTCAACCGGTATAATATATGTAAAGTGGTTTTTTATGCCCCGGGAGCCGCGCAAAGCCCGGAGCTTCCTAAAGAAAATGCGGCGCTGAAAGAAAATGCGGCGCCGAAGTGGAGGAGAATATGCAGAAGGACCAGAAAGAGAAGATCCTGATCGTGGACGATTCCGAGATGAACCGCTCCATCCTGGTGGATATGCTTTGCGACGATTACGATTTGATGGAGGCGGAGGACGGCGTGGAGGCCGTTTCGATCCTTTCCAAGCACGCGGTGGAGCTTTCCCTTGTGCTGCTGGACATCGTGATGCCGAAAATGAACGGCTTCGGCGTGCTGGATGCGATGAACCAGAACCGCTGGATCGAGGACGTGCCGGTCATCATCATCTCCGCGGAAAACAGCTCCGATCAGGTGGAGCGCGCGTATGAGCTGGGGGCGACCGATTTTATCGCGCGGCCGTTCGACGCGCTGATCGTGCAGCGGAGAGTCGTCAATACGCTGCTGCTCTACGCGAAGCAGAAGCGGCTCATCAGCATGGTGGAGGAGCAGGTCTACGAAAAGGAACGCCAGAGCGACCTGATGATCGACATCCTCAGCCACATCATGGAATTTCGAAACGGCGAAAGCGGCCTGCATATTTTGCATGTGCGGAACCTGACGGATATGCTCCTCAGTCGGCTCATGGCGAAGACCGACAAATACGGCCTGACGATGGCGGACATCTCGCTCATCAGCACGGCGTCCGCCCTGCACGACATCGGGAAGATGGCGATCGACGAGAAGATCCTCAATAAGCCCAGCCGCCTGACGAAAGAGGAATTTGAGATCATGAAGACGCATTCCGCGATCGGCGCGGATATGCTCGCGAAGCTCCCGGTCCACCAGCAGGAGCGGCTCGTGAAGGTCGCGTATGAGATCTGCCGCTGGCACCACGAGCGGTACGACGGCAAGGGCTACCCCGACGGGCTGAAGGGCGACGACATCCCGATCTCCGCGCAGGTGGTCGCGCTGGCGGACGTTTACGACGCGCTGACGAGCGAGCGCGTCTATAAGCCGCCGTTCTCCCACGAGGAGGCCGTGCGGATGATCGTGAACGGGGAGTGCGGCGCGTTCAACCCGTTCCTGCTCGAATGTATGGAAGAAAACGTGGACCGTCTGCGCACCGCGCGGGACGAGGGGATCGTGGAGGAGGTCAGGCAGCGGAAGCTGCGGAGCATCTCGGAGGAGACGCTGCGCGGCGAGGGCGGCGCATCGAGGCGCACGCTGCAGCTGCTTGAACGCGAGCGGATGCGCAACAGCTTCTTCGCCTCGCTGACCGAGACGATCCAGTTCGAATATACGGATTCCCCCTCCATGATCACGCTTTCCGCGCGCGGCGCGAAGAAGCTGGGTCTGGACGAGATCATCATGGATCCGCGCCATAACGAAAAAATCTTCGAGGTGCTGGACCGGAACGTCTGGAACGAGGTGGGACGGCGGCTGCGCGCCTCCACGCCGGAGAACCCCGAGGTGCGGTTCGACTGCGCGCTGCGCTATGACGGCATGACGCGCTGGCACCGGATCGTCACGCGGGCGCTCTGGTCCGAGGACACGGAACCGAAGTTCGAGGGCGCGCTGGGCATCGTGATGGACATCCACGACACGCACATGAAGCTGCAGGAGTTGGAGCAGAAGGCCGCGCGCGATCCGCTGACCGGGCTCATCAACCGGGCCAGCGCGCGCGAACGCATGGAGCTGAGAATGTCCGATTCGTCCGGCGGGCATTTCGCGCTCGCGGAGATCGACATCGACGACTTCAAGGTCATCAACGACGTGTACGGCCACATGTTCGGCGACAAGGTGCTTCAGCAGCTTGCGCGGCGCATGAAGAACAGCGTGCGCAGCACCGATATCTGCTGCCGGGCGGGCGGCGAGGAGTTCTTCATCTTCCTCGAGTACAACACCGATATTGAAAAGACCATCGACCGTATTTTCCACAATCTCTGCTTCACCTGCGACAGGCACGCGGTCTCCGTCTCCATGGGCGTGGCGCTGGGAGAGACCACGGGCCTCAGCTACGAATCGCTTTACTACGCGGCGGACGCCGCGCTCTATGCTGCAAAGCGGGGCGGCAAACACCAGTACCGCTTCTATAATCCGTCTTTACACAATCTTTTGGACGCCGTCCCGGAAAAGAAAGCCGGGCGGGAAAAGGAGGATAAACAATGACACTGCAGACCTGTTACGAGAACATGGGCGCCAATTACAGCGACGCCATCGGCCGTCTGCGCAGCGAACGCCTGCTGCAGAAGTTCGTGCTCAAATTTCTCGACGACGGCAGCTACGACCTGCTGTGCCGTTCGCTCGAAAGCGGCGAAACGGAAGAGGCGTTCCGCGCCGCGCACACGATCAAGGGCATGTGCCAAAACCTGAGCTTTACGGTGCTCGCGGCTTCGAGCAGCGCGCTGACCGAGGCGCTCCGTGCCGGGCAGACCGAGACGGACGCGCTCTTTGCGAAGGTGAAAGAGGACTACGAAAACACGGTGAACGCCATCCGGGCTTTCCAGGCGGAGATCTGATGGCGCGCGCCGGCCGAATTTTGGCGGAGGAGAAACGAGTGCTATGAAAAAACGAGTGCTGAGAGGGAGCAACATCGTGGCGACCGCCGCGCTGATGGTGGTGATCGCCGTGCTGTTCCTCGTGGCTTTTTTCCAGATCAGCGCCTCGATCCGGAAGCGTTCCCTGAGCCGGCTCGAGGAGGGCGCGAATACCGTGATCAGCGAGATCGCCTCCAAGCTGGAGCGGGACAGCCGCATTTTGAACTCGACGGCGGACATCATCTCGCAGGTCGATAACCTCGACGTGGACGAGATGCTGTCGGTCATGGAGAGCACGA